>JBEKFS010000057.1:0-19437 GCA_050013195.1 Occallatibacter sp.
GACCAACAACTGGCGGGGCTACCATGCAGACGCACGGGCCGACCACCGGCGGGGCAACTATGCAGACGCATGGACCCACCACCGGCGGAGCCACCAACATGAATACTGGCGGCGGCGGGACTACCACACATGGACCGACCACTGGCGGGGCAACTATGCAGACGCATGGACCCACCACCGGCGGAGCCACCAACATGAATACTGGCGGCGGCGGGACTACCACGCATGGACCGACCACTGGCGGGGCAACTATGCAGACGCATGGACCCACCACCGGCGGAGCCACGACACATGGACCAACCACGGGCGGAGCTACGACGCATGGACCCACCACCGGCGGAGCCACCAACATGAATACTGGCGGCGGCGGGACCACCACGCATGGACCGACGACAGGCGGAGCCACCACACATGGACCTACAAGCGTGACACCCACGCATGGACCGACGACCAACGGTGGGGCCACCACACACGGACCGACGACCAACAGCGGTGCCACCACGCATGGACCGCTCACTGACGGTAAAGGCGGGGCCACCACGCATGGACCGACGACCATCGGCGGGGCGCACTCAGTCACAACATCACATAACATCAGTAGCGCGCACAACTCTAACTTCGGCAGCCACTCGAACATCGGGAATGGTCTCGCGCCCAAGGGCAGCAATACGCATGTCGCCAAGAACGGCGCCGCGTTAACCAAGCGGCCCAATGGCAAGATTAGCGACGTGCATGACCCCAAGCGGGGCATGGATGTGCATCACGGGCTGAACGGCAACCGCGCAATCCATGTAGATCGCCCCGACCACAGTCACGTTTATGGCGAGCGTGGCCGTCCGGGATATGTGCAACGCCCGTACAGTTACCATGGCCACGATTTCGGGCGGCGAAGCTACTCCTACCACGGGCGCACGTACAGCCACTTCTATCACGGCTATGACTATCGCGGCAGACATATGGACGTGTATGCCCCTGACCACTTTTATCGCCCCGGTTTTTATGGGTGGGCGTATAACCCGTGGGCAAGCCCGATCAGTTACGGTTGGGGTTGGGGAGGCGCTCCCTGGTACGGGTACTACGGCGGCTACTTTGCGCCCTATCCGGTGTACCCCAGCGCAGCGTTCTGGCTGACGGACTACCTGATCTCGCAGGACTTGCAGACCGCCTATGCGGCCCATCAGGAGGCAGGCGAAGTTGACGGCGCTCAGTCCTCCGCGGGCGGCGCTCCGGAGTTGACGCCCGACGTGAAACAGGAGGTTGCCGATGAGGTAAAGGGCCAGTTGGCTCTGGAGAACCAGGAGGCGCAACAGAACGCGCAGAATCAGGACATCGACCCCGGTTCCAGCGGGATTGCGCGCATGTTGGGTGACGGCCACAGGCATGTATTTGTTGTCGGTAGCGCGCTGGATGTTGTGGACTCCAACCAGAACGAGTGCGCTCTGAGCGACGGCGATGTACTTGGCCTGATGAACCCGCCTCCACCCGACGCGACAGCGGCGGACCTGGTGGTGTTGGCCAGCAAGGGCGGCAATGAGTGCCAGAAATCCAACACGGTGACGGTGCAAGTGGCCGACCTGCAGGAGATGCAGAACCGCATGAGGGAACTGATCGACACAGGACTCCAGGAACTGCAGAACAAGCAGGGCAAGGGAGGAATCCCGCCTGCTCCACAAGCGGCGCAAGCACCGCCGGCTCCGGCGCAGTATGCTGAAATTGCACCTCCAGCGGATCCGAACGCCGGGACTGAGATTCAGCAGCAGACCCAGCAAGCCGATCAGGCAGAGACGGATGTGAACACCGAAACGGCTCAAGGTGGCACTACGCAGCCTCAGTAGAACCAGGCCAGAGTTCCGGCCAAATCAACGTGGCTCCTGGTGCGCCGCAAATGTGGCGCACCAGGAGCCGAAATTCAGCTACAACTCCGGCACAAATATGGCCGCTGCGTTGACGGCATGGCGGCTGGTGTGTCGTGGCGATAGGATTTTATGCGCGGGAAGGGAGTCTGAGATTTTCTTCTCGCTGCGACAGCAAAACCAATAAAAACCCGCCATAAGGCAGTAACACTATTGCCGGATGGCGGGTTTTTCGTTTTGAATTGCTTCGTGCCCGGATTCTACGCGTAATTGACAGGATTCTTGGTCAACCACCGCTCATCGCGCACCTTGCCTATGTTCTTCAACGCATTTTCGGCTACGCTTGCGCTGAGATGGCGGCTATTCCATGCGAAGCCTGCGCCCAGCCCGATGGCGCAACCCAGCAAACCATACGCCCATGTGACAGCCGGGGATTTTCGCCGGCAGATGGGATACCCCACCAACACGCCGACGCATGCTCCCACAGCGGCGGGCAGCAGCGCGCCTTTAAACGACTCGCCAAGAAAAGGAGCAAGAGGTTCTCCGTCGAGGAACTCCTGCTTACCGGAACGCGCCCCCTCGATTCCAGAGTCTACCAACCGCCGGCCATATTCGGCATTGGATTTCACCCACTCGCCCAGGTCCATGGAACCACCTCACCTATCTTGGAAACACTTACAATTTTACCAGATTCCCAAACTCACGTGAGGGCAATTTTCCCATTTCCAATTTCCGGTGAACATAATGGCACACGGGCAACGATGGGTCCAAATCGGGATGCTGCCAAAGCATGACCACGCGCGTTATCATCGTCCCACTTGATTTATTGCAAGGTGTGAGTGAAATGCGGATCGCGTACGTGCTCACCTCACTGGGTGTCGGCGGAGCGGAACGGCAGGCGTTGGCGCTGGCGGAACGCATGGCGGCGCGCGGCCATGCGGTCACGCTGCTCGTGCTCCGTTGCCGCCAGCTCGAAGAGTGGTCCACCACCCTTGAACCTGCCCACCTCGACATGCGCAGGACACCGGCCAGCCTTCTGGCCGGCCTGTGGAAAGCTCGCCACTTTCTGCGCGACTTCCAACCTGACCTGATCCACAGCCACACCTATCCTGCCAACATGGCGGCCCGTCTGCTCAAGATAATGCTTCCGGGAGCGGCTGTTATCTCCACCATTCACAACGTTTACGAAGGACCTTGGCCGCGCATGCTGGCCTACCGGCTTACTGACTCCCTCAGTTGCCGCACTACCGCCGTAAGCCAGGCAGCAGCCGATCGGTATGCGCTCCTTAAGGCAGTCCCCGCCCGCAAATTGACGGTCCTCGCCAATGGAATCGACACCATGGAGTTCGTGCCCAGTCCCGAGCGCCGCATGCGCTTCCGTGCAGAGGTGGGATCAGGGGAAGAGTTCGTCTGGCTGACAGCGGGGCGCATTGTGCCTGCCAAAGACTATCCCAACCTGCTCAGCGCCTTTGCTCGCGTTCGCGCCTCCGTCCCCACGGCTTGTCTTTGGATTGCCGGAGAGACCGCTGGGGCCGGGTCCGCGGCAATTCAATTAATGGCGGCTGATTTGGGGAATTCCATTCGCTGGCTGGGTTTGCGCCGCGATATGCCTGCCCTGCTGGATGCTGCCGACGGCTTTGTACTGGCCTCGGCATGGGAGGGAATGCCGCTTGCCGTTGGCGAAGCGATGGCCATGGAGAAGCTGGTCGTCGCCACTGATGTCGGCGGCGTACGCGAGTTGGTAGGCGAGGCTGGCGTGATCGTTCCCGCCAAGAGCCCGGAAAGGTTGGCCGAGGCGATGCTGGAGATGATGCGCAGGCCGGACGAAGAGCGCCGCAGGCTGGGCATGGCGGCGCGTGAACGCATCGAGGCCTGTTTCAGCATGGAGGCCAAAGCCGATGAGTGGGATGCGCTTTACCGGATGGTTCTGACAGACAAAAAATGAGCAGCTCTCGATCCTGGTAAAGAACAGATGAGTTTGACCCGCAAGCGCACCATGATACGCTAATGAGCGATTTCATGAGTTGCCTCTCCTGGCCGTCCTATCGGTTCAGCGAAAGGCCTGGAGGAGATCGGATGCGAGCAGCAAGTGCCGGTTGTGTGTTGTTGTGCGCCCTGTTGGGTGCGGGTGTTGGCATGGGAGGAGAGTTGGCGCAGTCGCAGGCCAAAGCGGTGCGGAGTCCGGCGCAGAATATCGTTTTGGCGCTCGACCATGGCTGGCAGTTCCGGCAGATTACGGCCGGCGCCGAGCAGGGAGAGAACGGCTGGCTTCCCGCCACCGTGCCCGGAGACGTGCACCTTGACCTGCTGGCCAACAAGAAGATTACCGACCCCTTCTTTCGCGACAACGAGGCCAAGTTGCAATGGATTGAGCAGGAGAGCTGGGAGTACCAGTTGAGCTTCGAGGTAACGCCGGCTTTGCTCGCTCACTCTAACGTAGACTTGGTCTTTGACGGCCTCGATGGAGCCGCCGAGGTTTCTTTGAACGGCGCAAAGCTGCTCAGCGCCGGTAACAGCTTTCGCGTCTGGAGAGTGCCCGCCAAGAGTCATCTGCACGCCGGCAAAAACATGCTGAGCATTGTTTTTCCGTCGCCCATCAAGGCCGCCGCTGTGGTGGCAGCTGACGACCCATGGCAACCTAAGACCAAGACCGAGGCCAAGACCTACCTACGCAAGCCCGCCTATGAGTACGGCTGGGATTGGGGCCCGCGTTTTGTGACCAGCGGAATCTGGAAGCCGGTGCGTTTGGAAGGCTGGGGTCCCGCGCGCATTGCCGACTTTCACATTCTCCAGCGCGACGTGAGCAGAGAAGTGGCGCACCTCGACGCGGAGGTGGAGATTGAGGCCGGAAGCGACGGTTCCGCCGACGTGATGGTGAAGTACTTAGATAACGGCAAACCAGTGTCATTGCCTGTGAAGGTCAACTTTCATGTTGGCCGAAACATCGTTGATCTGCCTATTGAAATTCAAAAACCTAAGCTCTGGTATCCTGCCGGCTACGGCGAGCAGCCGCTTTATGAGTTCACCGTGCAGATGGCCACAACCGGGCAGGGAATCGAAGAGCGCATAGTCAAGACCGGCCTGCGCTCCATCGTTCTGCATCGGGAGCTGGACAAGTGGGGCCGCAGCTTTGAATTTATAGTCAACGGCATCCCCGTCTTTGCCAAAGGCGCAGACGTGATTCCCTTCGATAGCTTTCCTAATCGCGTGACCACGGCCAACTATCGGCGAATTCTGCAATCGGCGCGCGACGCCAACATGAACATGATTCGCCACTGGGGCGGCGGCTACTACGAGAGCGACGAGTTCTACGAAATTTGCGACGAACTGGGCATTATGGTCTGGCAGGACTTCATGTTCGGCAACGATTGGCAGCCGGGAACCTACACATTCAAGCAAAATATTGAAGCCGAGGCCGAGGATCAGGTGCGCCGATTGCGCAATCATCCCAGCATTGTGATCTGGTGCGGCAACAACGAGACCGAGAGCGCCTTTGGCTGGGGGACGAGGAACAGCTTGCCTCCGGATATAAGGTTGCAGATGTGGCAGGATTACCTCACCGAGTTTAGCGGCATCCTGCCTCGCGTAATTGCGCGGTTCGATGCAGAGACGCCCTACTGGCCCAGCTCGCCCAGCGCCGACTATGAACCCCTCAGCGACCATTACCAGAGCGGCGATCAGCACGACTGGAGCGTCTGGCATGGCCGCGTGCCTTTCTCCGAATATGAGAAACATCATTGGCGTTTTGTCACCGAGTTCGGCTTCCAGTCCTTTCCGGAGATGCGCACTGTAGAGAGCTTTACCCAGCCCGAAGATCGCACCGGCATCTTCACTCCGGTGATGCTGGCCCACCAGAAAAACAACGAAGGCAACTCCATCATCCAGGACTACACGGCCAAGGACTATCCAGCGCCAAAGGATTTTCCGAGTTTTCTTTACGTCAGCCAGGTGGTGCAGGCCGAGGGCATCAAGATCGGCGCCGAACACTTCCGGCGCTTGCGACCGGAGACCATGGGCTCCATTTTCTGGCAGCTGAACGACTGTTGGCCTGTAGCCTCGTGGTCGTCGATTGACTACTACGGCCGCTGGAAGGCGCTGCAATACTATGCGCGGCGTTTCTATGCGCCCATCCTGGTCTCGCCGCATGTTGAGGACTCGCTGAAGGTCTACATAGTTAGTGACAAAGTGAAGACCGAGCCAGCAACTTTGCGTGTGCGCTTGATGGACTTTGACGGCAAGGTGCTGCTTGAGGAAACAAGTGCCGTGAAAGTTGCGCCGCTTACGAGCAAGATCTATCTTGACTGGCCGCTGAAGAAACTAACAGACGCTGGCGCGCAAGACACCTCACGCGTTTTTGTCGTGGCCGAGTTGACCGCAGGCGGAGCGCAGCTTTCGCGCAATTTGGTCTATCTGGCGCCTGTCAAGGGAGTGCATCTGAAGCCGGCTCAACTAACGGTCGAAACCACCGGTGCAAAGGACAGTTACAGGTTTCGAATCACATCTCCGGTGCTGGCGCGCAGCGTTTATCTTTCGTTTGGCGAGCTAGACGTGCAGATCTCCGACAACTACTTTGACCTGCTGCCGGGCGAGACTGCGGAGATTAAGGTCTCCAGTACGGCTTCCCTCGAAGCATTGAAGTCGCAGCTGAAGGTCATCTCGCTGACTGACGCCTTTGCAGCTGACAGCCAGCCCGCCGCGGTGACAGCGACAAAGCCATAGGAGTATTCCTCGCGCAAAAAACCAAGGGCCGGAGCAGTGCGTTTCGGCCCTTGGTTGAGTAAAACAGTTTCAATCAGAACGAAAACACGACCTGCGCGAAGACGCGCCGCGCCGCTGAGCCTGTGCTGAAGATGCCGCCCGCAAGGCCTGTGGATTTTCCGAAATTAGGCGAAGTCACTGTTCCATTCGGCGTTCCATAGTCGATATCGTTGAACAGATTCAGAGCTTGGACGCTGAAGTTCAGTGAATACTTACGGCCGGTGCTGGTGCTGCCGAACATTCCGCCTGGACCGCCACCCCGTCCGCCGCCTCCGCCAAGACCGCCAGGTCCAAGACCACCACCCGGCGGTCCACCGCCGTGCCGGCCACCACCACCACCACCACCGCCACCAGGCCCGCCATCAGGCGGCCCACCCGGAGGCGGTCCACCGCCTGCCTGATTGTTCGTCGAGGCTAGTTTGGGGCCGATGCCAACGGCCCGGCTAATGCGCAAATTCACGGCTACCGCAGCAGGGCCATTGCCCAGATTGACCGGGATGAGTGTGCCTGTGAGTCCGGTTTCGTCCATCACGCCATAGGGTGTCGTAATCTCATCGGCTGATGGCGTAGATGAAGTAGCAAATGTTGGTCGCTGATTGCCAAAGTTATTCAGCGGGTCTGGACCCAGCGTGATGTTAAAGGGCCGGCCCGACTGCGCGATCAGAAAGGGATTGAAACGGATGCCCCAAGGCCCTTGGTAGTTGGCCATCATGAAGAGCATGTTGCGCGAAACAAAGCTGGCGCGCCCGTAGTCCTGGTCCAGGTTGTATGCGTTCGATGCATTGCCGCCGGCGCTGTTGGTGTTGGCCCATTGAAGCGTGTAAAAGCCCACCAGGTTGAGGTTCTTGTTCACCTTGGCGTTCACGCTGGCAATGATCTGATTCTGCTTGAAGACCGCCTCGGGATAGAACTCATAAAGGTACCCTCCCGAGCTCTGCTGCGGAGTTCCGCCGGTGGCCTGATTAGCGTTGCGCGTGACCACCTGATGCACCCCAAAGGAATGCAAATAGGTAGCCGTTATGCTGGTTCCTGAGAAAAGTTGGCGCTCAATGCTGGCGCCCGCCTGACCTGTGTAAGGCGAATGATAGTGAGGATCCACCTCGTATTTCACCGGCTGTGAAGCAGTGGATGTGCCAATGGTGCTGGTACATGTGCTCATGTCGATGCTGTCCAGCGAAGTTGCCGACGTGGAGCATAGAGGGTCGTTGAGCACTACACGATTCTGAATGTTGGCGCGATTGATGGTCAGCAGGTTGCCGATTCCCATCCGGTCGTAGAAGAGGCCATATCCGCCGCGCAGCACGGTCTTGGCCTTCTTGTCCTTGCCGTTTCCATCCAGTGCGTAGGCGAATGCGGCGCGCGGCGCCCAGTCGTCGTGGTCCGAGATATGATTCTGCGCTTCCCATCGCATGCCGCCGGAGAGCGTGAGACGCGGATTGAACTTCCAGTCGTCCTGAACATACAGTGCGATGTCAAAGACATTGGCCAGCGCGGATTCCTTGCCGGTGGTATAGCTGGCGGAGGTTGGACCGTCCCCCTGCCCCACCCAGTAAGCAAAATTTTCAGCTGGATTATTGAGCGCAAGCCCGTTGGCCATTGCCAGGTACTTCTGGTAGGCATAGATCGTCGAGGCACCGTTCACAGTATCGGCAAAGGTGAAGTTGCCGTTGAAGTTTGCATTCGTCCAGTTCGCATCGCGCGTGTCTCTCATGCGCGTGCCAAACTTGATCGCGTGTGTGCCATGGCTCAGTGTCGTCATATTCTGGAATTCCAGCCGCGTGCTGTGATCGCGGCTCTGCTGCCCTGAGTAGCCTCCGCCCGTGAAATCCCCCGTGACGCCGATCGTGCGATCCGTCGAGTCGGGGTAGTGATTTTCGTTTTGCCGTTCGTACTGGAAGCGGCTTTCGTTGACCGTATGATCATTGATGATGATTGCGTCGCTCATCTGCACGGTATGGTCGGTATTCGACTCGTGCCAGGAACCGGTGGGCAGCCAGCCCGTGTTCAAATTGCCGTGCTCAGCCTCGGCCCAGAATCCATAACGGATAGTGAATGTGTTTTTTGCGCCCAGTTGCCAGTCGATGCGCGCGGAGGCGTTGTCGCGTATGCGCCGGTTTAACAGGCTGGCGCCGTAGTTCTGGTTATCCACATAAACGTCAGAGGCGTTTTCCAACACCGCATCGGGAATCAGCCATGCATTCACAGTTTCCGTGTTGCGCTGTTCGGCGCTTGCGAAAAATGATGCTTTCTTTGAAATCGCGCCGCTCACAGTTCCATTGAACTGATAGCTGTAATACGTAGGAATGGTAGAGGTGAATGGATTGCCGGTATTGAATGCCTTGTCGTTGCCTTGAAGGAAAAACTGCCCATGCAGCTTATCCGTGCCCGGCTTGGTGAGAATCTCGATGCGCCCGTAGCCCAACCTGTCAAACTCGGCGGAATACGGATTCTGGTTGATGCGAATCTCGCGAATCGCTGACTTGGGGGGTAGTTGCCCGCCACTGAAGCCGTCAATGTAGATCTGGCCGCCATTTGGCCCTGCCGAGGGTCCAGCCAGGGCAGTCAGTTCATTGGAGAGCTCATCGGGATCATCTGACAATGCGTCAAGGTCCTTGTCCTTGAGAATAATGGAGCTACTGTTGCCGCCAGCCTCCACGTTGACCGTGGGTGTTTCGTCGGTAACCACCACGCTCTGCTGCTCGACTACCATGGCCATAGAGATGTCCACACGCTTCACCTGCCCGGCCACGAGCTGTATAACTGGTGATGTGAAGGGAGCAAAGCCTTCAACGTTGGTCTGCACGATATAACTGCCGGGAGCCAGGCCATTCACTGCATAGGCGCCAGAAGAGTCCGCTGTGGTGTTCTTCACTGCGGCCCCGATTGGAGTGGCGATAGTGATCGATGCGCCAGGAATCAGCGCTCCCGACGGGTCAGCGATGTGCCCGCGCACTGTGGCCGTGGCAGCCGGAGCTGCCGGCGCGGCAGTCACTGTGGTGGCCGTGGAAGGCGCGGCCGGAGCACCAGAAGTTTGCGCTTGCGCCGTAAGAATTCCAGCAGTAACCAACGCCATGGCAATCAAAAAATGCGTACAGCAATGAAATCTTAGAGTCACTTATTCCTCGCTTATTTGCGCTTATTGTGTGTAGGCTTACTGGGCAACATCAGGCGCGCCGGAACCCATGCTCCAGTTGGAGAGCAGATTCTGGCTGGCCGCGGGAGCTTCAAGCAGAGGCTCGACGCCCGCCAGCAACGTGATCGCCGTAACCTCCGTTGTCCCGTCGGTCGATACCAGCATCACGGCGTCGCCCTTTTTCAAATCGCTGAGTTGAATGGCCGGGGCCCGGTTCAGCACCTGCTGTGGGTCAGAAAAGCCGCCTCCTTGTCCGCCATTCCTGCCAGCCCATTGTCCGTTTCCACCACCTTGACCGCTGCCGCGCTGCCCGCCTGCCGAGCTGTTTGCGCCCGCTCCGGCAGCGCCCGCATTTCCTTTCAGCCGCATCGCCAGAAACTGCGCCATCGCCTCGGGCAAGCGCCGCATCTGCGCATCCGCGGCGATGTGAATCGTTACAGGCTTCTTGGTAGCCAGGTCCTTTACCACCAATGTCGCGCCTGCCGCATCTATTGATGACACAGTTCCCGCAATGTTACGGAAGCTGCCCGAGACCACATCTTCGGCTGAGATTTCCGTGCCATCCGCATTCTTTGTGCCGCGTGCTCGCAATTGGTCGCCAGCATGAATTGCATCAATCGGCGCAGGCTTGGCATCATCAAAGCGCACCGAGGCAGGCGCGTAGCGCTTGAGAATCGTTGTTTTGGTGGTGTGCACGGTGATGGTTTTAGCAGTTACCCCTATACCGCTGCTCAATACAATCACGCCCGCAGCAGTATCAATGCTTTTTACCAGTCCGCCCACGCCGCGCTGTTGCCAGTCTTCGCGGTCCTTCTGCTGCTTCATCGCCAGGTCGGATTGCTTTATGGCAATAATCTGCAATGCCTCTTCAGTTCCGGCTGGCGCGTTGGGATCTAGCTTCACCAGTGTGCGGTCGCCAATGGCCAGGTTGCTGAACAGAATCGTCTCCGCGGCGCTCAGGTCTTTCTGGCCGGGAGCAATGCGCTTGATCTCAGCCGTAGCCGGCACCGTTACCTGGTGAACCCCATCCGTGTCGGTCTTCACCGAGAGCGTGTTGCCGCTGATGGCCGTGATGGTACCCAAAAATCGTACTGGTGCCTGCGCGCCGGCCACGACCGCGCCAGCCAGCAGGGCCATTGCTACGGCCGCCTGCGCAATCATCGAAGGATACCGTTTCTTCATCTCGCTCATCATCTTTCATTACTCCGCCAGCCAACGCCACACGTCGTCTGGAACGACATACTTCATCCCTGTTTTAGTAGACGAGTCAGGCCGCCAAAAGGTTGAAAAACCATTCCAGAGTGTGGCCGGATACCGTAAACCCCCAGAATTTGAGGCAAATGAGGACATTTCACAAATCTGCAGAATGTCCCATCATCTCTTTCATCATTGCCATTAAAATAATCCGGATAAATTAAATGAAGATGAAGGATGAATAGTGCATGCGATCTACGCGTAAGTAACCTGCCCCAGGATCGCCGGCCGAGTCGCTCCGGTTGCCCGGGGAACATTCCCCGGGAGAAGATGCCACGTTTGCCAGGCCAGCAGCGCAAAGGCCGCGGCTTCTTTGGCTTCCGCAGGCATACCGAACTCCTCGCTCGAGGCCAGCTCGCAACCCATCGGCTCAAGCCTCTCGGCCAGCATGGCCATCAGCGTGGCGTTGCGCGCTCCACCACCGGAGACGATGTAATCCACTCCGCAGTTCCTCATCCCGTGCCGGACAAAACTCTTGTAGCTCTGCGCAATCGTCTCGGCTGTCAACACGGTCGCCGTAGCCAGCGCGTCCTCTGGCCGTTTGCTGTGCCGTCGGCAACTGGCCAAAAACTGCGCTGCATACTCACGCCCAAACTGCTCACGTCCCGCTGTGCGCGGAGGCTTGAGCATGAAGTAAGGATTGCCCAGCGCCTCGGCCAACACCGGCCCTAGTACCATGCCCCGCGCGGCAATGCTTCCGTTGCGGTCAAATTTCTGATGGAACAACTCCTGCGCCAGCGCGTCCATCACCATGTTTCCAGGTCCTGTGTCGAAGGCGATCACGGCATCGGGCTTTGCTCCAGCGGGAATCGCGGTCAGGTTGGCGATACCGCCGATGTTCTGCAACACGCGCCCGCGCCTGCGGTCGGCAAACAGCACATAGTCCAGCAGCGGAACCAGCGGAGCTCCCTGGCCCCCGGCCAGCATATCCGCCGGCCGAAAGTTCGAGACAACGGCAACCCGAGCTGCTGCGGCAATCACCGCCGCCTCGCCCAACTGCCAGGTGCAGCCGAAGCGCCGTCCTGTGTAACTCTCCGCGTGTGGCTGATGATAAAGCGTCTGTCCGTGGCAGCCAATCAGATCGAGTTTTACCTTATGCCGCTTCACCGTAGCGTTGACTGCCTCGGCATAGGCCAGGCCAAGCCGCCAATGGAGTCGCGCCAATTCAGCCGTAGAGATCGCAGCCGCATTCATCGCCGCCAGCACCGCGCGCCGTAGCGGGGCAGGGAATTGAAATCCCTCATGAGCCACCAGCTTCAACCCAGGCCGCAACTTGCCCGGCGTAATCCGCACCACGGCCACATCGATCCCATCGACCGAGGTTCCGCTCATGATGCCGGCCACCGTCATTGGCTTCGCGTTCATTTCAGGTTGCGCTCCCTATTCCTTTGATCCCTTCAACTCCTGCTGAAGTTCCTCCAGCAGATTCAGCGCCTGCAACGGAGTCAGCTGGTTCACGTCCGCCGCCTCGATTCGGTCCACAATGCGCTGCGAGAGCGGCGTGAAGATCGTCAGCTGCACCGGATCAACCTGCGTCTCTACCTGCACGCTCTGCCTCTCCTGCCTCTCATGCTGGCGGAGCAGGTGCCTGGCCCGCTCAATCACCGCCGCCGGCAACCCCGCCAGACGCGCTACTTCAATTCCGTAGCTCTTGCTGGCAGCACCCGGCTCGATGGTGTGCAAAAAGACAATTCCGTCCGCGGCCTCTTTCACGCCCACGCGCAGATTCCTTACGCGCGGCAGCTTCTCGGCCAGCATAGTCAACTCGTGATAGTGCGTGGCAAAGAGTGTCCGCGCGCGGGTTTCCGCATGAAGAAATTCCACCGTCGCCCAGGCCAGCGAAAGTCCGTCAAAGGTCGCCGTGCCGCGCCCCATCTCGTCCAGCAGGATTAGCGATTTGCTGGTCGCGGTATTCAGAATCGTCGCCGTCTCCGTCATCTCCACCATGAACGTAGATCGTCCCCGCGCCACGTTGTCGCTGGCGCCGATACGCGTGTAAATCCTGTCCGCGAGGCCATAGCGCAAGCTCTCCGCCGACACAAAACTGCCCATCTGAGCAAGTAGAACCAGCATCGCCGCCTGGCGTAGATAGGTGCTTTTGCCGCCCATGTTCGGGCCGGTGATCAGCAACAGACTCGGCCCATCTCCCGCCGCATTCAGATAGATGTCGTTGGGAATAAACCTGCCCTCGCGCATCTCCTCCATCCACTGCTCGATGACCGGATGACGCGCAGCCACAGCCTCAATCACCGGCTCATCAGATAGTGTGGGCCGCACATATTTGCGCCCCGCCGCCAGATGCGCAAAGCAAGCCAGCAGGTCCGTTTCCGCCACGGCAGCCGACGTTCGTTTGATGCGCCCAGCCGCTTCCAGCACGTTTTTTCGCAGCTCGGCAAAGATCCGCTTTTCAATCTCGATGCATCGCTCATGCGCGGAGAGAATCTTGCGCTCATATTCCTTCAGCTCGGGCGTAGTAAATCGCTCCGCATTCACCAGCGTTTGCTTGCGTTCATAATCGGCCGGAGCCATTGATAAGTTAGCTTTGGTGATCTCGATGTAATAGCCAAAAACTGAGTTATACCTTACCTTTAGCGAAGCGATTCCCGTCCGCGCACGCTCCCGCTCCTCAATGGCCGCGATTTGCTGCTTGCCGATTCGTGAAATTGTCCGTAACTCGTCTAACTCCGCATCCACACCCGCGGTAATAGCTCCGCCATCGACCAGCGTCAGTGGAGGCTCCTCGACCAGCGTCGCCTGAATCCTAGCCGTCACGTCTTCCAGCGTGTCCAGCCGCTCCGCCAACTCTCGCCAACGCGCTGACTGCATCGCGTCGAGCGCCTTTTTCAGCCCCGGCAATCGGCGCATACTGCTCGCTAGCGCACGCACGTCCCGCGCTCCAGCTGAGTCCAGGCTAAGCCGCGCCAGCAGCCGCTCCAAATCCAAAAGGCCGGAAAACGCGCGTCGAATCTCCTCGCGTTTTACCAGGTCTCCCTGCGCCTCGCCTACCGCCTCGTAGCGAGCCTCTAAAGCCTCGGCGTCAACCAGCGGCCGCAGTATCGTAGCCCGCAGCAGCCGCTTGCCCATCGGCGTCTGGCATGCATCCAAAGTGTGAAACAGCGTCGCCCGAGTGTCCTGCCCGGCAAACAACGGCTCTACTAATTCGAGGTTTCGCACCGTCACCGGGTCCAGCTCCAGCGCCGTCGAGTGCTCCTCAAATTTCAAGCTGTCGATGTGCAGCGCCTCGTTCTTCTGCGTCGTCCGCACATAGTGCAGCACTGCTCCAGCCGCAATCGCCGCCGCCGGATGCCCGGTGAGCCCAAATCCTTCCAGCGACCGCACATTCAGTTGCCGCTCCACCAGCGGCACCGCAAACTCGCGCGTCCAAACCCAGTCCTCGACGCGCGTCCTCGCCGGAATCCGCTCCAGCTGCGCCGGCAACTCCGTGTTTGCGGCCACAAGCACCTCGCTCGACCCGGCCTTCACAATCTCGTCTACAGCCTGCTGCCGCGCCGTGGCCCCTAGAAACTCCGCCGTGCGAAATTCGCCCGTGGAAACGTCCAGCAATGCCACCGCGCATACTTTTTCAACCTGGCCTTTAGCCTTATGCGTGCCTCCCATTTCGAAATACGCCGCCAGGAAGTTGTTCTGCTCCTGCCCCAGTCCTGCGTCCAGAGCGGTCCCCGGCGAGAGTACCCTCGTCACCTCGCGCCGGACAATTTTTTTCGTCAGCTTGGGATCCTCCATCTGGTCGCAGAGGGCGACGCGGTAGCCTTTGCGCAACAGCCGCATCAGGTAGCTTTCCACCGCGTGATACGGAACCCCGCACATCGGCTGGTTCCGCTCCCGGTCGCGCGCCGTCAGAGTCAACTGCAACTCCCGGCTCACGGTCACCGCATCGTCGTAGAAGAGCTCGTAAAAATCCCCCATGCGGAAAAACAGCAGCGCATCCGGATTCTCCCGCTTGGCCGCCGTCCACTGCCGCATGAAGGGCGTCAGGTCGGCGGGAATCTTATCCAAAGGAGAAGGCTGCGGTGCCGAAGCGGGTTGTTGATCGTCTTTGATCACGCTTGTTTAAGAGTATCGCGGCGGGACGGAAGCGGGGTAGTCGGGTCTGGCTTACTGAGCAGATGCGCGGGCGCAAAGTGCATTCTCTAATCTCTGGTCCTGTGCGTGGGAAAACGTTTACACTCTAACTAGGCGCAGCAGTGGTAAGTCTGTATGCCCGGAATTCGCCGGACTATGCCTGTAACTCACTGATTCTGCACGAGAAGGAGCCAATGGAAGTACTTCCCCAGAATGATCCCAATATAGATGAGGCTGCAGCGCCTGAGAGAGACTTGAACCTGGCGCCTCCGGCCCCTGCGCCCGCGCCGAGCCGTAAAACCAGCGGCCTAAGGCTCTGGCTGCGCGATTTGCTGATCTCCGCCGCTGCCGCAGTGCTCATCATTGTCTTCCTATACCAGCCGGTGCGCGTGGAAGGCACCAGCATGTTGCCGAGGCTGGACGACCAGGACCGGCTCTTCATCAACAAGTTCGTTTACCGATTCACGGCTATTGAGCGAGGCGATGTGGTGGTCTTTCACTACCCGCGCGACCCGGAGAAGAGCTACATCAAGCGCGTCATCGCCCTGCCAGGCGACCGTCTGCGCATCGACCACGGCACGGTCTGGCTCAACGGCCAGCCGCAGTCTGAGCCGTATATTCCCGAGGAGTATCGCGACAGCGTCTCCTATCCGGAGATCGTTATCCCCGCAAACAGCTACTTCATGATGGGCGACCATCGCTGCATCTCATCCGATAGTCGCTCATTCGGCCCCGTCGAGCGTTCGTTCATTTACGGGAAGGCGGTCTTCGTTCTGTGGCCGGCAAGCGATGCGGGCACGGTGCGGTAGGCTGCTAAAACCGTTTGAATTCTGTCACCAAATTCACCGCAAACCCTGTTAGAATCGGTTGAATTCAACCTCCCGGAGAGGCGATGCAGGCAACTCTGGCGCTCGAAGACGGGCGCATCTTTCGCGGTCACGGCTATGGCGCTCCTGGCGAATGCGCAGGAGAAGTTGTTTTTAATACATCGCTGACCGGTTACCAGGAGATCTTCACCGACCCCTCCTATGCCGGACAGATTGTGGTTCTCACCAATCCGCAAATCGGCAACTACGGCACCAACCAGGCGGACAACGAGTCGGCCCGGCCTTATATTGAGGGCTTGATCGTCCGCGAGTTTTCGCCCATCAGCTCCAACTGGCGCTCCGAGCAGGTCACTGACGAGTACATGGAGCGCTATTCGGTTCCCGTGCTGGCCGAGATCGACACCCGCGCCCTGGTCCGCCATCTGCGCACTCACGGTGTGATGCGCGGCGTGATTTCGACTGCGGAGATCGACACGGAAGTTCTAGTGGCGAAGGCACACAGCATTCGTAAGATGGACGGCACCGATCTGGCTCGCGTGGTCTCGACGAAATCGAGCTACACCTTCGACGCCGAAGATAGCCGCAACCAAACAGGCGACCTTCTCCTACCCTCAGGTTTTCTCCAAAACGAGGAAGTGCGGAAGCACCACGTCGTGGCGTACGACTTCGGCATCAAGATGAACATACTGCGCATGCTGGTGCGCGAGGGCTGCCATGTGACGGTAGTTCCAGCCGAGACCACGGCCGAAGATGTCTTCGCCCTGAAGCCCGACGGCGTCTTTCTCTCCAATGGCCCCGGCGACCCCGAGCCGGTCGATTACGCGGTCCGTGCCATTCGCAAATTCTTGGGCCGCGTGCCGGTCTTCGGTATTTGTTTAGGACATCAGCTCACGGGGCTGGCTCTGGGCGGCAAGACCTACAAACTCAAATTCGGCCATCACGGTGGCAATCACCCAGTCAAGAACTGCACAACCGGCAAGGTGGAGATCACCGCCCATAACCACAATTTCGCCGTCGATCCGGATTCAATCAACGCCAATGAGGTGGAACTGACCCACGTAGACTTGAACGACCAGACCTTGGAAGGCCTGCGTCACCGGACGCTGCCCTTGTTCAGCGTGCAATACCACCCCGAAGCCGCCCCCGGCCCGCACGATTCGAATTACCTCTTCCGCGACTTCCGCCGCATGATGGAGGAGTGGAAGGGATGAAAGCTCCTGCGGCAATGAAGATAATGTTCGCAACTAAAGCGGGGACAAGTCTCCGCTGTTTTCTGGGCACAATCGGATTCGTGGCCGTAACTTCCTTATCGCTGTCTCAGCTCGCTCACACACAGGAAAGCGTTGATTGTGTGTATCCCGGTCATGTGATTGTATCGCGCGTCGAGGGACAGGTCTTCGATCCGTTTGGAGTCGTTGTTCCAGGTGTTGCCATCACGCTTGTTGACGAACGAGGTTCGACCCAGAAGTACTCGACAGATAGTCAGGGCCGCTTCCGACTTGCCGTGTCACCCGGCAAGTACTCTTTCAAGGCAGTATTTCCAATGTTTGAGTACAGCCAAACCGAGTTAATCGTCGGTGAAAACTTGGTCGGGCTCATTCGCCCAAGCAATCTCTATGTGATTCTCGGCATGAACGGCTCTTATTGTGCCTGGGTAACAACTAGCCGAAAAGGATTCCGGCAAATCATCAGCAGTAATAAGAAAAGATCAGAGGAATCGATTCGACGAAATGCCACGCAGAAATGACATTCAGAAGATTCTAGTGATCGGCTCGGGTCCCATCGTGATTGGGCAGTCGGCGGAGTTCGACTACTCCGGCACGCAGGCCTGCAAGGCTCTCAAGCATGAAGGCTATGAGGTCGTGCTGGTGAACTCCAACCCGGCCACCATCATGACCGATCCTGATCTCGCCGACCGCACCTACATCGAGCCGCTCACCCGCGAGTATGTCGAGGAGATCATCCGTATTGAGGCGGAGATGCTCGCCGCCGGCCGCGAGGGAAAGCCTGCCGGAAAATTTGCATTGCTGCCCACCGTAGGCGGGCAGACGGCGCTCAATCTGGCCGTCGATCTGGCCGATGCGGGCATTCTCGACCGCTACAACGTCGAGCTGATCGGAGCCAAGCTCGAGGCCATTAAGAAGGCCGAGGACCGTCTGCTTTTCAAAGACGCAATGCTGCGTATAGGTCTTGAAGTATGCAAATCTGCGCTGGTGAACAACCTGCGCGACGGCCTGGAGTATGCCGGCAAGCTCGGATTTCCGGTGCTCATTCGCCCAAGCTTCACGCTGGGCGGCACGGGCGGCGGCATCGCTTACAACCGCGAAGAACTGATGGAGATTCTGGCGCGCGGGTTGGATCTTTCGCCAGTGCATGAATGCCTGATTGAGGAGAGCGTTCTCGGTTGGAAAGAATACGAACTGGAGGTGATGCGTGACCTCGCCGATAACGTCATCATCATTTGTTCGATAGAAAACTTCGACCCTATGGGCGTACACACCGGCGACTCCATCACCGTGGCTCCTGCGCAGACGCTGACCGACCGCGAGTATCAGAAGATGCGCGACGCCGCCATCGCAGTGATGCGCGAGATTGGCATAGAGACCGGCGGCTCCAATGTGCAGTTTGCCGTCAACCCCGTCGATGGGCGCATGACGGTGATCGAGATGAACCCGCGCGTCTCGCGCTCCTCGGCGTTGGCATCAAAGGCCACCGGCTTTCCTATCGCCAAGATCGCCGCCAAGCTGGCCGTTGGCTACACGCTCGACGAGATTCCCAACGACATTACGCGCAAAACCCCGGCCTGCTTTGAGCCGACGATTGATTATGTCGTCGTAAAGATTCCCAAATGGCAATTTGAAAAGTTTCCCGGTGCCGACGAAACGCTGGGCCCGCAGATGAAGTCGGTGGGCGAGGTGATGTGCATAGGTCGCACCTTCAAAGAAGCGCTGATGAAGGCCTGGCGCGCGCTGGAGACCGGCAAGAAGACCGGCACTGAAGTTCTGGATCCGCGGCGGCTGACGCAGATGCTGGTCACTCCGCGGCCGGAAAGGTTGGGTTACATCCGCTTCGCCTTCGAGCGCGGCATGAGCGTGCGCGAGGTGGCGCGACTCACCACCATCGATCCCTGGTTCCTGCACCAGATGCGCGAGATCACGCTGGCGCAGATGGCCATCGCGCAAACCACGTCGGAGACAATCGGCGCGGAGCAACTACGCCAGCTCAAGCGCCTCGGTCTGAGCGATGAGCGCATCGCGACGGAATGGAAGCTGGAAGGCCATGCCGGCATCCAGCAGGTGAGGGAACTGCGCGAGAGCAAGGGCATCAAGCCTGTTTTCAAGCTCGTGGATACCTGCGCCGCCGAGTTCGAATCCATGACGCCCTACCTCTACTCGACCTACGACGAAGAGGATGAAGCGCCGCCGACCGCCAAGCCCAAGATCATCATTCTCGGGTCTGGACCCAATAGAATCGGCCAGGGCATCGAGTTCGATTATTGCTGCTGCCACGCAGCCTTCGCGCTCAAGGA
>JBEKFS010000058.1:0-19028 GCA_050013195.1 Occallatibacter sp.
TGAAGCGGCTGCGGCGGGAGCTGGACGAGGCGCGGATGAAGGGGGCTGCCGGGGCGCTGGATGAGGCGTTGGCGCGTGCCGTTGATGTAAAGGGCGTGCGGCTGGTGACGCTCCGGGCCGATGCTCTGGAGCGCGGACAGTTGCGGACGCTCGTCGATAATTTGAAGCAGAAGCTGGGCGAGGGCGTGGTGGTTGTGGCCTCGGCGCAACCGGAGGACAAAGTCGCGCTGATCGCAGGGGTGACGGCGGGGCTGACCAAGCGGATTCAGGCGGGTAAGCTCGTGGGCGCTGTCGCGAAACTCGTTGGCGGATCGGGCGGCGGGAAGCCTGAGATTGCAGAGGCCGGCGGGAAAGAGATTGCGCAGATTGATGTGGCGCTCAAGGCTGCGGCGGGGATTGTTGGGGAGTTGCTGGGGTGAAGTGATCCTCTCCCCGGTCCCCAAATGCAAGGGACCGGGGGCACCCGGCTGACCTAAGACGGATGGAGTTTGTGGTTTTCCACCCTTTCCTCAAAAAACGTGGAAAGGATGGTGCATACCAGACTTTATGTCGCTATGCGGTGTGCAAAGACTGTAAAAATCTAAAAAGCTATAAAGAGATGTAGTTATAGGTATCCCACCTTAGGCGCAAAAACAAATACGCGCCGAAGGTGGGGCACCCACTTTCTTGAGAGAGCACTCATTTTCTTGAGAGAGCACTCATTTTCTTGAGAGATTTGTGAACCCCTGGTCTCAAAATCGAGACCATGGGCACCCGTCAATCTGCGTGTGTGACACGCATAGATAATTGCACCTACTTGCTGTCGTTGCCGATGAGGCGGAAGGTGATGGTGCCCCAGAAGAGGCGGGCGCGCATCTGGACGGGTAGGTGGCGCTCGTCGTCGGTGTACCAGATCCAGATGTTGCCGCGATTCTTGACCACACCGGCATCGGCGGTGGGTTGCACGCGCAGGGTTTTGAAGGAGCCGAGCGGCGTTTTGATCTCCTCGCGGCCTTCAATCTTCATGGTCACAGGCACCACTTTCATGGCATCAAAGACTGGGATGACGAAGTTGTGTCCCAGGGCGATGGGTTGTGAGGAAGCGTAGAAGACGCCGGTAAGCAGGTCGGTGAGGCAGGCGGGGGCAGTGGATTCGACGTGCTTGGTTTGCTTGGTAATCAGGTTTTTCTCGTCCTGGAAGGCACGATTTTTGGTGTAGTCGAGATGGAGGGTCGAGTTGATCTGGCGGCGGCCCTCGACGGTCTGCTTGTTGAAGTCGTAGGTGCAGCCTTTGGCGCGGTCAAAGCTGGACTGGAAGCGGTCGCTGACGTGAAAGAGCAGGTTGATGGCTCCGATGGTGTCGGCACTGGCGGTGAGGTTTTCGCGGTCACCGGCGGCTTCAAAGCGCAGCACGGCTGTTCCGGCGGGAAAAACCCGCCAGTCCACCGAGTAGGTAAGGGTCTGCTTGAGCGGAAAGCTATAGCCGGGGCGAGGGGGCGAGAGCGAAGGCGCCTGCTGAGCAAAAATCGGGAGGGGAGCCACGACGGCCAGGGCGAGGACGCAAAGAAGGACGGTCAGGGTTAAGCGCGTTTTCACCGGCGAGATGGCTCCTTGCTGAATGGACTGCTCTGGTACCGAAGATCGCTTATTGCGGCAGATTCACAACCACGGCCAGCAGCGGCCGCAGCAGGAGCAGGCTGAGGTAAAGCAGCAGAACCCCTATCCCTGCATTGTACTCGCGATGCTGTAGGTAGAGCGACAGGGAGAAACTTCCCATTCCAGCACCGGAGGTGCTTTTACCTCCTGGATTTCTCGCAGGAGTCAGACGCGGAATCAGGCGCGGAACCTGTTGGCAATAGCCGTCGAATGCGGGGAAAGTAGTGCGCAGAAAACGCTCCTCGGAGGCGATGACAGGCACGTAGATGGCCGCGAAGCCGAGCGCGAGCGCCAGCGCCACTGGCCAACTGAGCAGCGCCACGGCAAAGCCTGCGGCGATCAGCATGGAGCCCAGATAGAGCGGGTTGCGGGTGTGAGCGTAAGGGCCGGTCACGGTGAGTTCGCGATTCTTTTTGACGTAGCCAGAGGCGTAGGCGCGCAACCATAGGCCGGGCAGAACCAGCGCCAGGCTGCAGGCCACGGCGACTGGATGGGGCGCGTGGCGAAGAAGTTCGAAGAGATAGAGCGCCGCGGTGAGAAAGCCCAACGGGACGCGGATGCGCCGAGCAATGCGCTGCCAGCGGGCGATCCAGTCTGGTAACGACGGGTCGAGATGCGGAGCGGCGGTCGTAGTCATGGGGCGGTCTCAGGATAAAGCAAGGCGTCAGCGGCGCGCAGGACGTCGCCGGGCTGGATGGTGAGTAGGCCGGACTCCGGCGCTGCGCGCCGGGTGTGGTCGCGTCGGCTTTCCGGGCTGCGCAGGACGGTGAAGCGAGTACCGAAGGGGCCGTTGCGGCTGGGGTCGGTGGGTCCGTAGATGCCCACCACCGGGCGGCCGAGAGCGCAGGCCAGGTGGAGCGGGCCGGTGTCTCCAGCAATGGCCAGAGCAATGCGTCGGGTGATGGCGATAAGTTGGGGCAACGTGCAGGCCAGCGGAGTGGCCGCGCCACCGGTTTGGCTTGCGATGACTTCAGCCAGCGGCTCCTCGCCGGGACCAATATTGATCAAAATACGGAAGCCGCGGTCGATAAGGCTTTGCGCAACGGCCGCGTAGCGCTCGACAGGCCAGCGCTTGGCGCCCCACCCAGCGCCGGGATTGATGAGCACGGCTGACTGGCCAGAGGCTGGAGGCAGAATTTCATCGGCCCAGGTTTCGGCGACGGGGTCAATGGGCAGCCAGGGCGTGACTGGAGCGAGTACATCGCTGGCGATGGCCGAGGCCAGCTCCACATCCTGCTCGATGACATGAATGCCATAAGTGGTCACGCGCTCACGGAAGAGCCAGCGCGCGGGCATTTCTCGTGGATTAGCCTCGCCAATCAAACGGCGGCAACCCGCGAGACGAGCTACCACTGCCGAGCGAATGGCTCCTTGCAGATCGATCACCGCGTCGTATTCGCCGGAACGGAGCGCAGAGCGCAACACCTTGAATTCATGAAGGGTTTGGCGGCTGAAGGGGGATTTACGCCACTGCTTTGTGGCGGCAAAATGCAGGTGGTCAACGAGTGGTTGAGCGGGGTTCCAGGCGGTTTGGCGACCGGTGCTACCTTCTGCCGCCAGCAGTGCCCGCCAGCGCGGATCGACGACCCAGTCGATCACCCAATCGGGATGCGCCTGGCGCAGGGCCGTGACTGCCGGAAGGGCGTGCAGAATGTCGCCCATGGCGCCAAGCCGGACCACCAGCAAGCGAAAGTTGGAATGCGTCTGCAAGCTCTGATTTTCTCACAGAGGCGTGTGAGGCGGACTAAAGCCCCAGCCGGTTGATCAGCCAATCGATAGCAGCCTTTTGATCTTCGATCTCGACGCGAAGACGCGCGGTTTTGAGCGGGAGGGATTCCGGGAAGGCGGAGGCAAGACTTCCCAGACGGACTAAATCTTTTTCGGTTGTGAGGAGCATGGTGGCTCCAGCGGCGCGAGCGGCGGTTATGAGGCGGTCCAGATCGCGGGCGGTGTAGCGGTGGTGGTCGGGGAAGGCTGTACGGGCGGCAATGCGCAGGCCGGCGGCTTCGAGGCCGGCGAAAAACTGCTCCGGACGGGCGATGCCACAGAAGGCGGCTACCGGATCGCTGACGGCGGGTATTTCCATGGTGCGGCGCAGGCGCCAGACTGGATCAACGCAGCGCGGCTGTTCCGTACCTTGGTCGATGGGAATGATCTTACGCAGATATTGCTCTACTTCAGCTTCGTCCGCAGGGACGGCCAGGACGGTTGCTCGCCTCAACGCGCTCAGAGGCTCGCGCAGGTTGCCGGCTGGGAGCAGATGGCCGGTCAAGTCCTGCCTATTGAGCAGCAGAATATCGACATCGCGGTAGAGTTGGCGATGTTGGAAGCCGTCATCGAGGAGATGAACGATAGGTTGGTGGTTCTGCTCGGAGATGGATTGGACATCGGTCTCGGCCAGTAGGCCAGCATCGTAGCGTTGGGGAGCCACGTAGACGGGAAGGCCGGTTTCGCGGGCGATCAGGAGCGGCTCATCGCCGTAGTCTTCGGCGGTGCCGTCCGGGTTGACGCGGGCAGTCAGTTTGCTCTTGCGGCCATAGCCTCGGCTGAGCACATCCACGTGCAAGCCTCGCTTGGCGAGCGCCTGGGCGAGCGCGATGGTGAGCGGCGTTTTGCCCGAGCCACCGGTGGAGAGATTGCCGATGCTGACTACCGGGAAGCGGAGACGACGAACCGGCTCAGAACCATTCTCGATGCGCCGGTTGCGCAGTGCGAGTCCCGCAGCATAGAGCGGAGTCAACGGAGCCAGCCATCGGCGTCTCATTCAGTCTGGCCTCCTTCATGGAGCAAGCTTCGCAACGCCACCATGCAGCGGCCGGTCGCTCCCGCCTGCTGTTCGAAAACCTGCCTTGCCCGGCTACCCATAGCTTTGGCGGCGGCTCGGTCTTGCAACAAGCCAGTCAAGGTCGCGGCCAAAGCATCAGTGGTGGAGATGCGTAGGGCCTGATGGGCCAGCAAATCCTCTGTAATGGCTCGGAAGTTGGCAAAATTTGGGCCCATCACGATGGGAACGCCGAACTGGGCCGGTTCCAGCGGGTTGTGTCCTCCGGCGGGAACCAGGCTGCCACCGACGAAGGCTATGAGGGCCAGCGAATAGACCGAGGCCAGCTCGCCGATGGTGTCGAGCAGGACTATCTGTCCTGGATTCAATGACTTAAGAGAGCCTTCGGGGGCGGAACGCCAGTCTGAACGCTTGACCCAGACCGCTCCGGATCTCTCCAGCAACGCGGACACGGCGACAAATCGTTCCGGATG
Source organism: Occallatibacter sp. (assembly GCA_050013195.1). GTDB lineage: Bacteria > Acidobacteriota > Terriglobia > Terriglobales > Acidobacteriaceae > Telmatobacter. Next base: position 4,891 of record JBEKFS010000058.1, read on the forward strand.
GCGGGGCGCAAGGACCATCACCATCTGCGGATCGGCCTGGAGCAGACGCGGCCATGCCTGGAGCAACGCGGCTTCCTCGCCTTCGAGCGTGCTGCCGGCCACTATGAAACGCAGGCCAGGCGACCACTTCTTCAGCAGACGCGTAGCCTCGGTTTCCCCGGTGGCGCGCACATCAAACTTGAGGTTGCCTGCCACAGTGACCCGTTCCGGCATACAACCGAGGGCTTTGAAGCGTTCAGCGTCGGTCTGGCTCTGGGCGAGAACTCGACCGAGGCGGCTCAAGAGTGGACGCCACAAACAGCGGAGCCGTCGGTAGCGCGGCCATGAGCGGTCGGAGATGCGGGCATTGACTACGGCTACGGGGATTTTGCGCCTGAAGCAGCCTCTGAGCAGGTTGGGCCAGAACTCGGTCTCCGCCAGAATAAGGAGTCTTGGCTGGAGGGCGTTCAGATAGGCACGCACAGCCCATGGCAGGTCGAGCGGGCAATAAAAGACGCGGTTGGCGCCGAAGCGCTCGCGGGCCAGTGACTGGCCGGTGCGCGTGGTGGTCGAAATGGCGATAAGATATTCGGGCAGTGCGGCATCGAGGGTCTTGACCAGGCGGCTGACTGCCAGGACCTCGCCGACGGAGACGGCATGGACCCAGATGAGAGAGCGATCAGAACCCAATCCGGCAAGCTGCTTGCGGAGCCGGGATGGAACCAGTCCCATGCGCGCTAGTAACCCGCAGCGGTACCTTTGTGTGGTTACGATTCGGAAGAGCCACCAGGGGGCGCCCACGACCAGGACCACATGCAAGGCAAGATTGTAGAAAAACAAAACCATGCGTTTGAGAGTATTCTATTCCCGGTTCAATTCTCACATGAAACAGGCGGGCTATCAGTGATAGAGTCGAGGACGATGAAGGTTTTGCGAATTACTCCGCTGCTTCTGCTTTGGCTGGCGCTTCCAGCCCGAGGCAGCGATCACACTCCGCCGCCGGTGCAGCCTGCCACGACGTATGCCGCAGTCGAAGTACACGAGGAAGAGAAGGTGGCTATCGCCGCCGAACCCTACGACACACTCGAAAAAGAGGCAATCTTCCGTGTCGATTATCTCAGCCACGGCGTAATGCCCATCCGGCTGATTGTCACCAACAACGGCAACCGGCCGATCAGCCTGCGCGAGGCTCGGATTTTCTTTCTTTCGGCAGCCGGGGACAGGATTCAGACCGCCGAGCCTGAGGACGTGGAGCGACTGATGACGCGCAAGGAGCGCGAGGGAAGCAAGATTCCGCTGCCCAAACCGTTGCCCAATATCAAGCTCAAGCCCGTGGCCAGCATCGGGGATATCGAAAAAGACTTCGACACCTTCGAGTACAGAGCTTTGACGGTCGAACCGCATACTACGCGCGCGGGGTTTCTATTCTACGATGTCTCCGGGCTCGACCATCCGCTGGAGGGCGCGCGGCTGCACCTGCGCATGCTGCGCGACGCCGACGGCAACGAGCTTTTCTATTTTGAGATTCCTTTCGACAAATACCTCAAGTCGAAGTCCAGCCAGATGAACTAGCCGCGGTAAAGCCGGGGGCAGGGACGCCTACTCGTAATAGGTAGCCGTTCAGGTGTGCGTGCGGAAGAGCAACCATGGCACGCCTGCGACCAGGACCACAAGCAAGGCCAGATTATAGTAATGCAGAATCATGCACTTTGGTTTATCCTATTCCCAGTTTAATTCTCACATGATATGGGCGGCGTCCAGTGATAGAGACGAGGACAATGAAGGCTCTGCGGGGCATTCCATTGTTGTTGCTTTGGCTGACACTGCCAGGCTGGGGTAGCAGCCATGCTCCGCCTCCGGTGCAGCCGGCCACGTCGTTTGCAGCCGTCGAAGTGCATGAGGACGAGAAGGTGGCCATCGCCGCCGATCCCTACGATACGCGCGAGAAGGCCGCGATCTTCCGCGTCGATTATTTGAGCCACGGTGTGATGCCGATCCGGCTCATTGTCACCAATAATGGCAACCGCCCCATCAGTCTGCTGGAGATGCGGATTATCTTCCTCACAGCCGCAGGCGACGAGATTCAGACTGCCGAGCCGGAAGACGTGGAGCGTCTGATGGCGCGCAAGGAGAGCGAAGGCGGAAAGATTCCGCTGCCCCGCCCGTTGCCCAACATCAAGCTCAAGCCCGCACCCAGCAACGGAGACATCGAAAGGGACTTTAACACCTTCGAATACAACGCTCTGACGGTAGCGCCGCACACCACGCGCGCGGGGTTCCTGTTCTATGACGTCTCCAGGCTAGATCATCCGTTGGAAGGCGCCAAGCTGCACCTGCACAAGCTGCGCGACGCCGACGGCAAGGAACTTTTCTTCTTCGAGATTCCCTTCGACAAATACCTCAAGTCGAAGTCCAGCCAGACGAACTAGACGCTGGGGGGAAGGTTGCGGCCAGGGACCCCTACTCGTAATAAGTAGCCGTGCAGGTGTCCGTCTCCCAGATGGTCACATGTTTCACGCGTACCCGGCCCTGGGTCAGGGCGGCAAGCTGCTCACAGGTCTGGTCGTAGAAGTATTTGGCCAGGTTCTCGGCCGAGGGGTTGAGGACGGTGAAGGGCTCGAGGTCGTTGAGCATCTGGTGGTCGATGCGCTCGACGACCGGGCGCAGCAGAGTCTTGAGCAGCTTGAAGTCCAGCAGCAAGCCGGCGGAGTCCAGCTCCGCCCCGGCCAGGGTGACGCGGACCTTGTAGTTGTGGCCGTGCGGGTTCTCGCACTTGCCCTTGTAGTTGCGGAGGTAGTGTCCGGAGGAAAAACCAGCCTCCACGGTGACTTCAAACATGGTTTTCTGCTCGATTCTTCTGTGCGGGGAAGCGCCCCTGATTCTATTTTAGTGCTTTTCGCTACGGCGCTTCTCCACCTCGTGGACGGAGACCTGCCCACGGGGAACTCGGTGCTTATGCCGGGCCTCTTCACTGCGCCGGTCCACTTGTTCGAATAGATGACTAAGGACGCCGACGAGCGCCGCTGCCAGGCTTGCCAGCAGCAGAAAGAGCGACCCCGTCCGCCAGAGAGATGCGTTGGCCGGCAATCCGGGCTGAAGGCTCGAAGGCATGAACGAGATTGCTGCCGAGAACAGCGTGAAGACGAGCAGCGTGGCGGCCAGAATGTAAAAGTTGCGGGACATAAATAGCCAAGTGCGACAGGATCAATTCTACATTTCGGTTGCTTTCTTAGATTCAAAGAACGCTTTGACATCCGTAATTGACGCCGTCATTCGATACGGCGGGAGGCTGGCGAGGAATGTCTGGCCGTAGCGTTGCCTTGTGACGCGGGGGTCCAGGAGGACTAATACGCCGCGGTCTTCTAGCGAGCGGATGAGGCGGCCAAAGCCCTGCTTGAGAGTGAGGACAGCGGAGGGGACCTGGTAGTCGAAGAAAGGTTTGCCGCCGGCCTCTTCAATTGCGCGCATACGGGCCTGGATGACCGGGTCGCTGGGCACGGCAAATGGCAGGCGGTCGATGATGACGCAGCTCAAGGCTTCGCCCTGCACATCCACTCCCTGCCAGAAACTTGATGTGCCGAAGAGAACGGCGTTGGGCGTCGAGCGGAACTGTTCCAGCAACGCTTTGCGGGGTGCAGTGCCGTGCAGCAAGATGGGAAAGTCGAGCACCGGCAGCAGGCGCTCGTAGACGACGTGCATTTGGGCGTAGCTGGTGAAGAGGCAAAAGGCGCGGCCCATGGTGATCTCCAGCACACGTTGGATGCAGCGAGCGGCGGCCTCAGGAAATTCGGGGTCGCGGGGATCGGGCATCTCCGGCGGTAGATAAAGCAGGGCCTGCTCGCCGTAGCGAAAATGAGACGGCACGACTAACTCGCGCACTTCGCTCAGGCCCAGTCGCTTGCGAATGTGCTCGAAACCGCCCTGCACGGTGAGCGTGGCCGAGGTGAGCACGACGGTGGGAATCTGCTCGAAGACCAACTCGTGAAGAAGCTCAGAGACATCGATGGGCGTGGCCTGTAGATAGGTAGTGCGAGACTGGTGACGGAGCGCGCTTGCCTTGCTGCCGGCTGAAAATTTGTCCAGGCCACCGAAGATGCGGCGCTCCATCCAATAGACCATGTTGTTGGCGTTCGATTCGAGCAGGAATTCAAACTCGGAGCGGAGACGGGTGACGCGCTTTCTGAGTCCCGGCGATTCGTCAATGCCTGTTAGCGCGTCCATCTCCGCTTCAATCTGCTGCAAGGTAACGCACACGGCGGTGTAGAGGTCGCCGGAGGTTTCCAAAAACTGCTCGCGATCGGTAAAGGGCTGGCGTCCGTCGCCGGTCATGGGCAGGCCGGCAAAGAACATGCGCGCGCGGTCGCGGAGTTGTTGAGTGAGCGCGGGCAGGTGCTCCGCACCATGCTTGCCGCGCAGCAAGGCATCGGTGTCGCGAGCCAGTTCTTCAAAGCGAATGTTGCTGACTGACAGGCCGAAGTAACTCGAAGCGACATCCTCCAACTCGTGGGCCTCGTCGAAGATCACGGCGGCGGCCTCGGGGAGGATGCCGGCGTCGGGCGCGTTGGCGGCCTCGCGTTTGACAGAGAGATCGGCAAAGAAGAGATGGTGGTTGACGATAATGATGTCGGACTCGAGGGCCTTTCGGCGCATCTCGGTGATGAAGCAGCGGCGATAATCCGGACAGGATGAGCCGAGGCAGGCCTCGGTGCGCGCGTCGAGTTTTGCCCAAAGGGCGCTGGACTCAGGCATCCCGGAGAGTTCGGCGCGGTCGCCGGTTTCGGTGGTCTGCTCCCACTCGGAGATCTGGCGGTACTGGTCGATCTCCTCCAGTCCAGAAAGAATCGGTTGATTGCGCAGCGTGACCAGCTTGTGGCGGCAGAGGTAGTTGGCGCGGCCCTTCATGTAGCAGACGCGCAAGCCGCCGACCAGCGTTTCGAGGAAGGGAACATCGCGAAAGTAGAGCTGGTCCTGCAAGGCCTTGGTGCCTGTGGAGACGATGATGCGCTGGCCGGTGCGCAGTGCGGGAAGAAGATAGGCGAGGGTTTTGCCGGTTCCTGTTCCGGCCTCGACGATCAGGTGGCGGCGTTCTTCGAGAGCCTGCTCGACTGCCCGGGCCATCTGCAATTGGCCTATGCGGTACTCATAAGGCAGCGAAGAACGCGCCAGAATGCCGCCGGGCGCGAAGAACTCGTGCAGCGAGGGGAGGGCGCGGGTTGGGTTTTCGCTGGTGGGCATCGGGAGCGGGCGCTCTAACCATCATAGTGATGCGGGGTGGTTGGGCTGGCAGCCAGCGGTGATGGGGCTGGCCACATAGGAATGCATCAAGGGCAAGGCACATATATACCGAGGGATTAGTACCAGAAGAGTTGTATATGTATGGTGCCGGGAGGGGGGGTCGAACCCCCATGGCCGCGAGGGCCGGCGGATTTTGAGTCCGCTGCGTCTGCCAGTTCCGCCATCCCGGCGTGTCAATTCAGGTTCTAAGTATTTGAGTCTAAAGTGGTGGCCAGAGACGGGATTGAACCGCCGACGCCGGCCTTTTCAGGGCCGCGCTCTACCACTGAGCTATCTGGCCTCAGTGCAAACAACGCGTTGCAATTTCCTGCGCGGATTCCGGCATCGCCGGAACAGATGGGCGATTCCTGTGACAGTTGGCTGCAACAACTTGTGACAGTATATCAACTTGCCGGTTCCCGCGCCAGAGAACCCGCAGGCCCTCATGTGCGTTGCCGCGATTGCTCAGGGCTGCCCGCATGGCCATGGCTGTTCTACACTGTAAGGCATTATGCGCCGACTCGTCTGTTTTCTCGCCTGCTTCGTCCTCGCCAATGCTGCCGCTTTCCACGCCCAGGTGCCTGCCGCGGAAGCCCACGCCGCCCGCGCTTACCAGATTGCCCTGCACCAGGGTCCGCCGGCGTTGCGCGCTTTTCTGGACCAGTTTCCCAAAGGCGCGGACCTGCACGTCCACCTTTCCGGTGCGGTGTATGCCGAAACTTTCATCCGTGACGCCGGCGAAGACAAGCTGTGCGTCGATCCGGCCGGCCTCAAGTTTGCCCGCAACGATCAGGGCGAAACCATCAAGGAACCCTGCGCGCCGCCTCTGGTGGAGGCCGCGCAGGTTCCGGACAACCAGAATCTCTACGACCAGCTGGTGAACGCCTTCTCCATACGTAGCTTTGTACCCACCTCCGGCTTCAGCGCCCACGACCAGTTTTTTGCGACCTTCGACCGCTTTGGCGGGCTGAACAAGCGGCACATGGGCGAGTGGGTGGACGAGGTGGCCGGCCGCGCCGCCGCGCAGAACCAGCAATACGTGGAGCTGATGGAGACGCCCACCTTCTCGCACGCCGCGCAAATTGCACACCAGAACCCACCAGGCCAGGATTTTGCGCAATATCGCCAGACGCTGCTCGACCACGGGCTGCGCGACGAAATTGCCTCTGACCGCGAGCATGTGCGCGCCGCCGAGGCACGCCGCCGCGAGATTGAGCATTGCGGCACACCGCAGGCAGCGCCGGCCTGCCAGGTGGAGGTGCGCTACATTTACCAGGTGCTGCGGGGCTATTCTCCCGAGCAGGTCTTTGCGCAGACGCTGCTGGGCTTTGAGACCGTACAAGCAACGATGCAGGCCCACGAGCCCGGCTTTGTCGGCATCAACTTCGTGATGCCGGAGGACGGCTTCCTCTCCATGCGCGACTACACCTTGCAGATGAAGATGCTGGACTACCTGCACTCCGTGTATCCGCAGGTACACATCAGCCTGCACGCCGGCGAGCTGACGGAAGGGCTGGTGCCGCCTGAGGGGCTGCGCTTCCATATTCGCCAGGCTGTTGAGCTGGGCCATGCCGAGCGCATCGGCCACGGCGTGGACGTGATGTATGAAGATGACGCTACCGACTTGCTCAGGGAGATGGCCAAAAAGCATGTGATGGTGGAGATCAATCTCAGCTCGAACGAAGCCATTCTGGGAGTCAAAGGCGCGGAGCACCCCTTCCCGATTTATCGCGCGGCGCATGTGCCGGTGGCGCTCTCGACTGACGATGAAGGGGTGGGCCGGATCGAAATCACACATGAATACGTCCGCGCCGCGCTGGACTACCACCTCAGCTACCAGGATCTGAAGCAGCTGGCCCGCACTGGCATGGAGCACAACTTTCTTCCCGGCGAGAGCCTGTGGGCCGCGCCAGATGTATTTACTGCGCCGGCTGCTGCCTGCAAAGCGCAGGTTCCTGGCTCTGAAAAGCCCACCGCCGGGTGCAAGGCTTTCCTGGACGGCAGCGAAAAGGCTGCCGCGCAGTGGGAGCTGGAACGGAGGTTCCGTGCATTTGAGGCGAAATTCTGAGGAGGTTGCCGGACCATGGACAACGAGCGCATTCGCGAGATTTGTCTGGCACTGCCGCACGCGAGGGAGACGCTGAACTGGGGACAGGTGCTGGTCTACTGGGTGGGCGACCGGGAGATTGGCGGCAAGAGCTTTGCCATGTCCAACGTCGACAATGCGGGAGATGTCGTTCTAACCTTCTATTGTGGGGCGGAGAGATATCATGAGCTTTTGGAGATGAATGGAATCCGCCGCGCTCCCTACTCGGCCAATACGAACTGGGTCGCGCTGGAACGTTGGGACGCGCTTAAGCCACGCGAGATTGCGGAGGAACTGGCACGCGCGCATGCGCTGATCTACGAAAAGCTGCCCAAGCGGGTTAAGGCCGTGCTGGCGCTGCCAGAGAAGGAGCGTGCGAAGATCATCCGCGAACGCAAGAAGCTGCTGGCAGCGAAGAAATAGGTTTAAAGACGCGACGGGAACGGCTCAAGGCGCGTTTTCGTAATCTCTAATGGATCGCTCCGGGGAGAGTTCGCGCGCAGAGAGGCGCTCAACCATGATTAAGTTTCTGCTGTGGTGCATTCTGCTGGTGTTGTGCTGGCCGCTGGCACTGGTGGCGCTGGTGCTCTACCCGCTGGTGTGGTTGTTGCTGCTGCCGTTTCGCGTGGTTGGCATCGCTGTAGGCGGCGTGCTGGAGTTGATACGAGCGATGATCCTGCTTCCCGCACGGGTTATCCGGGGCTATTGATGCTTCAGGAACGTAGCCGATGGGGTTGCGTTGGCCTCCAGGAATCCGTCCAATTCGACAGAGGGAATATGCTGCGCAGAGTTTTTATGGTGGCGCTGGCTGTGATGTCGTTGGCCGCGCCGCTTGTTATTCGGCCGCAAGCTACTGAAAATGCAGGGCTGACAAACGCTCTACAGGCGAGGGCGGCACTGGACGCCATGGTGCAGGCTTTGGGCGGCGAGGCCTGGCTCAATATGAAGAACCAGATGCGCGAGGGGCGCGTGGCTGCCTTCTTTCATGGCAGGCCCTCGGGCGGCACCACAGAGTATTGGGAGTACCATGCCTGGCCCGATCACGACCGCATCGAGTACAGCAAACACCGCGATGTGGTGCAGTTTTACGTGGGGCGTGTGGGCTCAGAGGTGACTTATAAAGGCATGGCGCCGCTGCCCCAAGAGCAGGTGGATGACTTTCTGCGCCGGCGGGACCACTCCATTGAGACTGTGGTCAAAGTGTGGCTCAACGATCCGAAGACGATACTGATTTATGAGGGACAGCACCTGGCCGAGCGGCATCTGGCGGACCAGGTGACGCTGATTTCCGCTGAAAATGAAGCAGTTACGATTCTTATGGACGTGGAGACGCACCTGCCGCTGCGGAGAAGCTTCCAATGGCGCGACCCGGTTTACAAGGACAAAAACCTGGACGCCGAGGAGTACGACGACTACCACACAGTGGACGGATTCCCCACGCCGTTCATCATCACGCGCTTCAAAAACGACGATATGACGCGGCAGTACTTTCTGGTACATGTGACTTATAATCAGGAGTTTCCGGAGGATTTCTGGAGTGTGGAGGCGGCAGAGAAACGCATCAAAAAGTGATCACCCACGGTGGGGCTAACTGCCTTCGACACGGGACTGACCATCCAGCTGGAAAACTGAAAGTGGTGAGCTATAAGTTACCGGTTATTGCAAAATGTGAAGCTATAGCTTGTCGGTTTTGGTGAAAGTAGTGTGCTGGTGCATCACAGTTTTTCGGACACCGGAGGGGTATAGCTCACTACTAATCTGACCACTAGTGACGAATAATTCAGTAGCTGTTTTTGGAAAGTGATAGAAGGAAGAGCGAATATTCTTGGTTCCCCCTGGTTAGGGTGAGCATCTCGGTGGATTCCACACAGTTCACCGTGGTCAGTGTCCTGCCACCTGCCACCTGCCACCTGAGGGGGGCTTGCCCCTTTGAGCTACGTCTTTGAGAAAAACATAAAACGATCTATCGGGGTTTGTGATCTCCCACCCATTTCACAAAGAACGTGAAGTGGATGGGGCACGGGGCATTTTGGGAGCGGGAAATTTTGTGAAAAAAAGCAGGTTCTTCGACTCCCCCTTCCCTCTCACTAAGCTCAGGGTTAGAGTCGCACAGAATAACAAAAAGGCGGGATGGGAGACTGGCGCGGAGAGGTACAATTCGAGCGGATCATTTTTCAAGTCGGTGATTCTTATGAATAAGCGCTGGGTTAATGTCATAGTTGCGATCGCTGTCGTGGTTATCGTCGTTTTTGGAGTGGTTCCTCTATTCATCAACGTCGATACGTTCCGGCCCAAGGTGGAGGACGAGATCTCCAACGCTCTGGGACGCAAGATTACGATGGGACATCTGAGACTCTCCCTGATTACCGGAAGCCTGATTGCGGACAACATCTCCGTGGCCGACGATCCAGCCTTCGCGACAGAGCCATTTCTTGAGGCCAGGAAGCTGCATATAGGCATTTCACTGGAGAAATTTATCATCCACCGCCAGGTGCGGATCACGAGATTCACCGTGGACTCTCCGACGATTCATCTCATCCACGCGAAGAACGGCACGTGGAACTTCTCCAGCCTGGGGAACGGCGCCGACAAATCCGCGCTTCAGGCATCCGCACCCCAGACATCTGCGTCCCAGCAGGAAAGCATGCTCACGGACGTGAGCGTTGGCAGAGTCGTGATCAAGAATGGAAGCGCCATGCTCTCATCCATCCCAGCAGCCGGCAATCCTTTCACATGCACGGAGATTAACCTCACCCTCCAACATCTTTCGTACACAAAGCAGTTTCCCTTCCAGCTTTCGCTCAAGATGCCGGCCGATGGATCGTTCCAACTCGACGGCACCGCGGGACCGATTGCCGCGAATGATGTCTCCAAAACTCCATTCAAGGCGACGTTGCAGCTCAAGCATTTTGATCCAGCGACATCCGGCGCTGTTGATCCAGGCGTGGGAGTCTCGATGGTCGCCGACCTCAGCGCGCAGCTTGACTCGGACGGAACCACTATCACAAGCAATGGAAAGCTAGTGGCTGCCAAGCTCAAGCTGGCGCGCGGGGGCTCACCCGCTCCCCGGCCTATCGATATCGACTACACCATCTCTAACAATCTGGTGGCACGGACGGGGCGGGTTTCCGATATTGAGATTCACACCGGCGCTGCATCGGCGCATGTGAATGGCAGCTTCCGGTTCACCGAGCAAGCCACCGAGTTGGACCTGCGCCTCTCCGCGCCCAATCTGCCCATCGACCAAATGGAGCAGTTGCTGCCGGCCTTCGGAGTCAACCTGCCCAGCGGCTCCCAACTGCACGGAGGCACGCTGAGCGCCAATTTGTCCATCACCGGCACGACGGACGCTGCCGTCCTCAGCGGGCCTGTGGAGATAGACAACACGGAGCTGTCCGGCTTCGACCTGGGCTCCAAGATTGAGGGCATCCATTCCTCCAAATCGAAGAACGGCGGCACGGCGATCGAGAAGCTGAGCGCAAATTTGATAGCATCCCAGCAGTTCACCGAGCTCAGCAATATTTACGGCTCGGTTCCCACGGTCGGAACCGTTACCGGCAGCGGCACCGTTTCTTCCTCCGACGCGCTGGACTTCAATCTGGTGGCCAAGCTCAAGGATTCGTCGTTTACCGGCATGCTGGCCAACGGGGGCACGAGGATGATGCGCTTTGTCGGCAGCGGCGCCAGGAGCGCGGCTAACAACGGCATCCCACTGACCGTCACCGGAACCGCGTCGCATCCATCCATCAAGGTCAGTACTGGCTCCATGCTGAAAGGACAAACAGGCGAAACGTCCGGCAACACCTCCGGTAAGCAGAAGACCAACAAGAGCGGAGCGCGGAAAGGGCTATTCCACAAATAGCCAGGAAAGAAGGGGCACGGAGGATTCCAGAAGCGGAAGCGCCGGTGAAGAGCAAACACACGCGGGGCTTTCGATATAATCCAGAGGAGCGCATGAGCAGCTACACCGCCGCTCCATGGAGACCTGCATGACATTTGATATCCAGGAGATTCTGGGTTTGCTTCCCCATCGCTACCCGTTTTTGTTGATTGACAGGGTGGTCGAGTTTGAGCGCGGCAAGCGCCTGGTGGCCATCAAGAATGTCACTATGAACGAGCCATTTTTTCAGGGCCACTTTCCTGATTACCCCATCATGCCAGGCGTGCTGGTGATTGAGGCGATGGCGCAGGCCGGGGCCATCATCATGATGAACGAGATTCCGGACCGTGAAAAGAAACTGGCGGTCTTTACGGGGATTGAGAAGGCCAAGTTCCGCCGGCCAGTGGTGCCCGGAGATCAATTGCGGATTGAAGTGGACGTGCTGGCGTTCAAGAGCCGTCTTGGTCGCATGGAGGCCAATGCCTTTGTCGAGGGGAAGCTGGCCTGCCAGGCGATTCTGACCTGCTCGATTGTGCCCAGGACGCCTGAAACCGCAGCGGTGACAGGCGAAGCGCAGCCAGAGGCGGCGGAGTGAGCATCCATCCCAGCGCAGTTATCGCGTTAGGCGCGGTGGTTCCCGCTTCGTGCACGGTGGGGCCGTATTGCACGATTGGGCCGGAGGTGGAGCTGGGCGAGGATTGCACGCTGATTTCGCATGTGGTGTTGGATGGGCGGACGCGGATCGGCGCGCGCAATGTCTTTCATCCGTTCTGTGCGGTGGGCGTGGCGCCGCAGGATTTGAAGTATGGCGGCGAGCCGACAGCGCTGGAAGTGGGCGACGGCAACACGATACGCGAGAACGTGACGATCAGCCGCGGGACGGTGGGCGGCGGCGGTATGACGCGGCTTGGATCGAATTGTTTATTGATGGCAGGCGTGCATATCGGCCATGACAGCCAGGTGGGCAGCCATTGCATACTGGCTAACTGCGCCACGCTGGCCGGTCACGTGATCATCGAGGATTACGTTACGTTGGGCGCCTTCTGCCCGGTGCATCAGCACTGCATTGTCGGCACGTACTCCTTCATCGGTGGCGGGACTATCGTAACGCAGGATGTCCTGCCGTTTTCGCTGACATCGTCCAAGCGGGAGAACAAGGCCTTCGGGATTAATAAAATTGGGCTGGCGCGGCGGGGGTTTTCTCCGGAGCGGTTGCAGGTGCTGCAGAAGGCGTTTCGCTTCTTGTTGGCGGCCAAGCTGAATACGACGCAGGCTTTGGAAAAGATCAAGGAGTTGGAGGGCGAGGACGCGGCACTGCTGGCGGCGTTTATCGAACGCAGCGAGCGCGGGGTGATCAAGTAGCCATGAAACTCGGCCTCATTGCCGGCAACGGGCGGTTTCCGTTTTTGCTGTTGGATGCGGCGCGGGCGCAAGGGCTGGCTGTTGTGGTGGCGGCGATCCGCGAGGAGACGGACGCGGAGATGGACCGGCGCGCGGCCGAGGACAGCGGCATCACCGTTCATTGGCTTTCGCTGGGCGAGCTGTCGCGGCTGATTGAGACCTTTCACAAGGAAGGCGTCACCAAGGCGGTGATGGCTGGTCAAGTCAAGCACAAGCAGATTTTTTCAAGCATCCGGCCAGATTGGCGGCTGGCCAAGCTGCTGCTGAATCTGCGCACCAGAAATACGGACATGCTGATCGGGGCGGTGGCCAAGGTGCTCTCGGATGAGGGCATTGAGCTGATCAGCTCGACCCGGTTTCTGGAGCCGCTGCTGGCCGCGGAGGGCGTGCTGACCAGGCGCGCGCCGGATGAAGAGGAGCGCAGGAATATCGAGTATGGGTTGAGCGTGGCGCGGGCGGTGGCGGGATTCGACATTGGGCAGACGGTGGTGGTGGCGGCGCAGGCCTGCGTGGCGGTGGAGGCGATGGAAGGGACGGACGCGGCGATTGAACGCGCCGGGCGGCTGATGAAGTCGCTGGAGGCGGATGCATCAACCTTGGAACGGCGGCTGACGGTGGTGAAAGTGGCTAAGCCCAATCAGGATATGCGCTTCGATGTGCCGGTGGTCGGGATGGCGACGGTGGAGGCGATGGTGAAGGCCGGAGCGAGCTGCCTTTCGGTGGAGGCGGGGCGGACGCTGCTGTTTGATCGCGAGGCGCTGCTGAAGCGGGCGGATGAGGCGGGGATTGCCATCCAGGGACTAGGGACCAGGGACTAGGGGCAATGGCGAAATGAATTGTATCGCTGCTCCATTCTTCGCATCTATAGTTTTGCAGGCAGGATTTTCCGTTGCTCATCTTGCTAGCACCTAGTCCCTATTCCCTAGTCCCTGCTTTCAGGAGGTTTCCCGATGAGAATTCCCCTTCTCTTTATTTTTGCCTCGGCTGTTGTGGCTGCGGTTTTGCTGGTTGCAGTCCGCGCGGCCGGACAGAACGATCAAGCTATGCCCGCCGTGGGGCAGGTAGCGCCCACGTTTACGCTTCCTTCGCAGGACGGCACCGAGATTTCGCTGGAGAGCTTTCGCGGCAAGTGGGTGGTGCTTTACTTCTATCCCAAGGACATGACCTCGGGGTGCACCATTGAGGCGCATAACTTTCAGCGCGACCAGGCGCAATATAACGCCGCCAACGCGGTGATACTGGGCGTGAGCGTGGATTCGCCGGACAGTCACAAGCAGTTTTGCACCAAAGAGGGGCTGACCTTCCGGTTGCTGGCCGACCCGGCGCACAAGGTGGTGGAGGCCTATGGCTCGCTGGGCAACTACATGGGTATCAAGATAGCCAACCGGCACACCTTCCTCATTGACCCTGCGGGCAAGATTGCCAGGGTGTGGCCCAAGGTAGAGGTTCAACATCACTCCGAGGATGTGCTGGCGGCGCTGGCAGAGGCAAAATCCGGCAAGTAGCTATCGAAACAGC
>JBEKFS010000059.1:0-21162 GCA_050013195.1 Occallatibacter sp.
TGCGGTGGGTCTGGCGACCCTTCAGGTGGCTTTTTTGTGGAGTGTTCTCAGGGACGATTTTGGGCTGAGTCTCTGGTGGTGGCGACGGGCGGGCTTTCGATTCCCAAGTTAGGGGCGACGGGATTCGGATATGAGCTGGCACGGCAATTTGGGTTGAGGGTTATCGAGCCGAGGCCGGCGCTTGTGCCGCTGGTGCTGAGTGGCGATGAGGCGGACTGGACGAAGTTGGCGGGTGTGGCGGCGGAGGTGGTGGCATCGGTTGGTAAGGCTCGGTTCAGGGAGAAGATGCTGGTGACGCATCGCGGGTTGAGCGGGCCGGCGGTGTTGCAGGCGTCGTTGTATTGGCGGTTGGAAGAGGCGCTGATAATGAATTTTATGCCTGGAATTGAGGTATCTCACCCCTTCGACAACGCTCAAGGCAGGCTCCGCCACAAAAACAAAGACGTGGCGAGGGTGGGGCACACGGGATTCTTGGACGTATTGCGGGAGCCGGGGGCGCGGCGGGATTTGGATGCGCTACGGAAGGTGCTGCGCGAGGCACTGCCGCGGCGGTTGGCGGATAATCTGGCTGAGATCGGCGGGCCGGAGGGGTGGTCGAATGCGGCGTTGGAGGCGTGTGAGCGGCGGCTGCACCGATGGGAGTTTCATCCTGTGGGGACGGAGGGCTTTGAGAAGGCCGAGGTGACGGCCGGGGGTGTGGATACGGCCGGATTGCAGGCACGGACTATGGAGGCGTGGACGGTGCCGGGATTGTTCTTCATTGGTGAGGTGGTGGATGTGACCGGGCAACTGGGAGGGTTCAACTTTCAGTGGGCGTGGGCATCGGGTGTTGCGGTGGGACGGGCGGTTTAATTAAATTGATTCATCCCAGGTCCGAAACTCCGGACCTGGGGCACCCATATGTCGTTAATCCGATTACATATTATTCGCAGCTACTTGAGAAAACTGCTTACATCCCAGAGTTTGATGGTATCGTCACTGCTTCCTGAGGCCATAGTGCGGCCATCGGGGCTGAAGGCTACGGAGTAGACAGAATTTGAATGACCCTGGATGGTACGCCACAACTTGCCGCTGGCCGCATCCCACAGCTTGATGGTATGGTCCTCACTCCCGGAGGCCAGAGTGCGGCTATCGGGGCTGAAGGCTACGGATTGGACATGATCTGAGTGGCCATGTAGGGTGCGTATCAACTGGCCGCTGGCCGCATCCCAGAGCTTGATGGTGTTGTCCTCACTTCCGGAGGCCAGGGTACGGCCGTTGGGGCTGAAGACGACTGACATGACTTTACTCGAGTGGCCTTGGAGAGTGCGCAACAATTGGCCGCTGGCTACATTCCACAGCTCGATGGTGTTGTTCTCACATCCTGAGGCCAGGGTGCGGCCATCGGGGCTGAAGGCTATGGAAAAGACAGAACTCGAGTGACCCTGGAGAGTGCGCAGCAACTGGTCGCTGGCCGTATCCCAGAGCCTTATGGTAGTGTCATCATTTCCCGAGGCCAAGATACGGCCATCAGGGCTGTAGGCTACGGAAGTGACCCAAACCCAATCTGAGTGGCCGCGGAGGGTGCGCAGCAACTTGCCGTTGACCACATCCCAGAGCTTGATGGACTTGTCGACACCCCCGGCCCCTGATGCCAGGGTGCGGCCATCGGGGCTGAAGGCTACGGACTGGACAATAAACGAGTGTCCTTGGAAGGTGCGCAGTAACTTGCCGCTGTCTACATTCCACAGCTTGATGGTGTAGTCGCGGCTTCCGGATGCCAGAGTGCGTCCATCGGGGCTGAAGGCTACGGATAGGACTTCACCCATGTGTCCCTGGAGGGTGCGCAATGGAGGTGAAACGTTTTGCGCAGTGTTACCAAAATGCAGCAGCGAGTAATGCGCGTGATTGAAGAGCCAGGCCGCGGTGGAGCTGACGAGGAGCAGGAGAATAGCTGCTAGCCAGAAGTAGCTGCTCCTGCTCTGGGGTGGGGGTTCGATGGCCGAAGGTGGGGAAACATCCGTGATCGCGGGCGCAGGAGGCTCGGCAGCGGAATTATCAAAGATCGTTTGCGGGGGAGGAGCGGCGGCGGAATCATTGATAACCGTGGGCGCGGGAGCTGCGGCTGGAAGGGGCTCGACCACGGTTGGTTGGATGGCCGGCTTGAACTCGACGAATTTGATGGCATCGAGCGAGGCAATCACTTCGGCGGTGCTGCGTGGTCGTTGGTCGCGGTCCTTGGCAAGGAGACGAAGGACGAGGGCGTCGAGGCCGGGCCAACTGTTGAGTTCAGGGCGCAGAGTGCTGGGCGGCTGAGGCTCGGTGCTCAGGTGGTTGTACATCCAGCCTTCGAGGTTCTGAGCCAGGAAGCAGGTCCTTCCCGTGAGCATCTGGTAGAGGACACCGCCGAGGGCATAGAGATCGACGCGCCCATCCTGATGCTCGGCGGGCATGCCGCGCCATTGCTCGGGGGCGGCGTACTCCGTCGCGATGGAGGATGCGCTTGTTGTGCGCGGCTCCGAGACCAAGTGTGATGCCACGCGCCAGTTCAAGAGCGCGTTCGACGGGCAAAGGGCCGTGCGCAATCAGATGGCAGAGATCTTCGCCCTCGATGTACTCCATGGCGATGAATGGCGTGCCATCCTCGGCCTGATCAAGATCGAGAACCTGGACGACGTTGGGGTGATGGAGTTCCGAGGCGGCGAGCGCCTCACGGCGGAAGCGCTTGAGGAGGGCCGGATCCTGGCTGAGTTCGCTGGAGATGAATTTGAGTGCGCGCACGCGACCGAGGAGAAGATGTTCGGCGAGATAGACGCTGCCCATGCCGCCGCGGCCAAGGATACGCTCGATGCGGTACTTTCCGCGGATGACCGTGCCGGGATCAAAGTCGCGAGAGGCGATGAGCAGAGCGCCGTCGTGCTCGCAGTTGGTGTGATGACCGGGGTAAGACGTGGAGCAGAGCGGACAAGTTTTCACAGGCTCGATTCGCCTTTCAAAACGCTGCCGAAATGGACGCGGCAAAATAGGACAACGGGAATCGAAGCAATTGTACAGCAACCAGCGGTGGAGTCATCAAGGCTGCTGAGGATTCTGTTGGGCCGGCGGTGCGGGATTTTGATCGGCAGGCGGTACGTCACTCGGTTGGGCCGGCGGGGCGCCGGGCTTGGCGGGCGGGGTGAGGACAAAGCCGTTGCGAATCAAAGCGAATCCCTGCTGAGGGAGTTCGGCCTGTAGAAGCTGATTTTCAGGGCCGGAGAAGAGGTCGGTTTGAGATCCGGCGATGGTGGCGACCAGGTGGTGGACGACGATGGGGTTGCCATCGAGTGTGCCCTGCTCGTCAGCGTGTGTGGCCAACTGGATGGGAGCGACGTAGCCTTCCTTTTTGGGGATGATGGCCCAGAGATCACGATTGTTGCGAGCCACGGCGAGGGCCAGAAGGGTTTCCAGTGCGCCAGGGTCAAAGTCAGGGAGGAACACAGCAGCAGGGTGCGCGGGCAGGCGCGTGGTGGTGGTGCGGCCGTTGGCAGAGATGTTGAGGAGGATCGGGGACTGGCCTGACACCGGTTCTGGAGCGGCGGTAACATTGACGGCCGAGCCGTTGACGGCGGCGCTCAACTGCACGTGGCGCAGGTTGTTGGCAGGGGAGAGGCGCTCGGTTTTAGAAAGGGAGTAATCGAGGCCCTTCATATTAATGATGACCAGCGCGGTGGAGTCGTAGCCGGAGGAGCCGGCGGTGAAATTGAAGCTGGCCTTGCCGACGGATTTGCCGTGTTGCGAGACGATGAAACTGGCAGACTGGGCAGGGGCGGATGGGGCTGACGCGATCAGGGCGGCGAGTAACGCGGCGTATGGGAAAAGGACAAAGTTGCGCATGAAAGTCTCCATCGAATCTGGAGAATTAGACACGAAACAGGGAAAAAGGTTGCGGGGGAAAGACAGCTTCCAGCTTTTAGCTTCCAGCTATTAGCCTGTGATATGGAAGAGCTAACTACCCGTTCCAAACCATATGAGCGCACGAAGTTCCACTCACACGATTCAGGCTCGCGGCTAGAAGCTATTTTTCCCTGCGTTCATCCTTTGGCGACGGCGAAGCGCTTGTTGACTTCATGCCAGTTGACGACGTTCCACCATGCGGCGAGGTAGTCGGGGCGACGGTTCTGGTACTTGAGGTAGTAAGCGTGCTCCCAAATGTCGTTGAGCAGGATGGGATAGAGGCCCTGAGTGAGAGGGGATTCCTGGTTGGGTGTGGTGATGACCTTAAGCTTGCCACCGGTGAAGACCAGCCAGCCCCAGCCGGAGCCAAACTGCTTGGCGGTGGTCTCGTTGAAGGTCTTTTTGAAGGCCTCGAAGTCGCCGAAGTCGGCTTTGATTTGGGCGGCGATGGGGCCTGTGGGCGCACCGCCGACACCGTCAGAGCCTACCTTGCCCATGAGGGGCCAAAAAGCTGTGTGGTTGGCGTGGCCGCCGCCGTTGTTTCGGACCGCAGTGCGGATATCTTCGGGGATTTGATTGAGTCCGCGGATGAGGTCGTCAACGGATTTTTTGGCCAGATCGGGGTGGTTTGCGAGGGCGGCATTCAGGTTGTTGACGTAGGCCTGGTGATGCTTATCGTGGTGGATTTTCATCGTCTCGGTGTCGATGAACGGCTCCAGAGCCGCGTAGTCATAGGGAAGCGGGGCGAGTTCGTATGCCATTTGTAATCTCCTTCAAAAGGTCGTACTTAGTGGATGCGGTAGGGTGGCTTGAGGGTGCGAAAAAGTTGGGGATTCCCATCTCTGCGGGCCTAAACAGGTATGATTATCTAGAAGGAAAGAAGAATAATGACCTCAAATCTTACGGAATCCTCCCTGGACCAACTCTCGATCAACACACTGCGGCTATTGGCGGTGGACGCGGTAGAGAAAGCGAATAGCGGCCACCCCGGCGCGCCACTGGGCTGCGCGCCTATGGCATACCTGCTGTTTCACAAGCTGATGAAACACAACCCAAAGCACTCCAAATGGGTGAATCGAGACCGGTTCGTGCTTTCGAACGGGCATGCGTCGGCGCTGCTCTACGGGACGCTTTTTCTGTCGGGCTACGATGTGACGCTGGAGGACCTGAAGAGCTTCCGGCAGTGGGGTTCGCGGACGCCGGGCCACCCGGAGCGCGGCGATACGGACGGGGTGGAGGTGACGACCGGGCCGCTGGGTCAGGGGATCGCGATGTCCGTGGGCATGGCCATGGCGGAGAAGCACCTGGCCGCGGTGTACAACCGGCCCGGCTTTCACGTGGTGGACCACCATACCTATGCGATGTTGGGCGACGGCGATCTGATGGAGGGCGTCTCGCACGAGGCGGCCTCGCTGGCGGGAACGCTGGGGCTAGGCAAGCTGATTGCTCTTTACGATGACAATTTGATCTCGCTGGACGGACCGACGAGCCTGAGCTACACCGAGGACGCGCTGGAGCGCTTTGAGGCCTACCACTGGCATGTGCAACGGGTGAAGGACGGCAACGACCTGGCGGCGATTGAGGCGGCGATCCTGGCGGCAAAGGCTGAGACCGGCAGGCCGTCGATTATCGCGGTGCGGACGGTGATCGGTTACGGCAGCCCCAAGGCCGGGACCAACAAGGTGCATGGCGAGCCGCTTGGCGCGGAGGCTTTGGCGGCGACGAAAAAGTATTTTGGCTTCCCGGAGGATCAGAGCTTTATGGTGCCCGATGCAGCGCTCAAGAATTGGCGCGAGGCAGTGGAGCGCGGCGCTGGTTTTGAGACGGCGTGGAAGAAGCTGTTTGAGGGCTATCGAGCGGCCAATCCGGAGCTGGCGGCGGATTTTGAGCGGACGCAGAAAGGCGTGCTGAAGGCCGGATGGGAGAAGGCGATTCCCAGTTTTCCGACTGACAAGGCAGTGGCCACGCGCAATGCCGGCGGCGTGATCCTGAACGCGATTGCCGGACAACTGCCGGAGATCTTTGGCGGAGCGGCGGATTTGACCTCATCGACGAAAACGATTTTCAAGCCGGGGGAGAGCTTTCACGTGGATGCGACCGCCCGCAATGTTTTCTTTGGGGTGCGCGAGTTTGGGATGTGCGCGGCGGTGAATGGGATTGCGGCGCATGGCGGGCTGATTCCGTTTGGGTCAACCTTCTTTATCTTTTCCGATTATGCGAAGCCGGCGATACGGCTGGCGGCGTTGATGAAGGTGCATGCACTATTTATTTTTACACACGACACGATTGCGTTGGGTGAGGATGGGCCGACGCATCAGCCTGTGGAGCAACTGATGAGCTTCCGGGCGGTTCCGGGGCTGACGGATTTTCGTCCGGCGGATGCCAATGAGACAGCGGCGGCGTGGCGGCTGGCTTTGGAGCGCAAGCGTCCATGCTTCTTTGCGCTGACGCGGCAGGATATACCGGTGATTGATGCGGCGAAGCACGACGTGTATGCCGGAGTGAGCAAGGGCGCGTATGTACTGCAAGAGGCGGAGAAGCCGCAAATAATTCTGATTGGCGCGGGCTCGGAGGTTTGGCTCTGCCTGGATGCGGCAAAGCTGCTCGCCGGCGAGGGAATCAGGGCGCGGGTGGTGAGCTTCCCGAGCTGGAAGATCTTCGAGGAGCAGACGGCGGAGTATAAGGCGAGCGTGCTCCCGACGGGCGTTCCGAAGCTGGCGGTGGAGGCGGGTTCGACGCTGGGCTGGTGGAAGTATGTGGGCTTGGACGGCGACGTGATCGGGATCGACCGGTTTGGCGCATCGGCTCCGGGGAAGAAGGTTATGGCGGAGCTGGGGTTCAGTGTAGAGAATGTGACGGCGCGGGCTAAGAAGCTGGTGAAGTAAGACAGCTCACAGCAAACAGCTAACAGCAAACAGCTAATAGCTAACAGTTACCGAGACCTCAAGCCACCGTTAACTACTAGCTATAGCGAGAGGGTAACAAGTGAAACTTGTGATTGCATCTGACCATGCGGGATTTTCTCTGAAAGAGGAAGTCCGCGCCTATCTTGAGAAAGCCGGCCACGAGGTGGTGGACCTGGGAGCCTATAACGCCGACAACCCCGACGACTATCCCGACTTTGCCGAGAAGGTTGGTTTGGCGTTGAAGCAAGGCGAAGCGCCGCGCGGGATTTTGATTTGCGGCTCGGGGGTGGGAGTGTGCGTGGCGGCCAACAAGATACCGGGGATTCGCGCCGGGATGTGCCACGACACTTATTCCGCGCACCAGGGCGTGGAGCACGATGACATGAACGTCTGCGTGCTGGGCGCGCGCATCATCGGAACGTCGTTGGCTTTTGAGGTAGTGGACAGGTTTATTGCGGCTAAGTTTATCGCTAGCGAAGAGAGGTTTGTGCGGCGGTTCAAGAAGGTGCTGGCCATAGAGGCTAAGTACCAGCGCTGAGATAGCATTGCCAACCCTGCATAATTCATGCTCTAAGTAATCGCGGAGGCCAGCCTGAGATGGCGACAGCGCAGATGAGCATAAGCCCGGAGGATCTTTCTCAGGTCCCTCAGGGCAGCGAGAAGATTCCCGAGCCGGGAATACTGGTGATCTTTGGCGCCTCGGGCGACCTAACCCGGCGCAAGCTGCTTCCGGCGCTCTTTCATCTGGAGCAGGCGGGGCTGTTGCCTGAGAAGTTTGCAATTGTGGGCACAGCGCGGCGGCCCCTGGGCAATCAGTTTGCGGAAGATATGCGCGGGGGCATCATCGAGTTCGGCGGCATAGAAGCGAGCGCTCCCAAGCTGGATGATTTTATAAGTCGCATAAGTTATCTCCCGCTCCGCTTCGACCACCCCGGAGACTATATAGAACTGAAGGCGGAGTTAGAGCGCATTGCGCAAGAGAAAGGCATCGGTGGCAGGCGGCTGTTTTATCTGGCGACCGCCCCGGAGTCTTTTGCCGGAATTATCGAAAACCTTGGTGCGCAAGGAATGGCGCAGCCAGAGCAGGGCAAGGTTTCGGTAGTGATCGAAAAGCCCTTCGGTCACGATCTGGAGTCGGCGCGCGAGCTGAATCGCCAGGTGAACGCCGTCTTCCACGAGGACCAGGTCTTCCGCATCGACCATTACCTGGGCAAGGAGACGGTGCAGAACATTCTGGTGTTCCGGTTTGCCAACGGAATATTTGAGCCGATCTGGAACCGCAATTATGTTGATCACGTGCAGATTACTGTGGCTGAAACGCTGGGCGTTGAGGGGCGCGGTCCGTTTTACGAGAAGGCTGGGGCGCTGCGCGATGTGGTGCAGAATCACGTAATGGAGTTACTTAGTCTGGTAGCGCTGGAGCCACCGTCGAGCTTTGAGGCGGAGAGCGTGCGGCGCGAGAAGCTGAAGGTATGGCGGGCGATTCCTTCGATTCCGATTTTGAACGTGGTACGCGGACAATATGGAGCGGGGCAGATCAATGGGCAGCCGGTGGTGAGTTACAGGGACGAGGAGCGAGTTAGCCCAAATTCGGGCACCGAGACTTATGCGGCGGTGAAGCTGGAGGTGGAAAACTGGCGCTGGGCAGGCGTTCCGTTTTATCTGCGCGCGGGAAAACGCATGCAGAAGCGAGTGACGGAGATCGACATCCAGTTCAAGCAGCCGCCGCTTTTGATCTTCGACCGATTGGCGAAGAGTCAGAATTGCCAGACGATCAAGCCCAACCTGCTGACGCTTCGCATCCAGCCTGATGAAGGGATCGCGCTACGTTTTGGGGCAAAGGTGCCGACCACGCTGGAAATGGACGTTTGCCCCGTGAAAATGGACTTCGACTACGCGGCGGCCTTCGGCAAATCGAGCGCCAACGGCTATGAGCGGCTGCTGCTGGACGCGATGCTGGGCGACCAGACGCTGTTCTCTCACCGCGACGGCGTGGAGACGACCTGGGCTTTGTACACGCCGATTCTGGAGGCGTGGGCGAACAAGAAGCCGGAGAAATTTCCTAACTACGCGGCGGGCTCGTGGGGTCCGGAGTGCGGAGACCATTTGATTGCGAGCGGTGGACACGCGTGGCGGAATAATTTGGGTAAGAAAGTCTGAAGGCGTTCCGGTTTCTCGAAAAGTCATAGGCGAAAACGCGGTCTCTCAAAAGTGCTCTAAATCGGGCTGTTTTTCGTTCAAAATTGGCAAAAATCGCCTGTTTTTGGTCAAAAACAGGCGATTTTCCGGCGTTGCTGTTTACTGATAAGTAAACACGGACTGCTGGTTATGATGT
Source organism: Occallatibacter sp. (assembly GCA_050013195.1). Taxonomy (GTDB): domain Bacteria; phylum Acidobacteriota; class Terriglobia; order Terriglobales; family Acidobacteriaceae; genus Telmatobacter. The sequence continues at coordinate 9,154 of JBEKFS010000059.1, forward strand.
TTATTATGTTCAACTTATCTTGATTTTTACGCATCATGCAGACTGTATATAGGGGAGGGGGGGTGGGGGTACCTCGGCTTTCTTCTCCTTTTGACCGCCTTTCCTTCGCCCCTGGGATCTCCTCCTTTGCCCTACTCAAGATCCATTGTGCGCCTTTGGGAGTTAATTATCCGCAAACGGCTTTAGAAACTGAGAACAGGGAATAGTGAACTGCCGATTGTGGAGGTTCCTCCAGTAATTCAGACACCGAGGACCGGCGAAAACGTTGCGGCTTCGATCTCAGCTTCTAGCATTTCCAAATCATGTAGGATTTGTGAGTGATTTAGTCGTTCCGTGAGTATCGTGTATGAAAAGTTGGCGTTGCGAGCATGTTGTGGTGGTACTGGGTTCAAAACGACCCAATAAAAGATCGTGAGGCTTTGACCGCGTTCAGAACCAATTTCCTCATACTTGAGAACTGCATTGCCATCCTTCCGGCCTTTTAACGTGTATTCCACGCCATCATTTTTCAATTGGCTTACGAGAAACTGAAGTAAGTCCATTGCAGAGACGGATTGCAACTCTTTAGGCGTAGACAGTGTGATGATCTTCAGCCGCAGTGTTCCCGAATCGAGGCTATCTTCATAGAACGTCCCACCTTCCATGTCCGAGTATTCTTCTACCCAGTGAGCCGGGATGCGGAATGTCACTACACCACCGCGGTACATAATCGTTTTCATAGCAGGTTCGTCAAATGATCTCTTCGGGATAGTCATAAAGTCTCCTTCACTAAGTTACCGATTGGCTAATACCTGTCGATAACAGGAAAACCATATAAGTACACTCAAACGACTACCTCGCCGCCTTCCCCATGCCTTTGTCCATGGCGTCGTTGGCGAGTTGGTCGGCTTGCTTGTTGCCGCCGCGTAGGGTGTGGCGCATTTCGAATTTGGAGAGAGTGCGGGAGAGGCGGCGGGCTTCCTCAAAGAGCGGGCGGAGGATGGGGCTGGCTACTTTGTACTTGCCCTGCATCTGCTTGACCATCAGTTCGGAGTCGGAGATGACGCGCAGGGAGTTCGTGCCGTTTTTGATGGCCCATTGCAGCACTGCCAAAAGGCCGGAGTACTCGGCGTAGTTGTTGGTGCGGATGCCGAGGAAGCCGCTCAGTTCGGCGACTACGTGGCCGTTGGCGTCCTCGATGACGGCTCCGTAGCCGGAGGGGCCCGGATTGCCGCGGGAACCGCCGTCGCAGTGGGCGGTGAAGAGCTTGCCGGGAGATTCGGCTGGAGGGTCTGGAAATAACTTATTGTTCATTGATCTTTAGTTTACCGGGTGAGGGTAGGGTGATTTTTGACAAGTGTGGCGAGTTGGCCCCCGCTACGCGAGGATGGCTGGTTAGCGAGTTGGCGGGTTGCTGAGTCCGGTGGAGATTTGTGGTTTCCCGAACCCCGGTCCCCAAATGCGAGGGACCGGGGGCACCCGGCTACTCGATTTACCAGACTTTTGAAAGAACACAAAAAAATGTGGCACGGGGCTTACCAATGCCGGCAAGGTTCGTCTATCGAAGTGCGGAGATTCCCCTATCCCCGGAGCAGGTTTGATGGCAACGGACGCGGCGATCTACCTTACTTCTTCGGTTCCTGGTCCGGCGTGTTTGGGACAGGTGGGATTGGGGCCGACGGGTTTGGCTTGGCCGGCAGCCGGGAGGTTACAATCCTCCTCAGGCATGGAATCGACCAAGGCAAAGAACGGAGAGAAGAGCGCCGAAGAGCGGAGACAGGCTCGCGAGCCGGAGATGGAGCTGATCCGCGAGGCGCAGGCGGGATCGCGGGCGGCCTTTGACGCGCTGGTGCGGCAGTATGAGCAGCAGGTGCTGAGGCTGGCGCTGCATTTAACAGGATCAGAGCACGACGCCGAGGACATTTACCAGGAGGCCTTTCTGAAGGCCTATCGGTATTTGGGAAATTTCCGGTTTGAGTGTTCGTTTTATACATGGATTTACCGAATTGTTACGAATCTTTGCCTGGACCAGTTGCGGCGGCGCAAGACACGCCGCGAGGACCGATCGGTGCTGGTGGATTACTCCGGCGGGGAAATTGACCTGCTGGCATCAGTTTCAGATGACCGGTCGTTTTCCAACCCCGGCAAGGAGCTGGACCGGAAGCTGTTGGGAGAGCGGATTCAAGCTGCGCTGGAGAAGCTGACACCGCGCGAGCGAATGGTTTTTGAACTGAAGCACTACCAGGGCCTGCGGTTGCGCGTGATTGGCGAGATGTTGAGCACTACAGAAGAAACCGCCAAGAATACACTCTTCCGAGCGACAAAGAAGTTGAGAACACAGTTGGCGGGGCTGCGTTAAAGTCCTGCGGACGGCAGAGATTGAATGAACATTGTGACACTTTATGAGGCTGGAAGGACGTAGCGATGAGATGCAAAGTTGCACATGAGCGGATTGTGGCGTTGGCATATGGGGAACTGGCCGACGAGCCTGCACAAGAACTGGAACGGCACCTGGCCGGGTGTCCGGAATGCGGCAAAGAGCGAGAGCAACTGCTGGCGCTGAAGGCGCTGGCTGAGGCCCATCCGGTGATGGAGCCGGACGCTAATTTGGTGGCGCGTTCGCGGATGAAGCTGGAAGAAGTATTGGACGCGCTGCCGCCGCGCCGCTGGCATGAACGGCTGGGCCAGTATGTGAGCAATCATCTTTTTGGCTTGTGGGTGACACCGGCGGCGGCTTGTCTGCTGTTGGCGGTTGGGGTTTGCGCGGGCCTGGTGGGCGGCGACGAGCTGGCTGCGAATCGCGCCAGACACACAACGGCGACACAAGCACAGGCCCAGCCGGACACGAGTGCCGGAAATGCCGCACCGATTGAGATTGCTAACATTTCGAGCATTGAGCAGAAGCCGAACAGTCACATGATTGTGGTGCGGTACAACCAGATGGTGCCGCAGCGGATTGAGGGATCGTTAGACGACCCGGCGATTCGGCAGTTGCTGATGCTGGCCAGCGAGGACTCGACATCAGCCGGGATGCGGGATAACTCGGTGGGACTGATGGCGGCCGAGTGCAAGGCCGGGCATGGATGCCAGAAGGCGGCGGGCATTCGCGATGCGCTGATGGTGGCGCTGCGTTACGACAAGAACGCGGGCGTGCGCGAGAAGGCGCTGCGGGGCCTGGAGCCGTATGTTTCCGAGGATGTGCAGGTGCGGGATGCGGTGCTGGAGGCGCTGTTGAATGATAGTGAACCGCGGATACGCACTGCCGCGATTAATATTCTGGAGCCGGTGGAAGCTGATACCAGTGTGCGGCAGGTGCTGTACTCGGTTTCAAATACCGACAGCAATCCCTATATCCGGAATGCATCAAGACAGGTATTGAACAGCGTACCAGAGATTCAGTAGAGGTGTTACCTTTCGGCTACCGCGTCGTCAGAAAGAGCGCTGAGCCGGAGTCAATGCATCCGCAGGAGAAGCAGAGATGAAACATTTTTTGAGGCCATACCGGAGTTTTGGATTTGTGATGTTGCTGGGAGCGTGGGCCGCAATGGCGCCGGCGGGAGCATCGGCGCAGGGGCGGAAGATTGTCGAGCTAGTTCAGGGGCCCCGTATGCTGTTGCACTCCAGCTCGCAGGGCTACCTTGGCGTGGATCTGGCGGACGTGGACCAGGAGAAGGCGCAGGCGCTGAAGCTGAAGGAAGTACGCGGGGCCGTCATTACGCTGATTGATCACGACGCTCCGGCGGGGAAGATCGGACTGAAGGTTAACGACGTTGTGCTACAACTCAACGGGCAGACGGTGGAGGGCGCGGAGCAGTTGCGGCGGATGCTGCGGGAGATTCCCGCTGGCCACAAGGTCAGCCTGGAGATCAGCCGCGACGGCAAAGAGCAGACGCTTACTGCAGAGCTTGCCAATCGCAAGGTGATGGAGCACGACGTGTGGAACAGGATCGGCACAGGCGGCGATCTGTTTGCTGTGGGGCCGGGGTTGGGGATGCTGGCCGAGGGCGACTCGCAGGTGCCGGGAGGCTTTCATATGCCGTTCATCAGCAGCAGCCTGAACGTGGGCGCGCTGGTGGAACCGCTGACCGAGCAGATGGCTGAGTACCTGGGCGTGAGCGGCGGTCTGATGGTGAGGCAGGTGGCTCACAAGAGCGAGGCCGACGCGGCGGGGCTGAAGGCTTTTGACGTGATTCTCAAGGTTGGGCCGGACGCCATCGCTACGCTGGCGGACTGGGAACGCGCGCTTCACAACAATCAAGGCAAGCCGGTGCAGGTGACCGTGCTGCGCGAGAGGAAGCAGCAGACGCTGACGTTGCAGGTGGATTCGAAGCGCCACGGCATGCTGGAGCTGGAGGAGATTTTCCCGGATGGCGATGGAATGGCGCTGGCGGAGATTGACCCGGCCGAGATTGCGCAGAATGCGGCCGATCAGGCTGAAGCGATGCGCGATCAGGTAGAAGCTCTGAAGGATCAGGCCAGAAAACTAAGCCTGGAGATCTGCCCGCTGCAGGCCGAGGAGATGAGTAAACAGGCCGAGAAGCTGAGCGAGAGCATCAAGGGCGAGAATTTCAAGATCGATCAGAAACAAATGAAGCAACAGATGGAGGAGTTCCGCAAGAACTTCAAGCCGGAAGAGTTCAAGATTGACCCGAAGCGGATGAACGAACTGCGACAACAGATGGATCAGTTGAAGAAGCAGATGGAAGAGTTGAAGATGCAGGGCTTCGACGGACTCGTTTGATACACGCAAAATTTATGTAGCAAAGGGCGCCGCCGGATTCCGGTTGCGCCCTTGTTGTATATGAGCTGAGCGGGGATGATTGCAGTGAGCACTTCTGCAATTCCTGGTTCCAAAGCCAGGACACTTCGACTCAGCGTTATTAGCTGGGGTTTATCAGCAGCCAATAATGGAATCCATCCACGATGGCCATCAACGCGGCCTGGTTCAAATCGCTGCTGACACCGGCGGTTATCCATGGTTCGTGGCCTTCTGCGCGGAAGCTGACGGTGACGCGGACGTGGGCCGCCGTGTCGTGGGCGGTAACGTCAAGGGCTGTGACGCTGAAGGTGCCCAGATGCATTTGCGTGATTGCCGGGTACCATTTTTCCAATTCATGGCGCATGGCTTTGGTGAGCGCATCGACCGGGCCGGCGCCCTCGGCACGGGTTGTAGTCACGGTGGAGTCGCCAATGGACATCAGCATGGAGGCCTGCACGTAGCGGCTTCCGATGAGGTCGGATTCGTCGATCACTCTCCAGCTTTTAACGGCGAAGCGATTGCGCAGAGTATTGAGAACCCTCATGCAGGCCAGCTTGAAAGAAACTTCGCTGACCGTGAAACCGCCGCCTTCCATCATTGACTGATTGTCGTCGATGAAAGCCTGCGCCTGCGCGGAATCGAGAGAAACACCGAGCGATTGCGAGAGCAGGATGATGTTGGCCCTTCCGGACTGAGCGTTGACGCCGATTACAGGGATGGCGCCGACGCCGGCAGGATCGCACCAGAGATAAGCGCCGGGATTTTTGCGCTCGCTGCTGCCGTGCATGCCGGCCCAGGTGCCGAAAGCTCCGGGGCCAACGATGGGAGCGCCGTGGGGCGGCTCCAGCGAAAAGGCTGCGTAAGCCGAATGCGCCAGGCCGGTTAGACCGGCGAGCGAATCGGGAGAGACAAATTCAGCTTCGCCGCGGAGCTGCATGCCGCCGATGACTGTGGTCAGATTCACGTTGCCGCAGCGCTCGCCGGTTCCGAGAAGAGTGCCCTGGATCTGCACCGCTCCGGCAAGGATGGCGGCGCGGGAGTTGGCGACGCCGAGGCCGCGATCGGTGTGGCCGTGAAAGCCGAAGCCGGCTTGAGGATAACGCTGCGTGAGGCCGCTGATTACTGTGGCGACTTCTTCGGGGCTGGCGCCGCCAGTGGTGTCGCAGACCACGATTCGGCTGACCCGCTGACGGACGCACTGATCCACCATCTGGTGGAAGTAGTCGAGACTCTGTTGGCCGAAAGCGGCGTCGCAGGGATGGCCGTTTTCACGGCGGCCGCAACAGGCGTCCATGGCGTGCTCCAGGTCTACGATCACTTCGATGCCGTTGTCTTGCAGGCAGGCAACGGTTTCATAGGCCATGAGGAGGTTTTCTTCCGGCGTGGTTTCCAGAGACATCTGCACATCGAGCAGGCGGGATTTGACGACCAGAACAGCCACGGGAACACGCTTCTTGTGGCTGATGATGAATTGCACGTCAGGCCATTCACTCACCTTGGCGCCGCTGCCGCGGGTTCTGCCGAACAAGGCCAGCTTCATCGCTCCGGTATCGAGAGGACCAAGAGCGGCAGTCAGATCGGTGACGAACTGGTTGGCGCCGGCAAAACCGATCTCGGCATAGTGAACGCCAAAGGCTGCCATGTGCTGAAGCAGGCTGACGGCATTGGGAACGGAGATGTCGATATTCGGCTGCTGCATGCCATCGCGCAGGCTGGTGTCGAAGATTTCGACTTTTCTGGCTTCCTTCATCTGTGGTTGCACCCGTTTGGCGGAAATTCTGGTGAACATTCCAGAATACATGACGGAAAGTGCAGGGATTTCGGGGCTTGCGGCGGGAAGTTGCTGGATTTGCAGGAGATAGTGAGTGCGAACGGCGCGCGGAAACGTTCGGTTGTGGCCGATTCGAAATTATCTGCAAAGCAAATTTTGTGTTTTTGCGGGAATTTTCTTTGGAAGTTATTGATTCTCATAAAGTTAATAATTATCTGCAAGATTTCAGGGGAAATTTATACCCCCGGGGGGTAGGGGGGGGTAGGGGGTACCCCCTCTGGTGGTACGGACCAGGCATCCCCTGTCCTGATCGGACAGGGGATGCCTACTCTTCATCTATTTGTCAGTATGCGCCGGTGGAGGGTAATTATCTGCAACCACCTGCGGTGGGGAAGATAATCGCTCTCTCGTGATATAAGCTGTATATACAAAGTGTGCTACGAATGGGTTGAACGGAAAACATGAATACCAAAGATATCAGGAACAGGCAGTGGACTAAATCGGAGATTGAAGCGGTGCGCAAGGCGAGCGAGGCGCGGGCCGCGGGGGGAGACTTGTCTGAAAAGGAATACGAAGATATTCCGCGGCTGACGGAGAAGCAGCTTGCGAGCATGGTCCGGCTCCGGGACGTGAGGCGGAAGGTGCCGGTGAGCGTGCGTCTCGATCCGCAAGTGCTCGATTGGCTGCGTTCCAAAGGCGAAGGACACCTGACCCGCATCAACGATATTTTGAGCAACTTGATGGAGGCGGAACGTCGGATTGAGGAGGGGAGATAGGATGATCCCTGGATTTGATGGCGGAACATGGTGCCGCCGGGTATTCCTCCTGTAGGGAGGGACGAGAATAGCCCAGGGTGAAACCCTGGGAATGCGTTTAAGCCGGAATGCACAGCCCTGTCTGGGCGGTATGATACTCGCACATGGCTTCGGTAGGAGGCAGTTTTCTATGTCGCACACATATTGTTCCTCTCTTTTTCATTGTGTATTTTCCACCAAAGAACGGCAAGGAACGATTGTGCCCGAGATTCAAGAGCGACTGTGGGCATACATGGGAGGGATTGCGCGCGAAAACGAAATGAAAGCCCTCGCGGTGGGTGGGATGGAAGACCACGCCCATCTTTTGCTCTCTCTGCCGTCGTCTCTGACAATTGCCGAAGCGATGCGGAAGATTAAAGGCGGTTCGTCGCTATGGATGCACGAGAGTTGCGGGATGAATGGTTTTGAATGGCAGAAGGGTTATGGAGCATTCACCATTGGATGTTCACAGGTGGATGCGACGGTGGCGTACATTGCTGGTCAGAAGGAGCATCATCGAAAGCGCGATTTCAGGCGGAGTTTTTGGCCATTTTGAAGCAGCATGGAATTGAATACGATCCGCGATATGTGTGGGGATGATTCACGCCGGCCCTACGGGACGGCGGGGGATGTGGGGGGACGGGTACCCCGGGTTTCACCCGGGGCTATTTTCATGTTCTCCCTACGGGAGAACGGCGCCGTCGGAGGCGATAAGGCTAACTGTGATTCAATAGATAAGATGGGGATTGCGCGGAAGAAGACTGTGCGGGGGTTGTGGATCAGGGCTACGCGGAAGGTGCGCGAGCTGCGGATGGTGTTCAGCGCGCTGGCGCATACGGGGCATCCGGTGCTGGCGCAGATTGTGCCGGCGCGGTTTTGTAACTTGAGTTGCGCCTATTGCAACGAGTACGACAAGGTGAGCGAGCCGGTGGCACTGGAAGAGATGTTCCGGCGGATTGACCACCTGGGACGACTGGGGACGGCGATGATCGGCATCAGTGGCGGAGAGCCGCTGACGCATCCCGAGTTGGACGAGATTATCAGGAGAATCCGGCGGACGGGGGCGATTGCCGGAATGATTACCAATGGATATCTGCTGAATGTGGAACGGATTGAGCGGCTGAACCGGGCCGGCCTGGACCACATGCAGATTTCGATTGATAATCTGGAGCCGGATGATGTGTCGATGAAGAGCCTGAAGGTGTTGGACAAGAAGCTGGTGATGCTGGCCGAGCACGCTACGTTTCACGTGAACATCAATTCGGTGGTGGGCGGGGGCTTCAAGAATCCCAACGACGCGCTGGTGATTGGACGGCGGGCGCTGGAGTTGGGGTTTGAATCGACAATTGGGATTATCCACGACGGTGACGGGCAACTGAAGCCGCTGAAGGGGGACGAGGCCAAGGTCTACTTCGAGATGACGCACCGGAGGAAGACTAATTATTCTCGCTTCGATTTGTTTCAGGAGGCGATTGTGCAGGGGCTGCCGAATGATTGGCGGTGCCGGGCGGGGTCGCGGTATCTGTATATATGCGAGGACGGGCTGGTGCATTATTGCAGCCAGCAGAGAGGGTATCCGGGGGTTCCGCTGAGCGGGTATACCACGGCGGATGTGAAGCGGGAGTTTTTGACGGCGAAAAGCTGCGCGCCGAATTGCACGATTGGATGCGTGCACCGGATCAGCTACATCGACCATTGGCGGGCGCCGCAGACGAGCATGGTTTCGCCGGGCGGGGCTGGGACGGAGAAGCTAGTGGAAATACACGGAATAAGGAATAGGGAATAGTAATCCCAGCGAGCAAAAAACGCTTGTTGGGGGCTGCGGCAGAGACCATGGACCAGGAAGTAAGTTGCTATAGATAAAGAACAAGAGCTAATAAAACTCAATAACCATAGATATCCCACCTTAGTGGCAAAAACAAAAGAGCGACGAAAGAGGGGCATTTGCTATTGCCGTGCGAAGCGCCGCGTGACAAGTGCGATGGGAAGGCCAACACAGCAGATGTGGATGACCACGCCGATGATTGTGTATTTGAGTGAGAAAGGCCGATGAATGGCTTCCGAGAGCGGCAGAACCACGAGTTGCATGAAGAAGTAGACTGCGATGCCGTACAAAGCTCCAGCAAGGGCGGCGCGGCGCGTGAGGAAGATGAGGATGCGGCTTACGAGGACGTAGACCGCCGCTGCGGAAGTGGCAATAAAGAACTCAAGGAACAGGCCCAGCAGCGCCGTTGCCAAGCCTCCGGCAAAAGCTCGCTTTCCGAGCAGGCCTGCGGCGATTCCTTGCAGGAGTGGGATGGGCATGAGTCCGAATGCGCCATAGACAATGAAGGCAGCAGTGATGTCGAGTGCGCCGCATATCAGGCCACCGCATAGAATAGCGGGCAGCACGCGCATGTTCCGTGATTCGCTTGTCCCCATCCCCACCCTCAGTGAATTTCAGGTCTCAAAGCGCCTGGGACGCGCCCCGAGCGCGGCTACTTGTGATTCGTCCGGACGGGTTTGGCGGAGGCGGTGTCGGCGAGGGCCTGGTCGATAAGCTGGAAGAGCTTGCTGCGGTCGACGACCTCGACGAAGGGCGCGCCCTTGGAGTTGGCGGTGACGACCCAGATGGTGGGGGTGTGCTCGATTCCGATGCGCTGACCGAGGGCGTAGTCGGCTTTGACCAGCTCGGTCAGCTTGCCTTGCGGGTCGATAGCGAAGGGCAGGGTGAGGCCGTGGCCGGCGGCAAACTTCTGAGTGAATTGGAGCAGGACTTCAGGGCTGACGATGGAGGCCTGATTGGCGAAGACCTGGTCGCGGTAGTCGTCGCCCAGGAGTTTGCTATGGGTGTCGAACCAGCGGGCGTTGACGGCGGCGTTGAAGCTCCAGCTGTGCATGGCCAGCGGGAAGTCGTGGCGCACCAGGGGAATTTTGTATTTGGCCGCAGCCTCCTTGAGCAGGGGGTTGGCGCGGGCGCAGTCGGGGCACTCCATGTCTTCAAACTCGACCAGGGCCACACGGGCTCCGGCGGGCGGCTTGAGGGCGGCGGGGTCGTGCACCTGCGTTCCGGGCGCCGGAGGAACAAACTGGGCGTGGGCCGTGGCGGCTGCTGCGACAAATAACGCAGCGGCGGCAAGGCTGAGAAACAGGCTGGTGCGCTGACTGCGAACGGGAAGGTGATGGGCAAGGACAAGCGAAAGAGTCATAACGGTTGGACGGCTCCCTAAGGCAATTGTAGCTGATGGATAGCGCTACTTTTGCGCCGTCTGCACAGGCTGTTGCGGCGGATTGACCTGGGCGTTGAGGAAGTCAGCCAAGTCGTCGATGTCCTGTTTGGTGCCGACCATGGGCGGCATGTAGCGGCGATAGGGCGAGTCGGGCTTGTAGTCGTGGAGCATGGTGATGAAGCTGGTGATGTTGGCGCGGTCGCGTCCGGCGAGCAAGTATTTGAGAGGGCGGTAGCCGGCAAGGGTGTGGCAGGAGCCACATTCGCCGCGGAAGATGGCTTCGCCGCGGGAGTAACTCGAAGTGGATTCGACCTGGGTGCACTTATAGTAGGCCATAAAGCCTGGCTTGGTGAGGAAGTCAGGATCGCCGACGGAGTTAGACGAGAAGTTAGACCAGGGATGCACAGAATTGCAGTTATTCCAGACCCACATGGTATGCGCCAGGTAGCCTTCCTGATTGATGCGGCTTACGTAAGGAACGCGGACACCGTTGGAGTACATCCAGCGGCCGATGACGTAGGGCTTGCGCAGCATTTCGCGGGCGTACTCGCCGGAGGCGGTGGCGATGAGCGCTAACAGCAGAATGGCTATGGCGTGGGAGAGATTGAAGTCGCGCGGGTTGCGGTAGGCGAGGAAGTAAGCGACGCCGACGATGGTGGCCGATGTGACGATGATGAGCAGGGCGATGCGTGTGATGATGGAGAAAGTTCCGGAGCCGATGGTGTCGATGCCCAGTGTGAGCAATGCCTGCTGCGATGCGGGAACCATCCAGAGGTACCAGATGAGGATGAATGGCGTGGCGACGAAGGAAGGCACCAGCCACTTGACGCTCCACTGGACCATGCTGGTTTTGACGGCGGGGTGCTTGTCGCCGTTGATGCGGCTGGCGGTGATGAGCGCCCAAATGCCGGCCAGCGCGCAGCAGACGCAGGCGCGCAGAAAGAGGCTGGGCCAGTAAGTGGGATTGAAGAAAGCGTACCAGAATTTGCTGGCTTCGTGGCCTGTGCCGGCTACGCCGAGCCAGGTGTCACCGGGGGTGAGCATGAAAGTAAGAATGCCGTTGATGATGACGAGCGTGCAAACCGACGCGCCGGCGTAGACCCAGCCGACGAGGAGATGCAGCTTGGGGTCGATGCGGTTCCAGGTGTAGTAGTAGACGACGATGGTGGTGAGCTCGACGAGGAAGAAGACCCACTCCATGGCCCAGCCGAAGACGAAGTTATGAATCAGCGTGCTGGTGGCCTCGGGGTGCGTGAGTCCGATGGCGAACCAGATGCCGACACCAGAGATAGTGCCGAAGACTCCGGTGAGTATGAGGAAGAACCTGGAGTGGCTGGCCAGTTGTTTGAGCCAGTCTGTGCGGAGCTTGCCTGGAGGCATCTGCATGGCCTTGCGCTCGGCCATGGGCAGATAAAGTCCGCCGCCCACGGCAAACTGCGAGATCATGACATGGAAGATGGCGATGATGCCGATCACCCAGCCCGAGCCGAGGAATGG
>JBEKFS010000060.1:0-19386 GCA_050013195.1 Occallatibacter sp.
CGGCACATCGAGGGACGGGCGATTCTTTACGCGGACCGGATGACGGATTCGATGCGGCGGGCGATTGACGAAACGGATCGGCGGCGGAGGATTCAGCGGGCCTACAACGAGGAGAACGGGATAACGCCGCAGTCGATTATCAGCCCGGTGGAGATGGGGCTGGCGGCGATTCTGAAGGCGGAGTACGGCGATGTGGAAGTGGAAGAGACGGCGGGGATGCCGGAGATGGCTTCGCAGGCGGAGCTGGATGCGTACATTGCGAAACTAGAGACGGAGATGCGGGAGGCGGCGCGGAAGTTCGAGTTCGAGCGGGCGGCGAAGCTGCGGGACTCGATCAAGGAGTTGCGGGAGAAGGAGTTTTTGTTTGGGTAGGGCTGATGCTCCGAATGAACATGGCAGGTTGATGGGAGAGGATTTTTTAAAAAAGGCAGCAAGTTGGCCCCCGCTTCGCGGGGATAGCGAGTTAGCAAGTTGGCGGTGGTTTCATCCTCAGCCCGCATTGATTTTGTGGGGATTATGCGCGGGCTGCAGCCTATTCCCTTCACTTCAGACTGTAACCTTAAGAGAATCAGATACGCCGCCCCGGAGTACCCGTCCACAATGTGAGCCAGATCACACTTAAAGCGACTATGATGGGTTGAGAATTAGCTGAACGAGGGGCCGCTGAGGCTTTCCAGCGGCGTATGAGAATCATTTTTGAATTATTAGCGGAGAATTGATGGCTGCTTTTGGAAGTTTTGCACTTTTAATTGCGTTGGCGCTGGCCGCCTACAACCTGCTGGCAGGGGCTTTGGCGCTGCGGTTGCTGGCCACCGGGCAGCCGGCGCGCATTTCGCCCGAGAGGCTGGCGGATACGGCGCGGCGGGCGGGCATCGCGGGGTTTGCGGCCATTACAGCGGCGGCATTTGCGCTGGTGTGGGCGGCCTTTACCAATGATTTTTCAATCACTTACATTATGGAGCACTCCAACCGCGCGCTGCCCGGATGGTACAAGTTTTCCGCGCTATGGAGCGGGCAGGAAGGCTCGCTGGTGTTGTGGGCGTGGCTGCTGGGGGCTTATGGGTTTGTGCTGCGGCTGACGCATAAGACCGATGTGAAGCTCTACGCCTATGCGGGAATGATTCTGGCTGGCATTCAGACCTTCTTCCTAGTGGTGCTGAACTTTGCGGCGCCGCCGTTTTCGCTGCTGAAGGGGCAGATTCCCGCTGATGGCAACGGGCTGAATCCGCTGTTGCAGTATCCGGAGATGGTGATTCATCCACCGCTGCTGTACCTGGGCTACGTGGGATTTTCAGTGCCGTTTGCGTTTGCGCTGGGCGCGCTGATGATGCGCTATCCGGGCGAGAAGTGGATAAAGATTACGCGGGTCTGGACGATGGTGACGTGGCTGTTTTTGACCTGCGGCGTCTTTCTGGGAATGCATTGGGCTTATGCCGTGCTGGGCTGGGGCGGCTACTGGGGCTGGGACCCGGTGGAGAACGCGAGCCTGATGCCGTGGCTGACGGGAACGGCCTTTCTGCACTCGGTGATGATGCAGGAGAAGAAGGGCATGATGAAAGGCTGGAACGTGTGGCTGATATTTTCCACGTTCCTGCTGACGATGCTGGGCACGATGCTGACGCGCGGCGGGTTGGTGAGTTCGGTGCACGCCTTTGCGGAGTCGTCGATCGGCTACTGGTTCATGGTCTTCATGGTGATCGTGGCCGCGGTGTGCATCTTTACATATATTTATCAGCGCGACCATCTGAAGAGCGAGCAGCACGTGGAGTCGCTGGTCAGCCGCGAGTCCAGCTTTATGTTCAACAACTTGGTGCTGCTGGCGGCGTGCTTTGTGATTGTGTGGGGAACGCTTTACCCCATCCTGAGCGAATACATCGAAGGCTCGAAGGTGACGTATGACGCGGTCTGGTACAACCGCGTATCCATACCGATTGGGCTTTTTTTGCTGTTCTTGATGGGCGTGGGGCCGCTGCTGCCGTGGCGCTCTACCTCGCTGAAGAGCATACGGCGTAACTTTGTGCTGCCTGTGATTGTGCTGTGGGTTGCGGTGATTGGCTGCCTGATTGCGGGCGTTCGGCCGTGGCACGGCGGCGCGTTTAACCAGGGACATTTTTATGCGCTGGTGGCGTTTGGGCTTTCGGCGGGCGTGCTGACTGCGATTCTCTCGGAGTTTTCGCGCGGGGCGATGGTGATTTCGAAACAGAGCGGGAAAAATTATTTCTGGTCTACGAACCAACTGATACGGCGCAATACGCGGCGCTATGGCGGCTATTTTGTCCATGTCGGCGTGGTGATTGTGGTGCTTGGGCTGGCCGGCTCGGCGTTTAACCGCAGCGAGGAAAAGGAACTGGCGCTGCACGACAAGCTGGCCATTGGCTCGTACACGCTGGAGTGCATGGGCTTTACGCAGGACTCGAACGCCAACTATACCTCCGATTACGCTTTGCTGGATGTGTCGAAGGGCGGCAAGGTGCAATTCCAGATGGCGCCGGAGAAGCGGGTTTATCTGGTCAGCGGGCAGCCTCAGACTATGGTGGCCATCCACTCGGTTATTGGCTGGGATTTGTACGTGGTTTATGAGGGCGCAAATCCGGATACCGGCCAGCCGATTATCAAAGCATTTTTGAATCCGCTGGTGAGCTGGATCTGGGCCGGAGTGCTGGTGATGGTATTCGGCACGCTGGTGGCGCTGACGCCGAAACGGTGGTCAGTGGTCAGTGGTCAGTTGTCAGTTCCGACGGCGAAGGAGGTTGGTAAGCGATGACGGAGACTCAGGGATTTGTGGCCGGGGTGCTGCTGCTGATTGCGCTACTGATGTACACCTTTTGGCCGGAGAACGTTTCTGCCAGTCAACTGGAGAAGCCGCGGCTGGATTACCTGCAGGAGCGCAAGGAGCAGGTCTACGAAAATCTGCGTGACTTGAACTTCGAGTTCAAGGCGGGGAAGTATCCTGAAGAGGAGTACCAGACGCAGCGGGTGCAGCTTGAAAACGAGACGGCGCGGTTGATCGCCGAGATTGAGATTTTGCAGCGAGCGTGAAAGTAGCCACGATTTCTGATAAGACAGCAAATTAGCCACCACTTCGTGGTGATAGCGGGTTAGCAAGTTAGCATATGAATCTGAACCGAGATCGAAAGCCATTCAAGGACGCACACACGACCATGAAGATGACCCGGATTATTTTTCGCATCGTTGCCTTGAGCTTGTTGCTCACGGGCGCATTTGTACAGGCACAAATCACCGGCACGGTGACCAACAAGACTACCGGCAAGCCAGCCGCGGGCGATGCCGTGGTGCTGGTGGATGTGCAGGCAGGGATGGGCGAGGTGGCCAGGTCCACTACCGACTCCGCAGGGCACTACAAGCTAACCAAACCTGGCCAGAGCAATTACCTGGTGCGGGTGACTCACCAGGGCGCGACTTATTTTATAGGCGCGCCGGAGGGCGGTGCGCCGGGCGACATTGCGGTTTATGACGTGGCTGCCAAGGTCGATGGAGTGGTCATCGATGAAGACGTGGTGGGCATTGTGGAGACGGTGAATGGACAGCTGCGGGTGGTGGAGCGATACGCAGTTCACAACGCCAGCATGCCTCCGCGTACGCAGTGGAGCCCGCGCAGCTTTCAGATTGTTCTGCCGGAGGATGCAGTGGTGGATGGCTCATCCGCAGAGCGACCGGGCAGGATGCTGACAACGATCAAGATGGATTCGGACGGCCCCAAGGGGCACTACTCCTTCAACTTTCCCATTCAGCCCGACGACGGCGAGAAGAGCACGCTCTTCCAGATCGAATATATGTTGCCCTACAGCGGCGGCAAGTTCACCTTCCATCCCCAGGTGACGCTGCCGGCCAGAACCGTGTGGGTGATGATGCCCAAGAGCATGAGCTTTACACCAGGCGCGGGATCGACGTTCATCTCTGCGCCACAGGACCCCGGCTTTCAAACTTATGTGGCCAAGAACGCGGTTCCCGGCAAGGCGCTGGAATTCACAGTCTCAGGCACGGGAGCGATTCCGCGCGATGAGCAGCAGGCGCAGGGCGGCCAGCAGTCTGGAGCCGGCCAGGAGGCAGGCGGTCCCGGATCGCAGCCCGGCGGCGGCATGGCCAATCCCATCAACACGCCTGATCCGCTGACAAAGTACAAATGGTGGGTTCTGAGCGTGCTGGCGTTATTGCTGGCAGCCGCAGCGGCGTTTATGCTGCGCAAGCCGGCGACAGGCGCTGGCATGAATGCCGGAGCGTCGCAGGCGTTGGCGTCGCCCGCAAACACGAAATCGGCCCTGCTGAACGCGCTCAAGGAAGAGCTGTTTGCGCTGGAGAGCGACAAGATAGCCGGAAAGATATCACCGGCGGAGTACACGGAACAAAAGACAGCGCTGGAGACAGTGTTGAAAAGGGCGTTGAAAGGGCAGGGAACAGGGACTAGGGACTAGGGACTAGGGACTAGAAACTAGGGATCTTCGGCGCTTGGGTAGTTTGCGCAAGAGAGATGGCAGATGTACAGACGCCCGTCCAGATAGCTGGACGGGCGTTTGACCGTGATGGTGGACCGGCACGCGCTTACGGCGCCGGCCTCAACTCTCAGAACTTGTAGACCACGCCGAATTCGGCGCGGGAGTTGCGGTGCTCATGCGGAGAGCATCCCGAGGTCGTTGTGCAACCACTTCCATACCCGGCAGGATAAATGGGAGCGACAAACGATGAGGTGATGTCGTCTCCCGCGGCGCGTATGGAGAAGTGTTGGCTCAGTTTGTAGTCCAGGCCGGCGCCTACTCCTCCGGCAAACGAGAGGTTGGGATAGGCGTTCACGCCGCCGGTGTGTTCCGTGCCCAGCAGCACACGGAAAAATCCTTCGTAGTGCCCGAAGAGGGGTGCGTGCACCACCGGACCCACGAGCACTGCATCCACCCAAGGGACTAAGGTGCTGTTCTGTATGGCAGGGTGCGCGAGGGGGTACCTGTAATAGGCTCCGTCGGCTGTGATGCCGAAGAATCTGCCCCAATCGCGGGTCACAGAGACATTGACGCCCTGCAATCCGTAGCGCGACTGGTTCACCTGATTCATGCTGGTGTAGCCGTAGCCGAGAAAGATTTCATATTTGTGGGAGGCCACAGGCTTCTCGGGAGCCTTCTCTGCATGACGGGAGTGGATGAGCTGGCTGGTGGCCGCCAGGGGCATAAACGAGGCCGAAACGATGGCCAGAATTGCAAGCAAGAACTTCCTCTTCAATTTGGGACTCTCCTCAGTACATTACTTTGCTTTTGTTTGCTCCGGGGCCGGGGCCCTTCGAGCCGCCTCCGCAAACCAGTGCGGCTACCCTTATAGACTGTCCTCTCCTAGAGTAACCTCTCAGGCCGGGTTCGATGAAGTCCGGGGCTGAATTGGACCTGATTGGGTCAGCGGCTTTGTACCTGAACTGCCTGGGAGAGCCGCACGAGCTTGCCTGAACTCTCCGTCACTGTGATGGGGACTCTGCCAGGAAGGTAGTGGCTGATGACCTCGGGACGTTCCCAGTCGAGATCCCAGCCGTTCTCGATGGCCACCACGGTGTACTGGCCGGGGGCTACATCGCGCAGGGCAAAGCTGCCATCAGAGTCGGACTGATCACGGCGCGCGAGGGCAGGGAAGGCTGCCAAATCTTTTGGAACCAGCACGACCATGATGCCGGGGGCGCCTTTTTCTCCTTTATGAGCAAAGCCTTCGATGCGGGTTTCGCTCAGGCTCAGCGTAACCACCAACTGCAATGGCTTGTCGCTCACGGTGATTTGGTTGCCGGGATGGGGGCGGTTGCCGATAGCGATCGAGGTGATGGGAAGCTGTTTCTCGGGGGTGCTGGCCGTGAGAGTCCAGTTGCCCTGGTGGATGGATTCAAATATGAATTGGCCATTGTTGCTATCGGAATTTATAGGCTCCTGCCGATAGACGCCGTCAAGCGGTTCGAGGCTGAGCGTTACCTTACCCGGCAAAGCGGCGCCGGAGGAGGTTCGCAGGGTTCCCGAGACATTCATAGCGGGTTTGCCGAGACTTGGGTCTACCTGCTGGCTTGCGGTAGCGTCCAGTTCGGCAATACGCGGCGGGTTGCCCTGTGTCAGCTCATAGTGGCCGGGGGCTATACCGGTGAATTCGGCTGTGCCGGTTTGCGTAGCGGGTTGGGGAGTTGCGGTCTCTGAGGAGGCTAGCGAGCCGAAGATTACCGGACTTAATTCAGCAGGAGTTGTCGATCCGTACTGCTCGCTGGGTGAGTTGACCGTCAGATGCAGAGCTGGAACCGCGTGAAGGTTGATGTTGGCTTCCTCGTGGCTGCCGCCTGCAAGGGTGATGGAAGTTGCCGAGGCTTCGTCCGAGGTGGAGTCGAAGAAGGTAACGGGGTAGGCCACGTCGAGGGCTGTGCTGGGATCAGCTTCAGGTCTTTGTTGGAGAGTGGAGTGATGCAGTGCGTACCAGGGTTTCGCTGACACCGCCAGAAAATACTCGCCGGGCACGAGATCGCCGAAGTCGTATGCCCCGGTGTCATCGGTGGTGGTTTCGGCCTTTTGGGTGATTCTGTCGCCGGGATTGTGGCCGCTGGGCTTGAGGAAGAGCAGGACCTTGGCTCCCTCCACCGGGTCGCCCTCGTCTCCGGTGACCACGCCGTGCAGCGAGGCTGCGGGCGTAATACGGAAGATGAGGTCTTCTGTATGCTGGCCTTCTCCGGTGACTATGGCGGAGTTGAACGGCTCGTGCTCGTCGTATAAGGAGAGGAGAAAGCCGCGCCTGTAGGCTGCCAGATCGTACTTGGCAGCGGCCAGACCCTCGAGCGCGAAGTGACCGTCGTTGCCAGTTTCGACCGACGCGACGGTACGGTGATCTGAACTGGAGAGCGCGGCTACCGTCACTCGCTGGACGGGTTCGCCAGAGGACGCGTTTACTACCGTGCCGGTGATGCGGTAGGTCGCGGTCTGTGTGAAGGCTGGGAGGCAGACCAAGAGAAGCGTGAGGGCGCAGAGGAGGCGTGCTGCCACAAACGGAAGTGAGCCGGGCGAAAAGTCCGGAAAGCATATCTCCGGGGCTAAAGCCCGCTTTAATTTTGTTGGCGTAATGCGGGGGTTGAAACCCCCGCCTCCCTCCGTTTTGAGTTTTCCTGCAATCTGTGATGTGGTGCCATGACACGATCTGGAGGTTGAATGAAATTTTCGCGTATCGTGAAATTTGCTCATGGTGCGGGCACCTCCAGGACGAGGCTGCTGGTGGTTCCGGCTGTCAGTGTGATCGCTTGTCCCGGCGTAGGCAATGCGGCCAGCGCGGCGGGGTTGTGGTATTCCACGACCAGGGGCGCGGCGAAGGTGTAGACGTGATAGTTGCCCGGCGTGAGGCCTTCCAGGGTAACTGTTCCTCCTGAGGTTGGACGCAGCGTTTGCGGCACGGTGTTTTCAGTAGATTCGAAGTCTGGGACCACATAGACGGTGTACCAGCGCTCTTCTCCGGGGGCTAGAGCGGCGTCGGTCGTGGGCAGGGAGAGCGTAAGACGGGCGCAATCGTCGCGCAGAGCCAGGATCAGAGGAGCGGTGACGCCGGCAGGGCCGATGACCAGGGGTTCCCGAGCCAGGTTGGCGCCGCCGGCGGTGAATGAGGCCAGGCAGAGGCCATGCTGCGTGATGCTGGTATGCGCCCAATAGGAGCCGGCCGTCATGAAAGTTGTCTCCAAC
This sequence comes from Occallatibacter sp., assembly GCA_050013195.1. Classification (GTDB taxonomy): domain Bacteria; phylum Acidobacteriota; class Terriglobia; order Terriglobales; family Acidobacteriaceae; genus Telmatobacter. Next base: position 7,686 of record JBEKFS010000060.1, read on the forward strand.
TGGCCGGGTCCGGTGCCATCGGCGTAGACGCTGACCATGCCGTTGGACAACGAATCGCCGGCCTGGCTGAGAGCGACATAGACCGCGCCCGATTCACCGGAAGTAGAAGTGCCGGACTCAGGCTGCACGCCGCTATAAGCTACGGTGACCTGCAGAGGATTGGCACGCTGCGCCAGAAGCGGGATGCGCAGGTTTGCAAGGTCGTGGCCGGCTACGGAGAATTCTACCTGGCCGGTCAAGGGCGCGGCATCCATGGCGGGAGTGAAGTTTCTGTTTCCAGCCATGTCGGCCGTCACGCGCGAAAAGGTTACCGTGACTGAAAACGAGTAGGTGCCGTCGGGCAAAAGGGCATGCAGCGCGCGCGTTGCCTGATCGTATTCGGCGACATAAGGGAGCGGATGGCCCTGCGCGTCGAGCACCTGGGCGGAGAGAGCCATTCCTTCCCAGGCGGGGTTCTGGTCACCATAACGGTGACCTGAAGGCAGGATGGCTTGCGCGGTGACGGTGTGGAAGGGCTGGAGCGTCAGAGAGAGGTCGGCCTCTGCCTCCTGTCCCCCGGCCAAATGAATCTTCACCGCCCCGGCCAGCTCGCGAGCGTCCTGATAGAACTGGCTGGGGAATCCGTTGCGCATCACCAGGCCATTGCTGCCGGCGGCGGAGAGAAGATTGGCCAGTTCGTTGTCCATCGCAGGCTCGGTATAGATTGCGAACTCGCCGTCGCCGAGCCGGGCAAAGCGATAAGCGCCATCGCTATTGGTCTTGACGGTAGAGATTGCCTTCCACTCAGCCCGCCCGTCTTCAACCGAGCGCATAACCAGAGTGACGCCGATGTTCTGCGCCGCATCGCCGGTGGAAAGCAGGACACGGCCGCGAATCGAATTGGTTGGCGCCATGGTGAAGATCAGATCAGGCATCTGTTCAGCTACCAGGATATTGTGATTCATGTTGGGCCCAATCCCCCAACCAGCGTCGCCGCCGGGAAAGAATGCCTGGTCCAAAAAGCCCGGCTTGACGACCTGCAGTGACTGTGGTCCCACGGGCAGGCCGGGAATTTCGAAGCGGCCGTCGTTGCCGGTTAACGCGCCGGTGTTGGCGTCGCCTTCGATCTGGACCAAGGCACGGGAGAGCGGCGAGCCGGTGGCGGCGTTCAGGACTACGCCATGGATGGTGGCCAGCGGGCCGGAGGGAGCCGTGATGGACTCGGAGGGCGGCTGCGGCGGGCCTGGTGGAATGGATTCCTGCGCCGGGAGCAGCGTGACTGCCAGAAAAAAAGCGGCGCAGATGGCGAGCTTTGCCAGTCGCGGTGCGCTCTTTAGGGAGGTATGACAAACGCCGGTGAGAGGATGGAGGTAAAAATGGCCCACGCCCTATTGTGACGGTTCAGGGCGGGGAAGGGAATCAAAACAGTTCACAGTTCTCAGTTGTCAGTTGTCAGTTCCGGTAAACCATTCGGCTGCCACTTGAGGAACCTCTGATTAAATCTATGTTGTGGTCCAACATTCCCTCAAGGGCTAAAGCCCGCGTTGATTTTGATGCTTTTGCGGCACGACTAAAGTCGTACCCTTTCAAAACGTCAGCATAATCAGAGGTTTCTTAATACTGAGAACTGTGAAATAACAACTGAGAATTGTGAACTAACAACTGAGAACTGACAACTGAGCGGGAATCGTTTTAATATGGACGCTGCGACCAGATTCTGGCGGTTGAGCAGTGGATCGGTTTACGGAATCTGGCGAGGGATAGACCAGCATGGTATTGGCAGAGCAGATTGTAGAGCTGCAGGACAGGGAGACGCGCGCTTTACACCAGCCGGGGGTCGCGGTTTCCGGGGCAAAGGCTGATGCCGGCCCGGATGGGCTCGCAGGTTGGCTGGAGGCCGTCCGCCGCCAGCATCGCGCCAACTTTGAGCTTTGGCACATCGAGGACGAGGCCCGGGCTCCGGGCGCAAGCGATGCCGATCTGGCCGGGGTGAAGCGGCGCGTGGACCTGACTAATCAACTGCGCAACGACTTGGCCGAGCAACTGGACCGCGCCCTGCTGGGATGGCTGATGGCCAAGGGGCTGCCCAACCCTGCCGCGGAGTTGAACTCCGAATCGCCGGGACTGATGATCGACCGGCTCTCGATTCTGGCGCTGAAGATCTATCACACGCGGGAAGAGGCGGAGCGGGCTAACGCGCCGGAAGGGCACGCGGAGCGCAACCTGGAGCGGCTGGCCATCCTTGAGGAGCAACGGAACGACCTGGCTGCCTGCCTGGACGCATTGTGGCTAGAAACGCTGAACGGGAAGCGGCGCTTCAAGCTCTATCGCCACTTGAAGATGTACAACGATCCGGCCCTGAATCCAGCCATTTACAGAGCCTCTTCCCAGGTAAAAAGGCAGGGCGGATGAGGCGGCTTTGCCGGCTGGCTTGACGGAAGGCGGAGTTGTGCGTATAAAGGGTGGCTAAGCAGTGCGATTCTCAAGCGCAGTTTTCAGCCGGCGGCAAACTGGCTCAACCGTGCTGAATGTCTGCACAGACGTAGTAATCCCATGATGCAAGAGGCTTGAACTTTGGCGCACGACCGCAAAACAGATTCTTCACTATCCGGAAAACCCGTCGCCCACTCCAATTCGGGCACGGGGCCAGCCTTCCAGCACTTCCAGGCCGCCATGGTACTGCTGCAGCAGGGCAAATTCGATAAATCCCTGGCCGCATTCGAGAAGCTGCTTGCTACCGCACCGCCCGAGTTGCTGGAACGGTGCAAGATGTACATCAGCATCTGCCAGCGGCAACTGGACAAGCAAAACCTGACGTTCCCGACACCCGAGGAGCACTACGACTACGCCGTTTCAAAGCTGAATACCGGCTACTATGAGGAGGCGCGCGAAGAGTTTGGTTCGATTCTGGCGGCCTATCCAGAGGCAGACTATGCCTTCTACGGAATGGCGCTGCTGGATGCGATAACCGGGCGCACCCAGGATTGTCTTGGCAACTTGGCCAGGGCAATCGAACTGAACCCCCGGAACCGGCTTCAGGCTCGCGTCGACAACGATTTCCAGGGCATGGCGGACGATCCCCGGTTCACTGAGCTCTTGTATCCCGAGGTGCCATAGGGCTCAAGTGACCTCCGCGATCATCTCGACCTTCGGTACGGAGCCGTCTGAGCAGACGGCTGCAGGGGCAGTTGCGACCCATCCGATGCGCGTGGTGGCTATCGGCGGCGGCACTGGCCTTTCCACACTGCTGCGCGGGCTGCGGAGCCATGTGGCCTCTTCCAGCCAGGGCGTTCCGGAAGGGGGCCTGATCTCTGACCTGGCAGCGGTGGTCACCGTGACAGACGACGGCGGCTCCAGCGGTCGCTTGCGCAAAGATTTCAATATGCTGCCTCCGGGCGACCTGCGCAACTGCATGGTGGCGCTCAGCGAAGAGGAGGACCTGCTGGTCCGTCTCTTCGGCTATCGCTTTCGCAAGGGTGATGCCCTGGAGGGGCACAACTTTGGCAATCTTTTTGTGGCCGCGCTCACCGAGATCACCGGCGACTTTGGCCACGCCATTCAACTGGCGTCGAAGATTCTGGCCACACGCGGGCGCATCTACCCGGTTACAACGGCCAACGCCACGCTGGTGGCGCGCATGGACGACGGCTCGCTGGTACGGGGCGAGACCAATATTACTGCCAGCCACAAGCGCATCGCGGAGTTGATGCTCGATCCTCCGGACGCGGCTCCACTGCCGGAGACGCTGGAGGCCATCGAGCGCGCTGACCTGATCAGTGTGGGACCGGGCTCGCTGTACACTTCTTTGATTACTAACCTGTTAGTGCAGGGACTACCCGCGGCGTTGGCGCGCGCCCGAGGAGTGCGCGTTTACATCTGCAACCTGATGACCCAGGCAAACGAAAGCCTGGGATTGGCAGCATCGCAACACATTGAACGGATTTACGAGCACACCCACGCGCCCATCTTCGACTATGCCCTGGTGAACACCGGGGCTTTTTCGCCGGAGACGCTGGCCCGTTACGCAGCCGAAGGAGCGTCTCCCATCATCCCTGACATTGAGCGCATCGAGGCGCTGGGCGTGCGCGTTATTACCGGCGACTTTGCCAGCGAAGAGAAAGTCGTCCGCCACTACGCCAGCCGCGTGACTGACGCCCTGCTGGCGCTGGGCAGCGAGGCTCTGGCTAAACGGAGTTGAGTTTTTCTCTTTCCTGTACCTTGCGCGCTGCGGTAGAGTGAATGTGCGCGCGGCCAAGAGCTGGCGCGATCCGACAGGAGAAATCATGCACAAGACTCGAGTTTTGATCACAATAGGCTGCTGCTTGTTTGTTTTGGCAGTATTTGCCTGGGCGCAAGCCGTCAGAAAACCCGGCCTGTGGGAGATAACCACTAACATGACCTGGCAGCAGTCACCCATGCCCGGGGGCATGACAATGCCCGGCGGCGGTCCGCACACGATGCAGGTTTGCCTTACCCAAGCCTGGATCGACAAATATGGAGCGCCGATGCCGCAGAACCACGACTGCCAAGCCACCAACGTCGTGAAGAGGGCCACCAGCATGACCGCCGACTGGATTTGCAGCGGCAGAATGCCCGGCAAAGGAACCGTGGAATCTTCATGGCCCGACCCAAATCACGCTATCGGCAAGGTGCATTTTGTTAGCACCATGCAGATGGGACCGAACTCCAGGACAATCGAATACACCATCAATTCCTCGTCTGTTTACAAAGGCCCGGACTGCGGCAGCGTAGCGCCTCCTCCTATGCCGAATAACTAGCAGCAAGTCCGCGACAGATTGACCTGTAACAGAAATGCCCCGCATTTGCGGGGCATTTCTGCTGGTGCGAACTGGAAGGCGGGAGGTTACATCAGCGCTGCCATCAGTGTATCGAGCGCCGATTTAGGCGGCCGGGTAAGCGACTCGGGCAGAGTTCCCAACGGCTCGCTGACCAGATTGAGTTGGTCGATGAAGGTGGGCTTGGTGGTGTTGATGTAGAAGACACCGGTGAGAATCTCGTTGTTGTCGTGCGCTTCCATCAGAGTGCGCACGGCGTTGGCCTTGTCGGTGGGGTTGTAGTTCTCGTGCAGCTTGCGCAGGCGCAGGTTGGAACCGTCGTGCATCTGCACTTCGAAAACCTCACCGGAGTCGTAATCGACGGCGATTTCGTCGAAGCTGGCCACAAAGCCGATTTCGTTGATGGGCGCGTCGTTTTCCTGCATGAACTTGTAACTTTTGGTCGATCCCTCGTGATCGTTGAAGGTGACGCAGGGGCTGATGACATCCAGCATTACCGTGCCCTTGTGGGCGATGGCGGCCTTGAGCATGGAGAGCAACTGCTTCTTGTCGCCGGAAAACGACCGGCCCACAAAGGTGGCGCCCAGCTGGATGGCCAGTGCGCAGGTGTCGATGGCGGGCAGATCGTTGACTACGCCGGTCTTGAGCCTGGAGCCGAGGTCAGCGGTGGCCGAGAACTGGCCTTTGGTGAGTCCGTAGACGCCGTTGTCCTCGATGATGTAGATCATGGGCAGATTGCGGCGCATAAGGTGAACGAACTGGCCCATGCCTATGGAGGCGGTGTCGCCATCGCCGGAGACGCCGATGGTGGTCATAGTATGGTTGGCGAGGACTGCGCCAGTGGTGATGGCCGGCATGCGCCCATGCACGCCGTTGAAGCTGTGCGAGCGGCTGAGGAAGTAGGCCGGACTTTTGGAAGAGCAGCCGATGCCGCTCATCTTCATGACGCGATCCGGCTCGACGCTCATCTCGAACAAGGCGTCGACGATGCGCTCAGAGATGGCGTTGTGGCCGCAACCGGCGCACAGCGTGCTTTTGCCGCCGCGATAATCAAGTATAGGAAGGCCGATGTGGTTGACTTTGGGAGCGGGTGTGGTGGTTGCCATTTAGAGGCCCTCCTGATGCGCAAATTGCGCGGTGATGAGATCGGCGTCCACGGGTAATCCGTTGTAGTGGAGAATGCTGCGCAGCTTGGTCACCTGGGCAGCGGGAAGATCGAGCTTGAGCAGGCTGGCCAATTGCGCGTCTCGGTTCTGCTCGACGACATAAATGCGCTCGTGGGAGGCCACAAAGTCGTGAATTGCCTGGGCGAATGGAATGGCCCGGATGCGCAGATAATCTGCATCCTTCGCGTACCGTAGCTTGATCTGGTCAAGGCTCTCGGTAAGGGCGCAATCGGTGGAACCGAAGGCCAGGAAGCCAATTTTCGAGCTGCCGTTTTTGAACACAACCGGGGCGGGAACCAACTCGCGCATACTCTCGAACTTGCGCACCAGCCGATCCATCACCGCCTGGTACTCGACCGGATCCTCGGTGTATTTGGCTGCATCCGTGTGTCCTGAACCGCGGGTGAAGTACGAGGCCTTGGGGTGGCGCGTTCCGGGCAGGGTGCGCCAGCCGACGGCGTCGCCGTCCACGTCGCGGTAGCGGGCAAAGCCGCCCAGTCGCTCCAGGTCGGCGGCTGTGAGCACCTTGCCACGATCGAGCGGCTTGGCGGGATAATCAAAGGGCTCGGACATCCAGTTGTTCATGCCCAGGTCGAGATCGGTGAGCACAAAGACAGGAGTTTGCATGCGCTCAGCCAGATCGAAGGCCGCCTGGGTCAACTCGAAGCATTCCTTTACCGAACCCGGCAGCAAAATCGGATGCCTGGTGTCGCCGTGGGAGAGGAAGGCAGCCGAAAGCAGATCAGCCTGTTGAGTGCGCGTGGGCATGCCTGTGGAAGGCCCGGTGCGCTGCACGTTGATGATGACGCCGGGAATCTCCGCGTAGTAGCCCAGGCCGCAGAACTCCGCCATCAGCGACATTCCGGGGCCAGAGGTTGAGGTCATGGCGCGGGCGCCAGCCCAGCCTGCGCCCAGCACCATGCCGATGGCGGCCAACTCATCTTCGGACTGGATCACGGCAAAGGTAGCTTTGCCAGCCGGCGTAACACGCAGCTTTTTAAGCAGGTCCGTGGTGGACTCGATCACCGAGGTGGAAGGCGTAATGGGGTACCAGGCAACCACCGTTACACCGGCAAAGACCGCGCCCATGCCGCAGGCCGCGTTGCCGTCGATAATGATTTTGCCCTCGGTTTTATTCATCTTCTCTATGAAGAAGGGATCGCGCTTGGTCAAATTAGCCAGAGCATAGTCGTAGCCCGCCTTGGCTCCACCGAAGTTCAGGTCAAATACTTTTTGCTTCTTGGAGAACTGCCGGCGCAGATTGCTTTCCACAATACTCAGATCAATGGCCAGCAACTGGGCGACAACGCCCACGTAGACCATGTTCTTGACCAGCTTGCGCAGCTTGACCTCGGGGCAGATGGAGGCAGTGAGCTTGTCAAAGGGCACGTGATAAAAGAACACGTCTCCGCGTACCTGATCGAGCTTGAAGTTCTCTTCGTAGATGGCCACGCCACCGGAGGGCAGGGCACGCACATCGGCCTGGGCGGTCTCCGGATTGAGCGCAACCAGGATTTCTGAGACGCTCTTGCGGGCGACGTATCCGTCCTTGCTGGCACGAATCAAAAACCAGGTGGGCTGTCCGGCAATGTTGGAGGGGAAAAGGTTCTTCCCGCTGACGGGAACACCCATTCCAAAGATGCTCTTCATCAGGACGCTATTAGCGGACTGCGAGCCGGAGCCGTTCACCGTCGCCACATTGATACTGAAATCGTTTGTGACGCGCATCTGCGCGCCGAGTTTGCCCTGTTGTTCGCCCAGGGCTGGATCGCCTGTCGCCATTTGGCGGGATTCCCTTCCGATGAATTCGGGAAAGAGTCTATCTTTCGCTTGGCTTCCATTATAGTCGTGAGCGATGGGCCGACGTCCCGGCATCCGGGCAGAGGGAATCGGGGTCAGAGTCCCTGGAAGAGGGCGCGGCGTTGGCTAATCGGGCATCAGAACCGTTTCGGTCGGGGGCAACTTCATCTGTGTCAGGATCGTAGTTCAAGGCGCGCCGAATCGCGCTGCCAGCGCGCGAGCAGAGTCGCGGCGATGACGAACAAGGCCAGCAAAAGGCCGATCCACAGGCCGTAGATGCCCCAGTGCAGCAGAAAGCATAGGCTCAGGCCGAGCGGCAATCCCAACACCCAGTAGCCAACCAGGTTGGCCAGCATGGGCACCCGCGTCTCGCCCAGCCCGCGCAAGGCGCCGGTGGAGACGGTCTGGATGCCGTCGAAGATTTGGAAGGCCGCTGCCAGACCGAGCAGGCTGGGACCAACGGCCATGACTTGAGGGTCGCGGGTGTAGAGGGCGATGAGCGGGCCCGGCGCCACCAGGAAGACCACGGCTGCGAGCAGCATGAAGCTGGTACCCAGCCCCAGGGCGAGCCAACCGGCGCGGCGCGCACGTGCGCCATCTCCGGCGCCCACGGCATGGCCGACGCTGACCGCTGCGGCCGCCGAGATGCCCAGCGGGACCATGTAGGTGAGGCTGGCGTAGTTGAGGGCAATTTGGTGCGTGGCCAGGGCAGCCGGCGTCAGCCAGCCGGCCGAAAGAGTAGCCAGGTTCCATGCACCCACTTCCAGCACGATTTGCCCTGCTGCCGGAACACCCAGACGCGCCAGTTCCCTGATCCTGGTCAGGCTGGGCCCGGCCCAGTGGCGGAAGAGCGGGTGGCCGCGCTTACGCTCATAGCGCCAGGCAAAGCCCAGCATCGCCGCGGCCATGAAGATGCGCGCTAGCAACGTGGAGAGGGCCGAACCGCTGACGCCCCAAGCCGGAAACCCTAATTTTCCGTATATGAGCACCCAGTTGCCGAACCAGTTGAGCAGGTTGGCCGCGACGTAGGTCAGAGTAATGACGCGCACATCGCCCACGCCTTGCAGGTAACGGCGCGTGCCGGCGTAGAGCAGCAGCGGCAGGGTGCCCCAGTTGAGGATACGCAGATAAGCGGCGGCCGGAGCAGCCACCACTGGCGTAATGCCAACGGGGGCAAAGCCAAAACTGGCTAGATAAATGAGCAGCATCAGCGGCGGCGTAGCGATGCATGCAAGATAGACTCCCTGGGCCAGCCAGCGATGGCACTCGTCGTGGTCCTTGCGCCCGTAGGCCTGCGCCACCAACGTGTCCAGCCCCAGCAGAATACCGATGCCGAAAAGGGCAGGGGTGTAGTAGACGGCATTGCCCAGTGCCACGGCACCGATGGCCGCAGGGCCCAGCCTGCCCACCATGATGGTGTCTACGATGCCCATGGCCATCCAGCCCAGCTCGCTCAACACCACCGGAACCGCCAGCGCGACCATCGCGCCCAGTTCCTGCCTCCATTTGGCTCGCGCCTGTCCCATTATTCCAATCTAATTGCCAGCACACGGGTTCGGCAGAATTCGGCAGACGGGATTTTTTTGAAGGGTTTACATCAAAGGAGAAGTGAAAAAAACTGGAATTGATTACGTCCAAGGCGCGGAAAAATCTCTAATCCAAGCCTTAAATCAATGATATATATAGCACTTAGGCTACCCTATACGGGCTTGGATGCAGAATTTCAGATCCAAGCCGCCGACATTGTCTTTTACGCGATTTGCTGGGGACCGATCATCGCGGTCCCCAGAGATTTCTTAAGCAACGCACCTTCTGCGAAACCATAAGGCCGCGAGGCCGAGCAGGCCGGTTCCGAAGAGGAGATAGCTGCTGGGCTCAGGCGCTTCAGGAGGGACAGGGTCTCCAACAAAAAACTGCGGTAAGCCATCACCCACGGGCTGGGAACCAGCTGTTGGGATAAAAATGTCAATATTCGGAAAGTTGGCAGACGGGTTTGCCGTGGCAAAAGCCAAAGCCTGGACCGTCATAGCGTCTATCTGAGGCTGATATCCAGAGGGCAGGTTGGCCAACAAAGTGGGATCGTTCTCATCGAAGAGTTCCCAATTAGCCCACTGCGCAATTGCGATGGTATTTGCTGACGCGTTGGGAGCGGTAGCCAGAGAGAAGATGTAAGCCGCTTCAATGTATTGCGTGTTCCCCGACCCTGTGACCTGTATAAGCGTCGCCTGCCAGGTCTCGCCAAAGTAGATTTCATTCTCGTAGCTGATGCACATCAGCGGCGTGAGTGTAGCGCTGCCGTTGAAGCTGAAATTGTAGGGGTATACGTAATCACCTGTAATGGTTCCCGAAGATTGCCCACCAACACTTTCAAGCGTCAGTGTCATTGTCTCTGCGTAGCCCCTGGACGGGCAAAGCAACAAAATTGCGCACAGCACTACAGAGAAAAAAACAATAACCGAACTGAACTTTTTCATTTGCATCCCCCCTGCATTAATAGTGGCTAAGTGAAACCAATTGAGCGTGTTCTGCTACTGCGCGAATTCATCACAGGATTGCAGAACTTTCCCGCAACGAACAGGCACTACAAAACACATTCTCAGGATGAAAACATCATAAAGCCGTATCCACACTTCCGGCAACTGTATCAAATAATACATAATGTCCATTTTCCAGTCAATGTAAATTTTACAGTATCTGTCTTTAAAATCAGTTATTTTGGAGTAAATTAGAGGTTACTAATATACGTTACCAGGCGGGGGAAAACGCCCTGGAAACAGGTCTTTCTCAGGTTTCAAACCCCCAGAAACCCGACATTTCGAATAAAAATAAATATCACTGCAGAGGATTTGACCAGCGAAATCGTCGAAATAGCGCCTAGGTAGTTAACACTGGCTCAAAGGCCGGCTAGCGGCATAATCAGCGCAAGCTGCAGCGAAATGAGTAGCGATTTACGCATCTGCAGTCCAGAAAAATGTCGAGACGGACGCAATAACATCGACGCAGCTGCGACAATGTGGAGCGCTGTCGCCACTGCAAGCCACGACAAATTAGAATAAGCCGATATCAAATCGACCTCACTCAATAAATGATCAAATGTATACACTCATCAACCAGATCTGACAGAGCGAAAGCAACCGTGAAAAACTCGCGGCCATTCAACCGAAGGCGACAGCGCTGCAATCGGGGCCAGGCAATATGCAATCGGTCCTACAAACAGATTGATAGAATGCGCGCGCAGAGGTATCTCAAGCAATCCTCTTTCTGCGGTACATAAAGGTTGCGAATCCGAACATGCCGGTACCGAGCAGGGCTAAGCTGCCGGGCTCAGGGGTAGGCGCACCGCCCGAGAAGGAATTTTCGCCAATGAAAATCTGAGGCGTGCCGTCTCCCGAGGGCCAGCCGCTTGTGGGAGAGTAGATTACGAATTGCTGATAGAAGCTTGCAGGCAAGCCACCGCCAGCTTGCAGGCAAGCCACCGCCGGTAGTGACAGCAGCAACCGCAGCGTTATATTGAGTTGCAACGCCGCTGTCGGGAGGGTTCGTAACAGTGGCGAATATTTCCCAGGCCGCCCACTGATCGTCTCCCACATTCGTAGGATTAACGTTGGCGTCATTGAAAAGCCAGGCAGCTTCTTCATAGTCAGTGAGTGTGGTTCCGGTAAATGAGGAGATTGCCGAAATGGATGCTGTCCAGCTCTCACCGAAGTCGATTTTGTTGTTCAAGCTGAGACACATCAGCGGAATGGTGGTTGCGCTGCCGTTGACGTTGAAATTGTAGGGATACACATCTTCTCCCCCATAACTTGTTGGGGCCGATGCAAGCGTCAGGGTTACCGAGTCCGCGTAAGCATTCAGCGGGCTGAACGACATCAGGGCGCAAACTGCAACGGCGATCAGAGCCAGACCAACATTGAACTTTTTCATTTCCTTCTTCCTTTTCTGCCCTTCAAGGGCGAATCC
>JBEKFS010000061.1:0-23978 GCA_050013195.1 Occallatibacter sp.
CCTGGTTTTCGTACCCCGAAATTGGCGGATTTCGCACCGGCCCTCCGGGACGGTGGGTTCTCAATGGATCGCATTCCCCGGGTTTCACCCGGGGCTATTTTCATTTTCTCCCTACGGGAGAAACCCAAGCGCAAAGGAACGCGTTCCTCAGGGGCTGAAGCCCACGATTTATATTCTGTCTTTTCGGCACGGCTGAAGCCGTGCCCTGACGCTTCTTGCTCCAATATTTGCATTTTTCCGCATAGCGATCTCCGCACATGGAGACAACGGCCATTCAGTGGGGTTTTGTGTTTGTTTGGCCTTGTTCCGGTTTCGGATCCTCGTCTTCATTTGGTTGCACATCCTGGTCTTCTGGTTGCTGCGGATTTTCCAGCAGCAATTCGGCGGGTGGGTTGGCTTTCTCCTCCCATGCGATCATTTGTTCGCGGGCGGCTTTGGCGTTGGGAGCGTCGGGGAGAAGTTCTAGGTAGTGCTTCATGGCATCGGCGGCGTTGAAGTAGTCCATTTGCCCGGCGTAGATTGACGCCAGGCTGATCCAGCCAGAGGGCCAGGCGGGCTGGATTTTCAGAGCGGCCTGAAAGTGCGCGGCAGCTTCGTCGAGGTTTCCTCTACGAGAGGCGTCTTCGGCCAGGAAGCGTTCGCCGTTCGCTTCAGGGTCGAGGGGCGGTTTGGGATTTGCCGCACGATAGTCCGCCGCGGCTTTGGTGAAGGCCGCGGCCTCTCGCTCCAGCTCGCCGCTGTGCGCTGCATAGAGCAGGCGGTTGAAGGCGTCGGCGAATCTCCTTGCATTTTCTGCACTGGGCCAGTTGATGTCCAGGCTGGTCGAGGAGGTTTTTTTCTTCCTCCACTCTTGATCGCAATTTCCAGAGCAGGAGAGCAGCTCCGCCGGAATGGTAGAGGACAATACGTGTTTACGCTTCAGGCGGATGATTCTGAGCACGCTGTAACAATTTACGCCGCCGCAGGAGAAATATGGAGGATGGTAGGCAGAAATATAATTCTGGTCCTTGCTGAAGTCGACGTGAACCATCAGTATATTGTGGCGATTTCCTTCGAACCAAGTTTCCTCGCGTAAGTAGTCGAAGCCGTTGGCGCGCATCCAGATTTGGTGCGAATCGTAATCCCACTTGGTACACAACTTTATAACGCAATTTTTCATTTCGCCGGTGAGGCTTTTTTGCATTGATTCCCTGAGTACGGTGCGCGCACGCGCCGTGGACATCATCATGGCGCAGCATGGAGGCTGATCGCCATTGGTTACCGACGGCGTAAACCAAGGCCCCTTTACGATTTTCTGCGCTTGCAAGGAAGCGGCTAAGCACGCCGCCAACAAGAAGATAAAAAAATAACGCAAATTCCTGCCGATCATGAGCGGAGTCCTCCCGGATTTTGAGTTGCGCAACCATGGAACCACGCAAGCATTCACGGTGAAGAGTTTATTCTGTTTTTCCATAACAGGGAAGGGCGCGGCGGCGCGGCGTAAGCGGAGATGCGCGTTAGCATGTATGCGGGCGTGGGAATGTTGGGCAATCGCGGAAGGAACGGTTTCCGTTATTATTCGTAAATAATCTTATGAGCATAAACACCGCTGTTACTGACGCGGCAAGTGAGAGCCGCAAGCTGTTCCGATTTACGTCGGGGATGGCGATTGTCGTGTATGTTGCGCTGGCGAGAATGGCGCTTTACTGCGTGGCCGGGCCGCATTACGGATACTTCCGCGATGAGCTCTACTACCTGGCTTGTGGGGAGCAATATGTGGACCAGCCGCCGCTGATTGGCTGGGTTGCCTGGCTACTGCAGCACTCGATTGGGACTTCGTTGTGGGCGCTGCGGCTGCTGCCGGCGCTGGCCGGAGCGGGGACGATTGTTTTGGCGGGAGTGCTAGCGCGGCAGTTGGGAGGGCGGCGGTGGGCGATGTTTCTGGCCTCGCTGGCGGCATTGATGGCGCCTGTCTCGCTGGCTCTTTCGCACATTTTCACGATGAACGCATTCGACCCGCTGCTGTGGACGGGGATGGCGTGCGTGGTGGTGCGCATCGCCAAGACTGGTCGCGAGCCGCTGTGGATTTTTGTGGGCGCGCTGGCGGGCGTGACGGTTCTAAACAAGTACGGCGTGGTGTTCTGGCTCTCGGGATTGGTGCTTGGCGTGTGCCTGACGGCGCTCAGGGAAAGCCTGCGGCATCGCTGGTTCTGGCTGGGCGGCGCGCTGGCGGCGGCGGTTGCGCTGCCTAATTTCTTGTGGCAGTGGCGGCACCAGTTTCCATTTCTTGAGTTGATGCGCAACATCCGCGAGAACGGCAGGGACATTGTGCTTGCTCCGCTGCCCTTTCTGATGGCACAGGCACAGATGCTGGGTTTTGCCGCCGCGCTGCTGGCGCCCGCGGCGCTGCTGTTTTTCTTTTCGAAACATGGTCGGCTGTATCGCGCGCTGGGATGGGCTTACCTGGTTTTTCTGGCGGAGATGATGGCGCTGCACGGCAAGATGTATTACGTTGCGCCGGTGTACCCGATGGTGTTTGCCGCGGGGGCTGTGTGGGTGGAGAGCGCGACCGAACGCAGGCTGTGGGTGTGGGTGAAGCCGACTTTGGCGCTGGCGATTGCCGGGATTGGCGGCATCTACGTTCCGACACTGCTGCCGGTTCTAAGTATTCCGAACTTTCTTGCTTACGAACACAAGCTGGGGATCGAACAGCAGAGGTTTGAGAATCAGCCGCAAGGGGTTCTGCCGCAACTTTACGCAGACATGTTCGGCTGGGAGGAGATTGCGCAACGCGTGGCGGCGTACTACAAGACGCTATCGCCCGAGGATCAGCGGAAGACCGCGATCTTCGCGAACAACTATGGAGACGCCGGGGCGATTGATTTTTTTGGGCCGCGATATGGGCTGCCGAAGGCTATCGGCAATCACCAGAATTACTGGATCTGGGGGCCGAGGGACTATACCGGCGAGAGCTTGATTGTGCTGGGCGAGGGACGTGAGCGGAATATGAAGGAGCATTGCGCCAGCTACTCGATCATCGGCAATACAAAGTATCCGCTCTCGCGCCCGGATGAGTGGAAGCCGATCTACCACTGCCGCGGATATGAGTGGAACCTGCAGGAGATTTGGCCGCGGATGAAGCATTGGGATTGAGGTGGCGGGCGGCTATTCGGATGGAGGCTGATTGGCGCGCTTGCCCAGGGCGAGCAGGCGGTCGTCGCTGTTGGGAAAAAGAGGCGCGACGGTCCAGGAGAAATCTGCGCCTGCGGATGCCTTGAGGGCGGGAAGGCCGGCGTTGGTGGTCATGAGTGCGAGCCAGCCACCTTGACGAACGAGATGAACTGCGGCCTGGATGGCGCGGTCCATTTTGTCGACGGCGCGGAGGGTGACGCAATCGAATTGCGTGGCGAGTGATTCGGCGCGGCCGGAGTGAACCTCTGCGGCAAGGCCGAGAACGCGGACGGCCTCGCACAGAAAAGCAGCTTTTTTACCCTGCGACTCGGCCAGGGTAACGGAGATCTCCGGACGGCAGAGGGCGATGGGAAGGCCGGGGAAGCCTGCGCCGGAACCGAAGTCGAGAAGGGTGGAGAGGCCGGCGGGGAGAGCGCGGGCACAGGCGATGGACTCGACAAAATGGCGGGAGAGGATGCCTTCTTCGTCGCGAATGGAGGTCAGGTTGATGCGGGCGTTCCAGCGAAGAAAGAGCGAGAGTAGGGCGTCGAAGTGCTGGGTCAGAAAGGGGTCGAGCGGGGGCTGAGAGGACTCGACCAGGAGGGCGTTGAGGCGGGTTGCGGGATTTGGGGTTTCTGTCATGGATTTCGTTGCAAATTATCTCACTCGTAATGATGGGGGCGGGTGCAGTGGAAAAGGTTTGACAAATGCAGCAAGTTAGCCCCCGCTTCGCGGGGTTAGCGAGTTAGCAAGTTAGCGGTTGAGATTCGTGGTTTCCCACCCATTAATCTCTCCAGCGACGAAGACCTGTCCCTTCACCCCAGCGAGCAAAGATCGCTCGCTGGGGACACCGAGTCGCTGGGGACACCGATATGCCAGAAATAATGCGAATGGATGGGGTACGAAGATTTGTGGAAGATTGAGCACGACGTTCATACCGACACCTTCGATTCCTCGTTGATCCCCGGTCCCCAATTGCGAGGGACCTGGGGCACCCGTATTTTGTCTTATACAGACGCAACCTTTTCTTGGATGTGGCGCGGCTTCCACACTACGGCGGCTTGCACGAAGGCGGCGAAGAGGCCGCGGGAGAAGGCGCTTGTGGTGTAGGTTCGCTCGGGATGCCATTGCACTCCGAGAACAAAGTGCTCGCGCGAGTCGAGTTCGACAGCTTCGATGACACCATCGGCAGATGAGAGGGCGGTCACCAAGAGACCGTCGCCGGCAACCTTGATGGCCTGGTGGTGCGAGGAGTTGACCTGGGGATCGGCGACACGACTCAGGCTGGACAGCCGTGAACCGGACGCGATGTGGATTGGGTGGGCTTCTAACAGTCCGTCTCCTGGGCTGTGATTGACAGAGGTTTTCAGATGCTGCACCAGCGAGCCATTGAGCCAGACGTTCAGGGTTTGAATGCCGTAGCAGATGGCCAGGATGGGCTTGTGGAGGTTGAAGGCGTCCTGGAGGAGCAGCTCGTCGACGGCGGCGCGGGCAGGGTCGGGCGCGGCGCACTCGGGAATGGCGGCCTCGCCGTAGCGCTGCGGGTCTACGTCTGATTTGCTGCCGGGCAGAAGCACGGCCTGGACGCCGGCGAGCAGGCGGGCGACACGGTCCTGATGTTCGTGAAGGGGAACGATGATGGGCGTGGCCCCGGCGGAACGCAGGGCGGCAAGATAGGCGGGCAGGGAGCGCTGGTTGAAGGCTGGGTCGGCGCCGGTGGGCTCGGGAATAGCGATGTGAACGCACATGGCAGCAATCAGTGTAATCACGGGGGCGGCTAATGCGATAGGTGACGAAAGGGTCCAGTTTTGATTTACGGTCGGACCTGGGGCACCTGCCCGCTCATCGCGATAAGGCGATGAACGGGGCACAGCTCCTGATACCGTGGTGACTGGGGCACCTGCCGCGGGATTCTATCAATGCCGTTACCAGTGCACCAAGCCTTCGGAATCGTCGACCAGCACAACGTCGTACCTCTCGATCATCGGCATCAACACCTGTTCCAGCTCGTCTTTCCAAAGCTTCCCTTCGTAAAACTTTGCCTTCATCGGCTCGCGCGAGGCGAGATCGGGGAAGCCGCGCATAAAGAAAAACGTGTCGGCATTTTCAATGGAGAGCCACGGACCAAGAATCTTCATTCCGATCTCCGCGTGCGCCGGCATCGACCGGGAACGGAAGATTTCGAGGAACTCTGCTCTCTTGCCCGGCTTGAGCTTGTAGGTACGCATTTCGACGATCATCCCGGAGCCTCCTGCGGCATCTTTGCGTTGGATGCGGAAAGGTGCGGCAACGGAGCAATGGAAATTGCCAGTGGTCTCACGAGGCGGGCGCCGCTACGCACCTATGGCTTGCGCAGGGCGTCGATGGCGGCGCGGAGGCGCGCGGTGAGTTCATCGACGTGGCGCATGGTCATTCCCGCGGTCTCGATGGGCTTGCCGATGCTCACCGTCAATGTGCCGGGATAATAGTGATGGGTGTGGATGGGCATGAGATCGTAGACTCCGCTGAGCGCGATGGGCACCAGGGGAACCTGAGCGCGAATGGCGAGATAGGCCGCGCCGGGAAGAAATGGACGCAGTGCGCCGTCGGAGGTGCGACCGCCCTCGGGAAAGAGAAAAAGCGGCATGCCGGCGCGGAGCACTTTGGCTGCTGCCGCCATGCTGGAGATCGTGGCGCGCGGGTTGCGGGTATCGATGGGCAACTGCCCGGAGCTATTGAGGTACCAGCCGATAAAAGGAATGCGCCACAAGAGCTTCCACGCCATAATACGAAATTGGAAGGGCAGCGCGGCAAAGATTACCGGCACATCCATGTAGGAGGTGTGGTTGCAGGCGTAGACGGCCGCAGTGCGCCGAAGCAGATTTTCGGCGCCAACGATTTTGAGTTTTGAATAAGAATTCCATATGCTTGCTCGCGCCCAAAAGCGCGCGATGCGATGCTGCGCGTTGCCCTTTTTGTCTACCAGCGACACCAAGAGCGAGAGACTGCCGCAGAGCGCGGTGAGCAGCACGAAGAGCGGCGCCTGGATGAGGTTGGTGCGCCAGCGATAAAACCGGGGCAGCGGATTGGGACGTTGTTGAGGGCGCTGACTGGGGCGTCTTTTGAAGCGCTGTCTCAGCTTTTTGAGGCGCGGTTTCACGCGATGCCCCCTTCGGCCAGCAGCAGCGAACGCGCCTCGCCGACCAGGTAAACCGATCCGCAGACAATGATTGGGCCGCTGCTGGTATGCTTTCTCGCCAACTGTAGCGCGGCAGCGACCGATTCCGCAACGAAGAATGGCGTCTCGGTCAGTTTCGCGGCGGCGACCAGGTCTTCCATAGACGCGGCGCGGGCGGAGTGGATGGGCGCGAGGACGATCTGCTCAAAGTACGGAAAGAGGATTTGCGCCATCTGGGTGAGGGGCTTGTCGCGCAGGCAACTGAAGACTAAAGTCTGCGCTTTACGGCCACCCGGCACGCAGGTCATACCGCCGCGAACAGCCCATACGCCTGCCGGGTTGTGGGCCACGTCGAGTACCCATTCGACGCCGCGTGACGAGATGCGCTCGAGGCGGCCAGGCCACACGGTTTGACGAATGCCTTCGGAAATCTGATACGGCGTAATGTGAAAGCCAAAATCGCCGGCAAGCTCGACGGCCGCGGTGATGGCCAGCGCGATGTTTCGCCGCTGGTGCGCTCCGGTGAGAGGAGAAGATACTTCTACGGAAGAACCGAGGACGGTAACAGTGTACGGGCTGGCTTCGGCGGCGATCTGACTTTCAATTTGCGTTATGTTCTCCCTGGTCCCCAAATGCGAGGGACCAGGGGCACCCCATGGATGAAGACCTATCTGTGGGAAGCCTGGACCTGGGAAGCCTGGATCTGGGAAGCCTGGATCTGGGAAGCCTGGATCTGGGGCACCCAGGCCTTCGGGCAGATAGTCGATCGCTTCGATTGTGCGCACGCTGAGATCTTTCGAGATCTCATCGAGAACATCGTCGGCCTCGGTGAATTGAGGGAGCCGAATCAGCGTTCCACCCTGGCGCAGGATGCCGGCTTTTTCGCGCGCGATGGCGGCGATGGTGGAGCCGAGCCATTCGGTGTGGTCGAGCGAGATGTCGGTGATGATGGAGAGGAGCGGATCAACGACGTTGGTGGCGTCAAGGCGGCCGCCCATGCCGACTTCGAGGACGGCAAGATCGACTTCGGCTTCAGCAAAGTGGAGGAAGGCCATGGCGGTGAGGATTTCAAAGAAGCTGGGATGTTGCGGGAGGCTGCCTTGCTGTACAAGCTGCTGCGCGGCTTGGTGAACGCGAAAGTAGAGACGGGCGAAGTCGTCGTCGGCAATTTCTGAGTTGCCGATGCGGATGCGTTCGTTGACGCGCTCGAGATGCGGCGAGGTGTAGAGGCCGACGCGCGCTCCGGTAGCGACGAGAATGGAGGCCAGGGTGGCTGCCGTGGAGCCTTTGCCGTTGGTTCCGGCGATGAGCACGGAACGAAAGCGGCGGTGCGGATTGCCAAGGGAGGCGAGCAGGGTGCGGACTTCATTGAGCGAGAACTTTCGCCGCGGCTGACCGGGATGAGAGTACAGTTCCGGCGCCATAGCACTGAGTTGATCGATGGCGGCGGCGTAAGACATGAAAGATAAGTATAGAAGGCGCGCTATACAGATGGGACACCCGGCGTACTTTCTACCCCTGCACAAAGTTCGTGCGCCGAGGACCCTGGTTTTGAAGGTCCGGAATTATCACACTCCGACTTTCTAAAAAAACACAATACGCGCTATCAGGGTTCGTGGTCTCCCAGGTTTGAAAATCCAGACCTGGGGCACCGCTCGTTTGTGGTCAGACCTGCTCCACCAGCTACCTTCAGATTTGGGGCAGATAGCCCAACTTCCTGCAATGAAAAAAATAAAGTCAATCCATGCGGGTTCGTTGTATTCTATGCGTGCCGAAATCCGGATTCAGGCGAGACCATCAGCACTATCTTCGGCAAGAGACGTGCACAGGCAGGCATTCCCCAAGTATGAACCACAATCGAATTTCCGATGTGGGCTAATGGCCTGACTCCCCTAACCTGCCCGGCATTCCCCGCCGGGTGGAAAAACGACCATGGAGGTTGATATGAATCAACGAACCTTGCTGGCTATCCTGATCGGCGCGACGGCGCTCTCCGTCTTTCCCGATCAGCCTCGCGCTTCAGCCCAGGAAACCCTCACTTACTGGTACTATCAGCCTGGAACGGGCGGCACACGCATGCCGCGCACAGGCACAAGCCCACATTTCGTGACACTGGCCGGACCCAACGTGGTGGGCGGAGCACTGACCCCCGGTGCAACCATCCCAGTGCAAACGTCGTTTCCATCCACATGGACCACGCCGACGACTCCGCCACAACAATATGGTCTGGCCTTTGTGAGCATCAACGGCGGCGCGGAAGGCGGCATCAGCGTATTCCCGAGTTCCAGCGGAACGCTTCCGCTGACGGTGAATGTAATCCTGCCTAGCACGCCCAAACCGCAGATTGAGGTGGATGTTTATTACTTTCCGGAGGGCGGCCCCTGTACCAACCCAGCAGGTTGCGGCGGAGGCGGCAGCGGCGCAGCCATAGACGAATGGGGAGAGATACAAGGGACGCTGCTCGACGACAACTTCGTGAATGTCTTTACGACCCCTCCGCTAACAGCCAGCCCAGCACTTACCGGCACCGGCAACAGGCTTGGCTCGGTGCTCACGACGAACAGCGCAGTACAGATCGACGCCGATGCGACCACAATGACAGGAGGGAACTTCGACCGGTGGGTCTCCGGGCCTGGAGGAACGATTAGCGCTAGCAACCTTAGTGTTGGCAAGGGAGCGGACGACTATGCGCTGGCGCTCTACGACACCTCGTGTCCCGCGGGCTACACCTGGACACCGAGCGCGACGATCAGCCAATGCACGCCGACCCCGGCTCCCCCCACCTGCCCCAAAGGATATCTTTGGAATCCAAACACCAAGAAGTGCGTACCTGCCAGCGGTGGGTGTCCGAAATCTTGCGTATATGGGTGCTATCTGCCGTTTATCGAACCAAATGGACAGGAAGTGTGGAACTGTAAGCCTGCGCCGGGCACCTGCACGCGCGCTGGCGCCACAAACGGCTGCGGCGCGAATCAATACTGCTCAACCCCGGGACCTGGCGGAACCGACTGCAATTGCCTCAAGTGTTCGCCGGTGATGTAACAGACGCCTTGACGCAGCAAAACTTCATGCGGCTACCCAATGTCTCGTCGGCAGGAAAGGATGAGAGATTGGGTGGTCGCGGGGGAGCATTATGCGGGGGTTGAACAGCTTGCGGAATAAGGCTTGTTTCTGTGCGATTCACACGAAAAGCAAGCCGCAGGGGCTAAAGCCCATCATTTTTTGTGGCGCTTGCGGCACGACTGAAGTCGTGCCCTGACACTTCTTGCTCCAACCTTTGCATTTTTCCGCAGACTGTGAAACCCCCGCCTCCCTCCGTTTCGAGTTTTTCCGCAAGCTGAAAGCCGTGCCATCGACGAAGACCTGTCGATGGGGACCCCGGCGAAGTCGTGCCTTTACACTTGTTGTTTTCTTTTGCTTTGTTGAGTTGGAGTGCAATGTTGCCTTACTGCCGCAGGAGAAGTTGCAGAGCAGAGCGCGCGTTTTGCAGACAAGAGCGGGCTTCGTCCTCGGAGAGAAGGCCCTGGTGCACGGCTTTTTTGCCGGCATCGTTGACCAGGTTGGCTACACGGGGAAAGTCCGCGTCGAAGCCGGTCATTTGCAGATTGTTGTTGACCTCGTGCAGGAGATTGCCGAGCGTGGCTGTGTTACGGTAGCGGGTGCGAATCTGGCTGGTGAGCGAGGCAGGAAGTTTCTGCTTGATAGCCTCCTCAAGAACCGAGCGGCACATGACGGCACAGGCGGTGAACAGGCCAAAGAAATAGCAGCGGGTGGCCTCGTCGAGGTAGCGGTCTGCCTCCTCTGAACTGGGCTCAGCGACAACGCACTCACGCAGATGCGTGGCGCGCTGCACGGCCGGCTCGACGAGTTCGAGCAGATCGAGGGCAAAAGCAGTGCGGAGAAGATCGTTCTGCTGGCCGTCGAGAGCGCGCTGAATCTCCTGCCATGCGGGAGTGGGCCCATCGAAGCCGGCATATTGCAGCTTGGTAAGCGAGGTGAGACGCTGGCGTGCGTGCTGGATAAATCCCTGACGCATCTCCTGTGCCAGCAGCCGCCAGCCAGCAACAAAAGCCACCGGGTTCTGCTGGTATCGCGCCCACAATTCGTCGTAGACGATGCCGGGAAGCACCTCATGTAATTGCGCAAATCGCCCTGTCTGCGCCAGTTCGGAGATGGCCTCGCAAAATTCGCGGCCTGGCGTCCCTTCGGCCGACATTTGGAGCAGTTGATCCTCCAGTCGGCCAATATCGATGCTCATCCCCGCTACCCTCATCTGCCGAGTTTAAAGACATTCCTCGTCAAATCGGAGATAAGTGGAATACTTCATCCGGGTAATGTGCTGGAATGGGAAGCTTGTTTGTCTGCTCCCATGATCGGAACCTTCCGGAATCGCGCCAGTTGTTCAGGCTTGCGGGGTGCAAAGGGAATTCACAGCACCTCAATGGGGCGCAACTCTTCGAATGTTTTCGTTCCCCGGATTGCGCTACGCTTCATCCTGCCACCCCACAGACAAAGACCTGTCCGTGGGGGCCCCAGCTCGGGGCTATTTTCGTCCCCTCCCTCCGGGAGCGGCATACGTTTGCCAATCCTATTTTTTTGCCTCTCTGTGGATTGCAGGTCTGCTGCAACCCCGTGCATTGCACGGCTCAAGACGCACAATTCACATAAGCCACACACTTTGCACAAGCGTTTTCTGATTGCCTGTGGGAGTCGTGGGAAACTGAGGCCGCTTAGAGCTGGTTCCAGAGGGTTTTCCAAATGCCCTCAATTGCACAGCTGGTTTTTAGAAAACTTACATTATGCCAACCTTCTCTGCCTTGAGCGGGTTAGCGAGCTTTCCACTTTTCCGCTCTGATCTACGGGTACTACTGTCTTTATTCTTTATCTCTACTACCTTTATCCACCCCCGCCGGGTGGGGAGTTTAGCGTGGAGGGAAGTTGGTTCTAGCGCTAAAGCATGGATTGGTTTTGTGAGCTGACGCGGGGTTAAACAGGCGGCGGGAAAAGGTTAAATTACAGGCGAAAATTACGAAAAGCAGACCACAGGGGCTAAAGCCCGCGTTAATAATGCTGTATTTACGGCACGACTAAAGTCGTGCCCTGACGCTTCTTGCTCCATCAATTGCATTTTTTGTTTATCGTAAAGTCGTGCCCTGACGCTTCTTACTCCAACCTTTGCATTTTTCCGTTTGTCGTAAAGTCGTGCCCTGACGCTTCTTACTCCAACCTTTACATTTTTCCGTTTGTCGTAAAGTCGTGCCCTGACGCTTCTTGCTCCACTAATTGCATTTTTCCGTTTGTCGTAAAGTCGTGCCCTGACGCTTCTTGCGACTCCGAACGAGTTT
Source organism: Occallatibacter sp. (assembly GCA_050013195.1). Lineage (GTDB taxonomy): Bacteria > Acidobacteriota > Terriglobia > Terriglobales > Acidobacteriaceae > Telmatobacter. The sequence goes on from JBEKFS010000061.1 coordinate 11,653, forward strand.
TTCTGTATGCGGTGAAACCCCAGCCTCCCCCTGTCACACCCCAGCCTCCCCCTGTCACACCCCAGCCTCCCCCTGTCACGATCCCGCGTCCTTCCACCGCTATTCCGCCTCCGTAACGACGCGATCCCGCTTCCCTCAGTCAAGACCAGTCTGTGTCCATCATCATCCTGCATCCTTCTAAGCGCATAAAGCCCGGGAATCCAGAGAAACGCCCAGTTTTCCACGCGCAAAGCGACGCGTAGGTGCATACAATCAAGAAGAAGAAAAGAAAGCGGTTTCCGGCAGGCAGCTAATTGTTGTACAGTGTGGCCAGCGCGGATTCTGCTTTAATGGGGTTTTGTCGCTAGTGGCACAGCGAGGGTGGAATCATGGCGAAAGTGGAAACTGAAGTCGAAAAGCCAGCCGCGTCGGGGGCAGCGATGGAGATTACAGTAAGCCGTCAGGACCTGGTGAAGGAGCTCACAGCAACGCAAAGCGTTGTGGAGCGCAAAACTACTATTCCGATTTTATCCAACTTTCTCATTGAGGCTGAGGGTGACCGGCTCAACATCACGGCCACCGATCTTGACCAGGCGATCCGAACGAGCACCGCGGCCAAGGTGAAAAAGCCGGGCGCGTGCACGATTCCGGCGCGGAAGCTTTACGACTACGTGAAACTTCTGCCGGACGGCGACATTTCGATCAAGCTGCTGGAAAATCACTGGGTGCAGATCCGCCTGGGGCGCTCGAACACGAAGATGGTGGGCATGGCGCGCGCGAACTTTCCGCAGGTTCCGGAGTTTCCTTCCGTTGCGGCTACCAGCATCTCCGCAGTGGCGCTGAAGACACTGATCAATCGGACAATTTTTGCCATCTCAAATGAAGAGTCGCGCTATACGCTGAACGGCGCGCTGCTGGTGATTAAAGCCGAATCGCTGGCGATGGTTGCCACCGACGGACACCGCTTGTCTTACGTGGAAAAACCGAACGAGACACTGGAAGGCATCAGCGGCGAGAAGCGCGTTCTGATTCCGCGCAAGGCTCTGCACGAGCTGGAGCAATTGCTCTCCAACTCCGACGCCGCAAAGGTGGAGTTCGCCGACGACGAGCACACGCTCTACTTCCGCGTGGGGCATCGCACGCTGAGCACGCGCAAACTGACCGGCCAGTTCCCCAACTTTGAGGCGGTGATGCCGCGGGACAACACCAAATTTGCCGTAGTGCGGTCGAGCGAGTTGGCCGCGGCCATCGAGCGCGTGGCGCAGTTTGCCGACGAGCGCTCTGGCGCCATTCGCCTGAAGCTGGAGAGCAACGAGCTGAAGCTCAGCGCCAACTCCAACGAGAGCGGCGAGAGCGAAGATACCATCGATACGCCGTATACCAGCGACCCCATCGCGGTGGGCTTCAACTCGGGCTACATTCTCGACTTTTTGAAGGCGCTGGGGAACGAAGGCGAGGTGCGGCTGGAGTTCAAGGACTCGCAATCGGCGGGACAGATGCGGCCGGAAGATCCGGAAGCGGAGTACAAGTATCGGTATGTGCTGATGCCGATGCGGATCTGAAGTTAGCGAGTTAGCGCCCCGCTTACGCGAGGCAAGCAAGTTATCGACGGCCCGGCAGAGATGCCGGGCCGTGGTGTTTGCGCACGAGAAAGACAGAGATAGAGAAGCAGATTACGCAACGGCGGGGGCGCGTAAAAATTCCAGCGCGCGGATAAGGTAGGACTTTAATTGGCGGCGATGGACGACGGCGTCGAGGAAACCTTTTTCCAGCAGGAACTCGGCGCGCTGAAAGCCTTCGGGGAGCTTTTGGCGGATGGTCTGCTCGATGACGCGCGGGCCGGCGAAGCCAATCAGAGCGCCGGGTTCGGCGATGTTCAAGTCGCCGAGCATGGCGAAGCTGGCGGTGACGCCGCCGGTGGTGGGATCGGTGAGGACGCAGATGTAGGGCACGCGGGCGTCGTCGAGTTGGGCGAGGGCGGAAGAAATCTTGGCGAGCTGCATGAGGCTGACGACGCCCTCCATCATGCGCGCTCCGCCGGAGGCGGCGACGATGATAAGCGGCTTGCGGCCGAGGCGCGCGCGATCGACGGCGCGCGCGATGGTTTCGCCGACCACCGCACCCATGGAGCCGCCGATGAAGGCGTACTCCATGGCGCTGAGGATTACATCGTGTGGACCGAGGCGGCCAGTGGCGTTGAGGATGGCGTCGTCGAGGCCGGTTTGCGCCTGCGCTTGCCTGAGCCGCTGCTTATAGGGTTTTACGTCAGTGAAGTTGAGCGGATCGGTGGAGCGCAGGCCGCCATCGACTAGCTCATAGCCGGGCTCGAGCAGCATTTCGATGCGCTGCCGCGCGCCCATTTTGAAGTGGTGCTGGCACTTGGGGCAAACATACAGGTTGGCCTGCAGATCGGCCTTCCAGACAACCGCACGGCAGGCAGTGCACTTGATCCACAAACCCTCGGTGCGCACACGCGACTCTGCTGATGCCGCTGCGCCGCGGAGGCCGGGACCGTATTCTCCACCATCACGTTTGAACCAGGACATTGAACCTCATAAAACAGGGAACAGGGATTAGGGAACAGGGAACAGGTGTCACAGCCCGCTGTCAGTATTCTATTCCGCGCTGGGCGAGGATGCCTTTTTGATATGCGTGTTTTAGCTCGCGCATCTCGGTCACCGTATCGGCCAGCTCGACCAGCAGGGGATGGGCGTTGCGGCCGGTGAGGATGACATGCACCATCTCCGGGCGTGTGCGCAGAGCCTCGGCAACTACGGCGGGGTCCAGCATGTTGTAGCTGATGGCGTAGTTGATCTCGTCAAGAATGACCATGTCCCACAGGCCGGAGTAAATGGCCTCGCGCGCCTCGGCCCAGGCGGCCTGGACCAGGCGAATGTCTTCCGGATCAGTCTCAGCGCCGCCTACCTTCACAAAGCCGCGGCCCATCTGCTTGATCACGAAGTTCTCGCCGAAGGATTGAACGGCGTCCAGTTCGCCATAGTGCCAGGAGCCTTTGAGGAACTGAATCATCAGCACGCGCATTCCGTTTCCAACAGCGCGCAGAGCCGTGCCCATGGCGGCGGTGGTCTTGCCCTTGCCGGGGCCGGTGTTGATCAGGATTAGTCCTCGACGGGAATCGGTCATAAACAGAGATCAGAGAACAGAGATCAGAGATCAGCCCAGCGCCGTCAGTATTCCAGGAAAAGAAGTAAGCAGCCGCTGGCCCTCAAAATCCATTGTCAACTACGAGTCATGAACTGACAACTAATCTCTGACCACTGATCTCTGTTCAGTGTCCGGTGTGATAAGGGTGTCCGGAGAGAATGGTGAAGGCGCGGTATAGCTGCTCGGCCATGGCGAGGCGCGCCAGGGAATGGGCCATGGTCATGTGCCCCAGCGAGAGGAGCAGTTGCGCCCGCGTGCGCGCAGCATCGGACCATCCACTGGCTGGCCCCACGGCGAAGACGATGTGCTGCGTTCCCTCGTCGCGGCGCGCGCCGAGCCATGCAGCAAAGATTTCAGAGCTCATCTGACGGCCACGGCTATCCAACAGCACAGCCACAACGGGTGTGCGCCCCTGCTGCTTATCCAGCCAATCCAACAACGCCTTCTCGGTGCGAAAGGATTCCGCCTTGCAGTGCGCAAAGGTGGAGCAGCGCCCGAGATAAAGCGCGGTGAGGGCCTCGAATTCATCCCTGGAAGCGGGGCGCGCGCCAATATGCGCCAGGGTTAGGTTCATGGGGAGCAGAATACTCTACCGCGAGCGATGTTGCATGTTGGATGCGCAGGATTTATAAATGCCCAATAAACAGTGCATCCTGCAAGTTGAATAGAAGATTGGGGTTTGGGGCCAACGGCAGATAGACGGAGCCGGCCAGAGATTGCCGGAATCAGGTCAAAATTATACAAAGTGTCTATTTTTGGGATTCTTTACGGGAGCAATCCATTTTTTCATATTTTACTCTTTAAGGGAGTGCCCGAAATACGCACGTAACTCTTTTATTTTCAACGATAATAAATTATCAAGCAGCCCCGTTAGAATGGCCCTCAACCTGCTACTTTATTTCCGCAAGTGGTGCCTCGCTATATTGGGTTCTAGTCCAGTCATGCCCAGCCGAGACGCAAAAGCACAAAAAGCGGGTTGAGAAGCTGCCAGGACGGGCTTCCGGCCCCCACAGAACTTTTTGGAGGAAGTCAATGAAGTTTATCCGGTTGCAAAGTGCATTTCTAGCGCTGGGCTTTCTGATGATGGCCGGCGTTATTGCGAACTTCTCAGCGCCTGTGGCCCATGCCCAGGCGATCAGCGGTGACATCACCGGTACGGTCACAGACGCCAGCAAGGCTGTGGTTGTCAAGGCTACAGTTGTGGCCAAGAACGTCGGGACCGGAATCGCATACACGGCAACGACTGGTGGAGCAGGAGATTATCGCATCTCGAACCTGCCCCCGGGCACGTATGACATTACGGCGTCGGCGACTGGCTTTGCCAAGTCGACGTTGAAGAACTTCGCGGTGCAGTTGAATCAAGTCTTGACCGCGAACTTCACGCTGAAGATTTCCGCGAACGAAACGGTCGAAGTCTCGGCGGAAGCCGGCGTGGCGCTGGACACCACGACCGCAGCGCTGGAAACAAGTTTCAGCAGCCAGCAGCTCACCGAGCTCCCGGCGGCTACGAACAATGTGTTGAACCTGTCGCTGATGACCGCCGGCGTTGCAACGTCGGGCGGCGTTGGACAGGGCACGGGCCCGTCAGTCGGCGGGCAGCGCCCGACGGACAACAACTACATGGTTGAGGGAATTGACAACAACGACAAGTCGGTCCCCGGACCACTGCTTGCTGTCCCGAGCGACGCGGTCGCACAGTTCACTTCCATGCAGAACCAGTATTCGGCTGAGTTCGGCCACTCGAATGGCGGCCAGTTCAACCAGATCATCAAGAGCGGCACCAATAAATTCCACGGTGTAGCTTACGAATACTCTCAGAACCGCCATTACAACGCGATCGACGCGGGCACAGCACGCGCTGAAGTTGCTAACAATCAACAACCCAGCAACCCACGTTACGACGACAACCGCTTCGGCGGCCAGGTTGGCGGCCCGATTTTCAAGAACAAGCTATTCTTCTTCAGCAACTATGAGCAGGAGCCGCAAGGGTTCCCGGGCGGCGTAGCCAGCTTCTGCGCACCGACCTCAGCCGGCTTCACCACACTGAGCGGCCTGGCCGGACTTGCCGCGAATAACCTCGCGGTTTACAAGCTGTACAGCCCGGTTGCCTCTACCCAGGCCGGTCCGAAAGACGCGCTTTGCCCGCAGACAGTACCCGTTGTTATTAGTGGAACAACAACGAATATCCCTGTTGGTGATGTAGGCTTTGTGGCTGGTTCCTATACCAACAACAAGCGGTCCATCAACTCGGTGGATTACACGCCGAACGAGAAGGACAGCCTCCGCGCCCGCTACCTGTACAACAACACAGGCGGGATCGATACGGCAGCGACCTTCCCGGCTTTCTGGGCCACCACGCCGAGCCTCTTCCACCTGGCGACGTTGTCTGAGTTCCACACGTTTACTCCGAACCTGACCAGCGAGTTCCGCCTGGGCTATAACCGCTTCTACAGCACGGTTCCCGCACCGGGAACTTTCCCCGGGATGAACGTGTTCCCGAACCTGACCTTTGACGATTTGAACGGCATCAACGTTGGACCCGATCCGAACGCGCCGCAGGCGACGATTCAGAATACCTACCAGGGATCTGAGTCGATCATGTACATCAAGGGCAAGCACACCTTGAAGACGGGCTTCGAGTTCCGCGACGTAATCTCTCCGCAGGTGTTTGTGCAGAGATTGCGCGGCGACTATGAGTGGTCTCATTTGGGACTTTATCTCCAGGATCTGGCGCCCGACGTCTTTGGCGAGCGGAATGCGACAGCACCGGGAGCCAGCCCGACCTACTACGGCAACGAGAAGGTGATGTATGCCTACATTCAGGACGACTGGAAGGTCAACCAGAAACTGACCGTGAACCTGGGCGTTCGCTATGAATACACAGGCATTCCCCTGGGCGAGCAGGCACAGAGCGAAAACAGCGCGGCCAGTGTTTCCGGCCTGATTACCTTCGGCGTGCCGCAGGCACAGAAGGCGAATTTTGTACCTAGGATTGGCTTTGCTTATTCGCTCGATCCGAAGACCGTGGTACGCGGCGGATTCGGCATGGGCTATGACGTGCTGTACGACAACCTGGGCATTTTGGCGCCCCCGCCGCAGATGCAAGTTACTGAGGATGTGGGCGACGTAGGGCTGCCTCAACCCAACTCACCCAACTTCCTGAAGAACGGCGGCCTCCCGGCCACACAGGCCATTACCAGCATAGCGGAGCAGCGCGCATTGACCTCCGGCTACGTACCAGACCAGAGGCTGCCTTATGCAGAGAACTTTAGCATAGGAATCGAGCGGACCTTTGCGCAGAACTATACGTTCGAAGCTCGCTACGTTGGGACGCACGGCGTGGATCTGCCTACGCAGAACCGCCTCAATCGCCAGCACCAGGCGGCGGGACTCAACATGCTGCCCATGGACTTTACGGGCAATATTACCCAGCTCAACTCCGCCTCGGCGAAGACCCTGGCAATCGTTGAGTCGACTGGCAGCACCTTTGTGCCGGCCTACGCAGCGGGTGGGTTTGGGTCTGGCAACCTGATTGGCTTCATGCCCTACTCGTCATCGGAGTATAACGGCCTGGCGACGCAGTTGACGCGGCGCTTCTCTCATGGCTTCCTGTTCAACGCCGCTTACACATGGAGCAAGACGATGGACAATGCAACTGCCACCGCCTTCTCCACTTACCTGACGCCTCGCCGTTCGCTGGATTTCCGCAACCTGCAGTCGGATTGGTCGCGTTCGGCCCTGGACCACGCGCATCGGCTCACGTTCGCCGCGGTTTGGGACATTCCATACTTCAGCACTTCCAGCAACTGGCTGGAGAAGAACATTCTGGGTAACTGGGAGTTTGCGCCGGTATTCACCTACCAGTCGCCGGAGTTTGCCACCGTACAGAGCAACGTGGATGCCTGGCGCCAAGGTGACGCCGCGGCAGCTCGTTCATGGATCAACCCCAACGGCATCAAGGGAACCGGTTCCGCTTCCAATCCGATTTGGGATCCACTCGTTGCAGCTGGCTCTGGTTGCCAGAATGTGACGGTTGGTGGTGTTACCACATGCGTTGGCGACACGGTCGGCTACACCGCCGTCAACCCGAACGCTTACTACATACAGTCGGGAGTGGGAGCAGGCTCGGACGACATACGCAACTCCCTGAAGTTGTTTGGCATCAGGGATCTTGACGCGACAGCGATGAAGCGCCTCAACATTTACAAGCAGACCAAGCTGGAGTTCGCGGCGCAGATCTGGAACGTTCTCAACAAGTCCCAGTATGTTCCGGGCGCGCTCAACAACATCAACTCGATTGGCTACACGGGCGGCTCAGTCCACGATATGCTGATTCCCGGACAGACCACCTTCAACAATTCTAGTGCGGTTTTCAACAACAACGCTCGCAGCATGCAGCTTGCTCTGAAGTTCATCTTCTAAGCAGCGCACCAGTAATGCTAAAAAGGCCGCGGCGCAAGCCGCGGCCTTTTTGTGTGTGGGGAGGGAGTGAGTGGTATGGAGGCGGGTTGTAGAAGAAAAGAAAAATCTCAATTAGTTCCCCGAAAAGCATCCCTCAGGGGCTAAAGCCCACGAACTATTTGTTGCATTATCGGCACGACTGAAGTCGTGCCCTGACGCTTCGTGCTCCACCATTTGCATTTTTCCGCAGGGGCTAAAGCCCACGAATTATTTGTTGCATTATCGGCACGACTGAAGTCGTGCCCTGACGTTCGTGCTCCACCATTTGCATTTTTCCGCAAGCTGTTTAGTTGTGGCCTGACACTTCGTGCTCCACCATTTGCATTTTTCCGCAAGCTGTTTAGTTGTGGCCTGACACTTCGTGCTTCACCATTTGCATTTTTCCGCAAGCTGTTTAGTTGTGGCCTGACGCTTCGTGCTCCACCATTTGCATTTTTCCGCAAGCTGTAAAGCCACCCCATCGACGAAGACCTGTCGATGGGGACCCCAGCAAAGTCGTGGCCTGACACTTCGTGCGAATCCAATTAGATTGTGCCCTGCGAGTTAATGAAGACGACAAGTGTGTGCTATCCCACCCATTTCGCAGAGTACGCGAAATGGATGGGGCACAGGAGATTCTAGAAACAACGAAAACGCCTTAACGTTTCTTCTTTTTGGGTGAAGACTTGCGGGGCGCTGGCTTTTTGGCGGCCGATTTCTTTGCGAGGGATTTCCTGATTGCCGCCTTTTTTGCCGCTGGTTTTTTCTTTGCGGCAGCTTTCTTCGCGGCAGGCCTGGATGCCCTGGATTTTCCGGCAGCAAGCCCGACAGCGCTCTTCTTGGCGGCCTTCTTCGTTTTGGTTGCGGGTCTGGGCTTTGCTGCGGCTTTCTTTGCCTTCTTCTTCGGCTTGAGCGACGGCACTGCCTTGGCGGGCGGTTCAGGCTTTGCGGCAGCCTTTTTGCGCGCGGCCAGCGTCTTGGCGGCCAGCTCGGCTTTCAGCTCGGCGTCGAATTCGGCCGGGGTGAGGGGTCGGGCGGATTTGCGCAGTCGCTCGATGTCGTAGAAGGCGCGGCGGTCGGCAAGGAAGACGTGGACTACGCCTTCTTGAGGCGGTCTTCGATCTCGTCGGCGATGGCGATGGCCTGACGATCGTTCGAGGCCGAGGTGACCAGGAAGAAGTCGGACAGGCCCGAGTCGATGGGGTCAAGCTCGAGGATTCGGGTGTCGATGCCCTTCTTGTCTTCACAGACCGCGGCTGCGGCCTGCACGTACATTCTGGTTTGCTGCTTGGTTTCTGTTGTCATTCCTTGTGATTTCTCTCCGAGCTTCATCGTAGCCTTTCAAGGGAGTTGGGGCAAGTCAGCAGTAGAGGTTGTGGGTATGAATGTACTCCAAAACGGGTGGGGGAAGCAGAGAGCTATCCGGTATTCGGGCCTCGGCGGAGGGGAGGGCCAGGCTGCGAATCTGGTCGCGAATTTGGGAGGCGCTGATGTCGATATGCAGGCCGGGAAGCAGGTAGAAGGGGGCTTGATGGCCGGCGGGATCGCGGAGGATGTAGCGGCGCAGCTCGAGCTCGTCCGCAGAAAAACGTACCTCAGTGGCTAAAGCCCGCATTCTTTTTGTGGCGCTTGCGGCACGACTAAAGTCGTGCCCTGACGCTTCTTGCGACTCCGAATGAGTATTTCCGGAAGCTGTGAAACCCCCACCTCCCTCCGTCATCCCGCCTCCCTCCGTTTCGATGCTTCCCTTCGGATCATTCAGATCGCCATGGTGAGGCACGGATTCAATCGTTAAGCCATTGGGCAGGGTGGAGTCGAGTCCGCGCTGAAGCCATTGAGACTCGGTGGGGCGGGAGGCTACGATCAACGGCGCGAGAAAGGGGATTTCGGCTGCGCGATGCCAGCGGCTGAAACCGGCGAAGGAGTCTGCGCCCATGAGGCAAAACAAGGTGCTCCCCGGCGGCAACTGGGCGCGGAGAGCGAGGAGGGTCTCGAGCGTGAAGTTGGGAGCACCCGATGATTTGGGGGCATCGGCCAGCGAGAGGGCAAAGGCAGGCTCGCCTGCAATGGCCAGCCGGGTCATGGCCAGACGATCTTCAAAGCAGGCCGTGGGACCCTGCGGCTTGAGCGGCTGCGTGCCTACCGGCGCAAAGAGTACGGTATCCAGACCGAGCGCCGCCAGAGCGGCGCGCGCCACACCGAGATGGCCGAGGTGGGGCGGGTCGAAACTGCCACCAAAGAAGGCTACGCGACCCCTGCGGTGGGGCTGGCGGTCTTCGGCGTTGGATAGCGAACTCATGTATTCATGGTAGCTTGAGCGGCCCGCCGCGGGATTGCTGACCCATGTGTTCATAGTAATCTGCGACGGATGCGCTGGCAGCGCGTCCAATGAACAATGCGTTATTTGATTGCAATCCTGGCCCTGGCCGGCGTGGCGGTTTCCACGCTGGCGCTTCGCATACACTACTCGACCGATACCGCGCCTTGCTCCATCAACGAGAGGTGGGATTGCGGCATCGTAAACCACAGCCCGTTCTCCGTGGTTGCGGGGATTCCGGTGGCGGCGATTGGGATTGCCGGTTACCTGGCACTGGCGGGCCTGGCGTTGATGCGGCAACGGACGCTGACCTTCCTGGTTGCGCTGACGGGGCTGGGATTCGCGCTCTATCTGGCGCACCTCGAGAGAGACGTTCTGATGGTGTGGTGTCAGTATTGCGTGCTCTCGCTGGGGATTATAGCGCTGATCACAACGATCAGTTTGGGATGGCTGGCGGTTTTCGGGATGCGCTCGCGGTACGAATAGAGACGAACGGTGCGTGACAGTGGTTGAGTTTTACCCGCAAAGGCAGCAAGTTAGCCACCGCTTCGCGGTGATAGCAAGTTAGCAATATCGTACGGGTATCTTTGCCTTCCGAGCATTTTTTCATCTCTGCGCAACACAACACGGCGAGCAAGACTGCTCAGGAGTATCCGTGCACACCGCCCGCGCTGATAAAATTGATGTAACTCATGTTCAAAAAGAAATATGCGCGCTGGATGTACGAGTGGGAGACGCGGCTGACCACTCGCGACGAGAATCGCGTGGTGCGCCCGCTGGAGTGGGGCTTCGAATGGATTGAGCCGTTTCTGCGCGAGCATGGCTATGAGGATGCGATGCCGGGGCCGGAGATCGTGGGCGATCCGGAGCTGGCCGAAGCCGCGATGGTGCTGATTAATCAGTTTCTGATTCGCCACAGCGACGCCTTCTTCAGCTACATACGGCCCACCGATTTCCGCCTGGAAGAGCGGCACCCGGAGTTGTTTCCCACAAACGTGCGCCCGGAGACGCTGGCGCAGGATGCGGCGCTGAAGCAGCAAGCCGCAGAAGGAAAGATACCGAAGGCGCAGTATTTGCGCTTCACCTCGCCGGAGCAGACGCCTTATCCGGAAAACAACCTGGTGAATGCACGCTGGTATCCTGCGCCGGAGCATAAAGACCCCAAGCGGCCCAAGCAGGCCATTGTGGTGATGCCGCAGTGGAATGCGGACGCCTTCAGCCACAACTCGCTGTGCACGATCTTCAACAAGATGGGGATTTCGGCGCTACGGCTTTCCAAACCCTACCACGACATTCGGCGGCCGACAGAGCTGGAGCGCTCGGATTACGCGGTGAGCGCGAACATCGGACGGACGATTTCGGCATGCAGGCAGGCGGTGGTGGATATTCGCTGCTGCCTGGACTGGCTGGAGGAGCAGGGCTACGAGCACTTCGGTGTGCTGGGAACCAGCCTGGGATCGTGCTACGCCTTCCTGGCCAGCGCGCATGACAAGCGGCTCAGGGTGAATGCCTTCAACCATGCGTCCACAGCATTTGGCGATGTGACCTGGGCGGGGCAAAGCACGCGCCATGTGAAGCAGGCGCTGGCGGATGCGGGGCTCAACCAGGAACGGGTGCGGGCACTGTGGGCAGCCGTGAGCCCGTGCAGCTACTACGACAAGATCATGCGCGCGGAGGTGGATGGAGCAGGGAAAAAAGTCCTGCTGGTTTACGCGAACTACGACCTGACCTTTCCGCTAGAGTATTCTCTGCAGGTGCTAAAGGCTTTTCAGCGTATCGGGCTGAACTTTGAACCGCGCGTGCTGCCCTGCGGACATTACACTACCGGCGAGACGCCGTACAAATACATCGATGGATGGTACATGGGCTGGTTTGTTTATAGGGCATTCAAATCCTTGCGTGAAGAGAAAGCGGCGGAACAGAAGGCGTCTGTTCCGGCTCCTGCTTCTGTGGCCTAAAGCTACTTCGACATTCCTGTCCAAGACTAAAGTCCAAAGATGTCGTAATGCATCAACGCCACGACTGAACAGGCTGCGGAAAAAGGCTTGTTTCCGTGCGAATCACACGAAAAGGAAACCGCAGGGGCTAAAGCCCAACATTTTATTGTTGCATTACGGCACGACTGAAGTCGTGCCCTGACGCTTCGTGCGACTCCAGTTGCATTTTTCGCAAGCAGTATAGCCACCCCATCGACGAAGACCTGTCTTTGGGTACCCCGGTGAAGATTTTCCCTGACACAAAGAAGGTTTATGAAACACGCGCTAATGCGCCACGTTCAAGTCGATGCGGAAAGTCTCTAGCGCGCGGCGCTGAGGTCGAGGCGCAGGAGCTTTGCGGGGTCGAGATATGCGCCCTGCCAGCGGACGGCCCAGTGGAGATGCGGGCCGGTGACGCGGCCGGTGGCGCCGCTCAAGCCCAGCTTCTG
>JBEKFS010000062.1:0-18398 GCA_050013195.1 Occallatibacter sp.
AAGCCACGCTCGCACCTGGCGCCAACGTCAACTCTACAATCTGCCGCTTCTCGGCTACCGACCGAAATCTGCGAGGACGACGTCCTATTCCTTCTGCTTGAACCATGACGCTATCGTCAGGCGCCAGCCCCAGCCAATGCCAGAGGGGAAAACGGGACGCTTACACCTCAAGTGCTTTACTGCCCTACATGGATGTCAAACTGTTTACGATATTCTTCCAACGGTCAAGCAGAACATTATTAAGTAGTTAGCTGTGATCAGGCAAAAATTCTGTGGTTCGCCAAAGTGTGCCATTACGGCCGAAGTAGACGGAATATCACCTGAAAGGTATATTTGAGGTCGGAGAGTGAACGCCATGGCGAAAAATTGGAAAGATATACGGAAAACGCATTCGCCTGAACAAGAGGCGGAGATTGCACGGCGCGTTCGGGAGGCTGTCGGCGTAATGACCCTCTATCAGCTCCGGGAAGCCCGGAGCTTGACCCAGGTCAACCTCGCAAAGGTGCTCAATATCAACCAGGGCGCAGTGTCGAAGATGGAAAAGCGTACCGATATGTATGTCTCGACTCTGCGCAACTTCATTCAGGCCATGGGTGGGCAGCTCCAGGTCAAAGCCATCTTTCCCGAGGGAGAGATCCAGATCGATCAATTTGAGAAGGTGGCTGATCCCCAGGATCTTCCCCTGGCAACAGTTTGAGATGAGGCGCCGGCTTTTTTTGTTTTTTCGCAGCCTGCAAACCTCGTCCCCTGTAACGCACATTTTTTTCGACGGTATTCCTCTAGAATAAATGGAGAGATTCCATCAGATCGAGGCGCATGTGGAAGCCGTTCTTGCCGAGTTGGAAGCTGCATTGGGGCATAGCTTTGCTCGCACCGAACTGCTGGTGCGCGCGTTGACCCATCGCTCTTTAGCGAACGAACGAGCGGCCAACGAGCAGGCACGCGCCGGCGGCAAAATCAAAGCTGACGGCACGGGCGATAATGAGCGCCTGGAGTTTCTGGGCGACGCAGTGCTGGGGCTGGTGGTTGCCGAAGCCCTGTTTTTGCTTCACCCGGAGTGGCAAGAGGGCGAACTGACCCGCGTCCGCGCCCAGTTGGTCAGCCGCCAGCATCTTGCGGAGGTAGCCGCAGCCATCAGCCTGGGCAATCATCTGCGCCTTAGCCGTGGAGAAGACAAGGGCGGTAGCCTCCGGCGCAAGAGCACGGTGCTCTCCAATACCATGGAGGCCGTGCTGGGCGCGCTCTTTTTGGACGGCGGGCTGGAGCCCGTCACCGTCTTTGCCCGTCGCTGGGTGATGGGCGAGGCCGCCGAGCAGCTGGCCGAGCAATTGCGCTCCGGAGCCGCATTGGGCAACTATAAATCAGCGTTGCAGGAGCACTTGCAAGCCACTCGGACCGGTACTCCGATCTACCGCGTCAAGAGCGAAAGCGGCCCCGACCATCACAAGCGTTTTCTGGTGGAGGTCCGGCTCAAGACAGCCGAAGCAGAACCGGGCAAGCAACTGGCGCGCGGCATGGGCAGCACCAAGAAACACGCCGAGCAGGATGCGGCGCGGCGCGCGCTGGAGCGGTTGAAGGCCGCCGGGAAAAAAGCCGGCGCCGCAGCACAGGTCAAGCAGGAAGCCAACAAGGAGAAATCGGCAGAGCTATGAGCACCTCCACCCAAGGGCCGGGCCCATCTTCGCGTTGGTTTGCGCAGTTTCGACTTCGTCTGCCTACCGTGCCCGAGGCTCTTGCATCGCTGCTCAGGACGGTGGTTGTGGCGCTGTTCTTGCTAACATTTGTGCTTCAGCCCTACCTCATCCCCTCCGAAAGCATGGAACGCACCCTGCTGGTGGGAGATTTTCTGCTGGTCAATAAGCAGGTCTATGCCCCCTCCGGCAGCCTTGCCCGGTATGTGCTGCCCTATCGCGACGTTGCGCGCGGAGATATTGTTGTCTTCCATCATCCCCAGCACCCTTATCTCGTCAAGCGAGTGGTAGGCCTGCCCGGCGACCGGTTGCGCATCAATAATGGCCGCGTCACGGTCAACGGCGTAGTAATTGACGAGCCATACGCGGCATTTGAGCCCGTTGCCGGCAGTACTTTCCGCGACGATTTTCCCGCCAGGTTTTATACCGATCCGGAGGTGGATACAGCCTGGTGGAGGCAGATGCAGAGCCTCACCCACGACGGAGAGCTGGTGGTGCCCCAGGGTGAGTACTTCGTTCTCGGCGACAATCGCAATCACAGCACCGATTCCCGCTATTGGGGCTTCGTTTCGCGCCAGCAGATCGTGGCCCGCCCACTGGTCATCTACTTCTCCCTCTACCGGCCCTCTACTACCGATCTCCAACAGGCCACGCTGCAAGCCGCGCAACGAGCCAGAGATGATAGACTCGGACACGATAGGCAGCTCTCCGCAAGACTCACGGAATTTGTGCGCTGGAAGCGTATCTTCCGCGTGGTGCATTGAAGACAGAGATCAGAGAACAGAGAACAGAGAACAGAGATCAGAAATCAGTAGTTAGTAGTCAGAATTCAGTATTTCTTAGTCAGGCGTCCGGGTTTTGAACTGATCTCTGACCCCTGATCTCTGATCTCTGACAAAGAGCGACAGGATGACAAAGAAAAACACGCCGCCCCCCAAGACGCCGCCCGAGCCCCAGCCGGCTGAGCAGAAAGTGGAAGAGACACCCTACGAGGCGGTGGCCAGCATATGTTCCATCCTGGTCATTGGCCTGTTCATTCTCACCTTCCTCGGCCAGAACTTTGTCATTCCCTCCGGCTCGATGGAGGATACGCTGCTGGTGGGCGACCACCTGCTGGTGGATCGCATCACCCTCTCTCCGCCCGCCAAATGGATGCCGCTGGTCCGCTACCGCGAGCCAAAGCGCAACGACATCGTGGTCTTCATCAAGCCCGTGACGGACCCGGACGCGGACGGCAACCCGCAATATCTGATCCTGGTGAAGCGGCTGATCGGCATGCCCGGAGACCGCATCCACTTGCGCAACGGCATCGTCATCTTGAACGGCGTGGCTCAGAACTTGCCAAAGGATGCGGACAACTCTCCCAACCCCAATAATCCCGGTGATAAGGAGTTTCTCGACGAATTTCCCTCCTTGCCGCCTCCAGATATTTCGCAAGTTCCTGACTCCTGGTCCAAGGTTGACTTTCCCAGGAGCCTTGAGAACGGCGACCTGGTGGTTCCTCCCGGTCATTACTTCATGATGGGCGATCACCGCCATTACAGCCTCGACTCGCGCTACTGGGGATTTGTGCCCAGAGAGAACATCGTTGGACGGCCGTTGTTCAACTATTGGTCGTTTGTTACCCCTGAAGACCAGTACGAGCAGCCCGGAATCGGCAATACCCTGGCCTGGATGGGACACGTCGCAGCGCACTTCTTTACCGAAACCCGCTGGAACCGGACCCTGCATCGGGTGAAATGACAGTTTTCGGTGGTCAGTTGTCAGTGGTCAGTTATTAAACCCGAACAACTGAATACTGACGACTGATAACTGACAACGGATATGACAGAAGAGACCGAATCCCGGCAGCGAAAACGCAGGCGGCTTTGGCTTGCCTTGGCAGCGCTGGCGGCCATCCTGGCAATCCTGATCGTGCCCCCGTTCCTGAGCGTGAGCCGCTACAAGAGCCGCATCACTCAGCTGATCTCTGCTTCGCTGGGCCGCCCCGTGCGCCTCTCCTCGGTTGAGGTGCGTCTGCTGCCCACGCCGGCATTTCTGCTCTCTGACCTCACTGTCGAAGAAGATCCCGCCTATGGCGCTGAGCCTGTTCTCCACGCCAGCACGGTCACGGCCTCCATTCGCCTGCTCTCGTTGTGGCGCGGGCGTCTGGAACTCGACACCATCAGCGTGGATGACGCCAGCCTGAACCTGGTGCGCTCCGACCCCGGCCATTGGAACCTCGATTCGCTCCTGCGCACGGCTACCGCACAGGCTCCATCCGAAACGGGCAAGACAGACAATTCTGGCAAGCCCGTCCGGTTGCCCTATCTCAAGGCCACAAACTCCCGCATCAACATCAAAAATGGCACCGAAAAACTGCCGTTTTCCCTGCTCGACGCCGACCTTTCCTTCTGGCAGCAGAGTCCCGGCGACTGGCGCGTCCGTCTGCGTGGTCAGCCCGTCCGCACCGACCTCAGCCTTGAGCAGGGCGACACCGGCACAGTTCGCCTGGAGGCAAACCTGCGTCAGGCTGCGGAACTGCGTCAAATGCCGCTGCACATTGATCTGGAATGGCGCCAGGCGCAACTCGGCCAGCTCACCCGGCTGCTCCTCGGCTCCGACGCCGGCTGGCGTGGCGACCTCACTGGTGAATTGCATCTCGACGGCACCCCTGAGGAGGCTCAGGTCAAATCGCGGCTGCGCGCTACCGGGGTTCATCGCGCCGAGTTTGCCCCGGCCGCGCCCATGGACTTCGACGCCAACTGCAACCTGCTAGCCCACTTCACAGCCCGCACCATCGACAACCTGCTCTGTGACTCTCCGCTCGGCGATGGTCACATCCGCCTCACCGGCAACTTGCCCGGCGACGGAGGCCCGCCGCGCTTCTCCGTCGAACTGGACCGCATCTCCGTTGCAGCAGGACTGGACGCCCTGCGCACCGTGCGCAGCGATCTCGCTCCCGGCCTCCAAGTTACCGGATCCGCAAGCGGAAAGATCACCTACGCTCCTGAGAATGCCACACCGCAGAAACCGGCTCATCCCAGCTCAGCCAAGACCCATGCGGCAGTGCAAGGGCTGCTCTCCGGTAGCCTCACCGTCCAGGGCCTTCA
The DNA here is from genome assembly GCA_050013195.1 of Occallatibacter sp. Taxonomy (GTDB): domain Bacteria; phylum Acidobacteriota; class Terriglobia; order Terriglobales; family Acidobacteriaceae; genus Telmatobacter. The sequence goes on from JBEKFS010000062.1 coordinate 4,784, forward strand.
ACTCAGCGGCAACGGCCTCAGTCAGCCCCTCCGTGTTCCAAAACTCGTTTTGGCACCCGCAAACCAGCCCTCTGGTGCCGGTCAGGCATTGACGGCTACAGTGGCTATACCAGCCGGCGCAGCCGTCCCGCTCACGGTTTCTACGCGCCTCATGCTCTCCGGCTATCAGCTCACGGTACGCGGCCAGGCCTCCATCGCCCGCGCCAGGGAACTGGCGTTGGTGGCCGGCCTCAAGAATGCCGCTGCCCTGGACGCATTTGCCGGCGACCCAGTCTCTGCGGACCTGGCAGCCAGCGGTCCCTGGATGTTGCCAGCCAAGACGCTGCCAGTCCAGACGCTTTCCTTAGGCGATCTCTCGCCTGCCGCCGTTCCGCTCCCGCCTGCATTCCCAGCAGACATCCTCACCGGAACCGTCATACTGCGAAACGCCACATGGAAGGTCGATTACCTGGTCAATCCCGTAGAAATCTCCCAGGCCACGCTACACTTGGCCTCGGGCGAATTCCGCTGGGATCCGGTTGTCTTCTCCTATGGTCCGGTGAAGGGAACTGCCAGCCTTACACTGCTTGCCGCCTGCGATGCGTCTCAACCCTGCCCGCCGCATTTCGAGCTCCAGTTCGGCGAACTCGATGCTGCCGTTCTCCAGGCCGCGTTCCTTGGCGCACATGAGCGGGGCACCATGCTTTCCACGCTCATCCAGCGCCTCCGCTCCAAAGCCACTCCTGCCTGGCCTAGTCTGGAGGGCACGGTCAAGGCCGATTCCCTTAACCTCGGCCCGGTCACATTCCACCAGCCTGTCGCCACCCTGCATACGCTCGCCGATGGAGCCTCCATAACCGCCTTCGATGCCGCCCTGCTCGGTGGCCGCGTCCACGGAACCGGCAAGTATCACGCTGCCGCCACCGCCAATGACAAGCCCTCCTACGCCCTAGATGCCCAGTTCGACAAGCTCAGCCCGTCGGCCGTCGGCCAGTTGCTCGGCCTGCACTTCTCCGGCGGCACATTCGACGCCAATGGCAGGATCGAGCTCGCCGGCTTCACCGCCGAAGACCTGACCGCCTCGGCCAAAGGCGCTCTCCACTTCGATTGGCAGCACGGTTCCGTCGCCGCAGCTTCAAGGAATGTTCCCCCGGCCCTGGCTCACTTCGACCGCTGGACTGCCGACGCCGAGATTGCCAATGGCGCCCTTACGCTCAAAGAGAATCAGGTCAAGCGCGACGCTCACACCACGCCGGTACAAGCCGTGGTTACCTTCGCCGACCCGCCCAAAGCCGCCTTTCCAGCGCCAAAACCAGCCCCAGCCCCAATCAAACCAGCCCATCCAAAGTGATTATTCGCTAACTCGCTAACTTGCAAACCCCGCACAGCAGGAGCTAACTAGCTGTTTTTATCGAACCCTCCACGAACCGCCCGGTCCGGCTCTACAATGGGAGCGTTCCTCCTTGTCGCGCAATCAAGCTCCGTGCGGGGTATTCTCCGTGGAAAGAGGCGGCCGGTTCATGAAGACATGTCCGATCTGCGAAAAGTCCTATCCGAGCCACCACACCAATTGTGAGACCGACGGCGCTCTGCTCATTGATTCGCACGAACTGGAGCCGGGCACAATCATCCGCGGAAAATATCGCATCGTGCGCCGGATCGGCCGCGGCGGCATGGGCACGGTCTACCTCGCCGAGCACATTATGCTCAGCCGACCCCGCGCGCTTAAGTTCATCTCCAGCGGACTCAGCCAGGATGCCGCCTTCCTGCGCCGCTTCCGCCGCGAGGCTCAGGCCGCCATCGAGCTGCGCCATCCCAACGTCGTCGAAGTCGTCGATCTGGATCAGGCCGAGGACGGCTCGCCTTACATCGCCATGGAATACGTAGAAGGCCCCGATCTGCGCCACGCGCTCGAGAGTGGAGCCTTTGCCGTGGAGCGCGCACTGGCCATCGCCCGCGGCATCACGCAAGGTCTGGGCACGGCCCACGCCAAGGGCATCGTCCATCGCGACGTGAAGCCGGAGAACATTCTTCTTGCCGGCGGCGAGGGCAAGCCCGAGACCCCCAAGCTCCTCGACTTTGGCATCGCCGCCATGAAAGAGAGCGCCACTATCGCCAGCGGTACCCACGGCCTGCTGCTCACTCCGCCCTACGCAGCGCCGGAGCAATGGAAGGGAATGGCCGCCGAAGAACTGGACGGTCGCACTGACCTCTACGCCCTCGGCGGCGTTTTCTACGAGATGCTCACCGGCCAGACCTGTTTTCACGCCCACAATACCGAAGGCTGGATGTATCAGCATTTGCAGGAGCAGCCGCAGCCGCCCAGCACCCTCCGTCCTGAGCTGTCCAACTGGCGGGGCCTCGACGATCTCGTCCTGCGACTACTCGCCAAGGACCGCGACCAGCGTTTTTCCTCGGCGGCCGATCTGCTGGAAGAGCTTCTAATAACTCCCTCCGAAGCCCGCACCGTAACTGTCACTCAACCCGCTCCCGCGCTCCGCAGTGCAACCATTGTCGAACCGCCGCCTCCGCACATTCCGCCGACTATTCCCAGCTCGTTAGAGCCAGAGCCGTCATCTGTCCCCGTCCCGTTGGAGCCCGAGCCGTCACCTGCCCCAGTCATATCACGGACATTCCCAATCAAGTGGCTGGCAGCCGTGGCATTGCTGATCCTCGCCATCGCCGGAATATGGTTCGCTACCCGGTCCTCAACCACGAAGTCACCAGAGTCGTCCCTCCCCGAGGGTGCCTTTGTTTGGACCGATCCGGCAACCGGCCTCATGTGGGCAAAGGTTGACAATCGCAGCAATGTGAATTGGCAGCAGGCGACGGATTACTGCCGGAATCTGCAAGAGGTCGGTCACTCCGACTGGCGTCTGCCAACCATCGAAGAGTTGCAAGGAATCTACGACGCAAGCGCCAACGCAGGTGGCTACCATGTAAAGGGCAACCTGCAATTGTCCGGGTGGAATTGGAGCAGTTCGCGGGGAAATGCTTCAGGTGAGGCGATGAACTTCCATTTCAACAATGGGAAGGCGTACTCCGGCGGACGCAACTACAGTTTCTCCGGACGCGCGCTCTGTGTGCGCGGCGCCGCGAACAAAGGCCCCACTTCCGCAGTGAATTCCTTGTCTGGTGGTGGCGCGCAGCCCGACGCGCTGACTTGGACCGATCCTGCCACCAGCCTGATGTGGACAAAGAAGGACAACCCCAACGGTATTACATGGAATCAGGTAGTGAAGGACTGCCGGAACTTGCACTTGGCAGGTTACTCGGATTGGCGCTTGCCCACCATTACCGAGCTTCAAGGCATCTATGACATCAAGGCCAACGTTCCGGGAACGTACCAGGGTGAGAAAATGCATGTGAAAGGCAACCTGCGACTAACTTGGTGCGAATGGAGCAGCTCCCAGGATGGTCCTTCCAATGTATGGGCCTTTTCTTTCGTTAATGGGGAGCGGGTCTCCTGTTCTCTGGACAGCTGCGAGTGCGACATGGGCGCGCTCTGCGTGCGCGGCTCCACGAGCGGAAGCGATAACAGGGCGGCAAATGTCAACGCATCCAATCCTGGTCCCGCCAAGAGGATGACCATCTCCTCTGGCGTGGCACAGAACATGCTGGTTCAGGCGACGCCGCCCATCTATCCGCCCATTGCAAAGTCCGCTGGTGTTTCCGGCATGGTGGAGCTTAAGATCATCATTTCCAAAACCGGATCGGTTGACGAAGTTCATGTCGTCAGCGGGCCGGCCATGCTACAGGAAGCCGCAGTCGACGCTGTCAAGACCTGGCGCTACCAGCCCTACCAGCTCAACGGCAAGCCTGTGGAGGTGGAAACTACAGTGAACGTGGCCTTTACACACTGAGGCTGAATTCGTTTCATGAGTTTACCAGCTCTCGTTTTTAAGATATGGGATGTGACACAGAAAAAGGTGAGGCTGGCCGATGAAGACCTGTCCGATTTGCGAAAAGTCCTGGCCGAGCAACCACGCCAGCTGCCCCATCGATGGAGCTTTGCTCATAGATTTGCGCGAACTGGAGCCAGGAACTGTCATTCGCGGCAAGTATCGCATCATGCGCCAGCTCGGACGTGGCGGCATGGGCACAGTCTATCTCGCCGAGCACATTCTGCTCAACCGTCACCGTGCACTCAAGTTCATCTCCAGTGAATTCAGCCAAGATACTGCCTTCCTGCGCCGTTTTCGACGCGAGGCTCAGGCTGCCATCGAACTACAACACCCGAATGTGGTTCAAGTTGTCGATCTGGACCAGGCCGAGGACGGCTCCCCTTACATCGCCATGGAATACGTCGAAGGTCCTGATCTTCGCCACGAACTCGAGAGTGGAGCCTTTCCCATCGAACGTGCTCTCCACATCACCCGCGGCATCGCTCTCGGACTCGGCGCAGCCCACGCCAAAGGCATCATCCACCGCGACGTGAAGCCGGAAAACATTCTTCTGGCTGGCGGCGAGGGCAAGCCCGAGACACCCAAACTGCTGGATTTCGGCATCGCGGCCATGAAGGAGAGCGCCACGGTCTCTAGCGGTACCCACGGCCTGCTGCTTACTCCGCCCTATGCCGCGCCGGAACAATGGAAGGGCATGGCCGCAGAAGAACTGGACGGCCGCACTGACCTCTACGCCCTGGGCGGCGTCCTCTATGAGATGCTCACTGGCCAGACCTGCTTTCACGCCCACAACACCGAAGGCTGGTTGTACAAGCACCTCCATGAGCAGCCACAACTGCCCAGCCAACTTCGCCCGGAACTGCATGAATGGCCCGGCATCGACTCCCTCGTTTTGCGCCTCTTAGCCAAAGACCGCGAACAACGGCCCAGGGACGCGGGCGAGCTAGTCGGCCAGCTTGACGCTCTCCATCCCACCGCTTCTGAGGTGCGACAGGAAACAGTGAGGGAGAGTGCGGCGGCTGGAGCGGTCCGGAAGCATACCGTAGAACTCCCAAGTCCGGTAACGCCTGCGGAAAGGGAATCGCTCTCGCAAGAACCAGCGAATCCAGAGACCGAGAAAAGATCCCCTGAACGACTCTGGATCATACCGTTGGTAGGTATAGGGTTGGTCTCCCTTATAATTTGGGGCCCTTACTACTTAAACAAATCATCGCAACCATCAGGTCCGGCATCTCAAACCACTCCCGCCGCCCAGTCGCCGCCTCCTTATGCCGAAATCGAGCAAAAGGCTGAGGTGCTTTTCGGTAAAGGTACCTATACAAAGGCACGCCCCTTATTTGAGCAAGCCTGCACAGGCGGAAACGGGAATGCATGTAACCATCTTGGCATTCTCTATATCGATGGTTTCGGCGTGACAAAGAATAGTGTGAAAGCAACAGCCTACTACACCAAAGCATGCGATGACGGCGATGCCACAGGCTGCGTTAATCTCGCCGGTTGTTACAGGGACGGCGTTGGAGTCAAGCAGGATACTGCGAAACAAAAACAGTATCTCGACAGGGCCTGTTCTATGGGGGATCAATTGGGATGCGTAGAGTCGCAGAATCTCCGCTAATTGGGCGCCCCAGGTCCCGTTCTACTTCACTCCCAATTCCATCGCTTTCAGCGACTCGTCAAGCGGCGCGCGCAGCACTCCGCGTTCGGTGATGATGGCGGCGATGTATTTGGCCGGAGTCACATCGAAAGCCGGGTTTCGGATTCCCACGCCGTTGGGAGTGAGCTGCTTGCCGCCGTGGTGGGTGACCTCGACGGCGGGCCGCTCCTCAATGGGAATAGAATCGCCGGTCGCCGTGGCCATATCAACGGAGGACCAGGGCGCAGCAACAAAAAACGGAATGCCGTGCTCTTTGGCGAGAATTGCCAAGTTGTAGGTGCCAATTTTGTTGGCTGCGTCGCCATTGGCCGCAATGCGATCCGCGCCAACCACCACGGCCTGAATGTCTCCGGCTCGCATGAGGCTGGCGGCCATGTTGTCGCAGATCACGGTTGTCGGAATGTGGTCGGCCATCAGCTCCCAGGCCGTGAGCCGCGCGCCTTGCAGAAACGGCCGCGTCTCGTCGGCGTACACGTGAATCTGCTTGCCCTGTTCCACCGCCGAGCGAATTACGCCCAATGCGGTTCCATAACCGCAAGTCGCCAGAGCTCCGGCGTTGCAGTGCGTGAGGACGCCGCCTTTCACCGGCATCAGCGCCGCGCCGAAGGCTCCCATCGCCTTGCAGGCGGCAATGTCTTCCTCGTACATCGCATGCGCCTCAGCCAGCAGCTTTTGCTGGATCTCGGCCATAGGAACGCCCGGCTTGGCCAGTAACGCAAACAGCCGCTTCATGCGGTCGATGGCCCAGAAGAGATTCACCGCCGTGGGCCGCGTTGCGGCCAGCCGCGCGCAGATGCGGTCAAACTCCGGCGCAAACTCGGCTGCCGTTGTGGCCTTCGTCCGCAGAGCGCCCAGTGCAACACCGTAAGCAGCCGAGACGCCGATGACCGGCGCGCCGCGCACCACCATAGTGACAATCGCGTCGGCCACCTGCTCGTATGTTGAGGCGACTACATAGCTCTCCTCGAGGGGGAGCCGTGTCTGATCGATAAAACGGACGCCTTCCGGAGTCCAGGCCAGCGTGGGAATCATGGAATTCCAGTTTAAACTGCGACGGTGATTCACTGTCATTCCATCCCCGGTGGCGGCTCGATAGGTGGTACACCCGGCTGATACATGGGGGTACCCCCACCCATACTTTGGACGCAAAATCCTTGTTTTCTTGAGGTTACAAGGAGGGTTGCGCTGCAAAATATAGAAAACAATGAAGTTCCCTGCAAAATATTCCTGGATAAGGAGTTACGAGTCGTTTCGGCCTCTGTTGGCCGCCTTCGACTGTAAGGTGACGCGAAGAGGAGGTACCAGGACGATGTTTGAAGGGAGACTTCTGAAATCATTGTGCAACGAAGTGGGGTAATTATCTGCAAGCACCTGCGGTGCGGCCAACGGCTCGCTTTCCGCTCGCATTGGGTTCGTGGGTCTCCCACCTTTGAATCAAAGAACGACTCAAGGATGAAGCACCCGGCGGGGAATAGGAACTAGAATTATGAATCATGTTTTGAGACTGCAAATTCTGCTTGCAAATTGAATTGCAATCTTCGGAGAGATCGAATGAGACGGTTTTGGATCATCATTATCGTGTTGGCCTTTGGCGCTTGCCTTGCCGCAACCGGCCGGAGCCAGGAGCCAATGAAGATTACGGTCTGCCAACTCATAAGCGACCCGCCCGCCTATAACCACATGCTGGTGGAGGTAGAAGCCTTTGTATCACATGACTTTGAAGACTTCTCGCTCTTAGATCCCACCTGCCATGCGTGGCCCTGGGTTTGGCTGGAGTATGGCGGCAAATCCAAATCAGACACCATGTACTGCTGCGGTCCAACTGCCGGAAAGAGCCGTCCCCACGAACTGAAAGTCGAGGATATTGAGATTCCACTTGTCGAAAATGACCAATTCAGAGAGTTCGACAAGCTGATTCAGCCTCCGTTTCGCTCAGGAACTCACGGGGTGATCGTCCACGCGACGATTGTGGGGCGTTTTTTTGCGGGGAGAAAACAAACCTACCCCAACGGAAAGACGGCATGGGCCGGTTTCGGGCACATGGGTTGCTGTTCCATACTCGTCATCCAGGAGATCAAGTCAGTTGACCCGCAGGACCGCGACGATCTTGACTACGGCGCGTCGTACGATCAACCAGATATCAGTAAGGCAGGTTGCGGATATAGTTTTCTAACTCCTATCGAGATGTCAAGTAATCTTCTACAGGCGCAGCATGAGGCCGATCAAGGCGTACGTGCGTGGGCTTTCGATGATCCGCAGCGCGTTGCATCCCAAGCACTCATGGGGCTGGCGAAGCTGAAGGTCCAAGGCCCCCTAAGCCTTAAAGAGACGAGCAAAGCGTCAGGGCGAATTGTTTATGAATGGCGTGAGACAGCTAAGTCCAGCCCGTTCATGGTTGTAGTCAGTCGTCCTTACTGGCTGTCTTTTTATGCGCATGACCCGAAGCACGTTGCGTGGGTGGTGGTTGCGGCTTACAAATCCTCCTGTGAATCGAACAACTCGGTCACTCGCATCAGATAAAGCAATGCTATTACGGAATCCGCTGGTACGGATGGTAGACCGGTTCCCAAACGTAGTCGCGAAGGTTTTCGCGCAGGGTTTTATCGTCCACCTTTTCGGCGGTTCCGTCGGCCATGGCTTGCTTGGCCACTGCTTCAGCCACCACCAGGCTCACCTTGCGGCAATCGGCGATGGGCGGCAGCAAGGGTGCGCTCGGGTCCGCGATCGACGGTGACATACCGGCTAACGCCTTAGCGGAGGCCATGATCATGGCGTCAGAAACTCTAGTAGACCGCGAAACCAGAATGCCCAGCGCCAGGCCGGGAAAGATGAATGAGTTGTTGACCTGCGAGATGCGCACCAGCTTGCCGTTCACCTCTACAGGTTCAAACGGACTACCCGTCCCCACCAGAACGCGCCCCGCGGTCCAGCGCAGCAGGTCGGCCGGCGTGGCCTCGGATTTGGATGTGGGGTTGGAGAGCGGGAAGATGATGGGGCGGTCGGTGTGGCTGGCCATCTCGCGCACCATCTCTTCAGTAAACGCACCGGTCTGTGCCGAGACGCCCACCAGAATCGTTACTTTGGCATTACGCACTACGTCGAGCAGCGAGATGGCGCCCGTCCCAGCCAGCTTCCAGCCCGCGACGTCGGCTCTCTTGTGTACCAGCGGTTCCTGGCCGGGGCGGATGCCCTCGCATCCCTCGACCAATAGGCCATAGCGATTGAAGGCATAGATGCGCCGTCGAGCCTGCTCCTCGCTCAGCCCTTCTTCTTTCATCTCGGCAATCAGCAGATCGCATATGCCCAGCCCCGCCGAGCCGGAGCCGAACATGGCGATGGTCTGCTCCTTGAGCGGATGGCCGGTGGCGCGGACGGCAGCCAGCAGCGCGCTTGTGACGACGGCGGCGGTTCCCTGAATGTCGTCGTTGAAGGTGCAGAGCCGGTCGCGGTAGCGCTTCAGCAGGATGGCGGCGTTGACCCCGGCAAAGTCTTCCCACTGCAAGAGAATGTGCGGCCAGCGTCGCTCCACGGCGGTCACAAACTCCTCGATGAACTCGTCGTACTCGGGACCGCGGATGCGGTGGTGTTGCCAGCCGATGTAAAAAGGCTCTCGTAGAATCGCTTCGTTTTCCGTGCCTACGTCGAGCAGGATCGGCAGGCAGTGCTCGGGCGGAATGCCGCCCAGCGCGGTGTAGAGCGCCATCTTGCCGATGGGAATCCCCATGCCGCCGGCGCCCTGATCGCCCAGGCCGAGAATGCGCTCTCCGTCAGAGACCACGATGCAGCGCACCTCGTCATAGCGCGAGTCGGAGAGAATCTCCTCGATGCGGTCCTTGTGCGTATAGCTGAGGAAGAGGCCGCGGGGCCTGCGCCAGATCTCGCTGAAGCGCTGGCAGCCTTCGCCCACCGCGGGCGTATAAACGATTGGCAGCAACTCTTCCGTGTGGTGCAGAATCAGGGAATAAAAAAGCGTCTCGCAATTATCCTGCAGATCGCGCATGTTGCTGTACTTGCCAAAGGCGGTGTTGCGGCTGGCAAGCACTCTCATGCGGCGCTCCCGCTGGTCTTCGAGGCTTCCGATGTGCGGTGGCAGCAAGCCATGCAGAGCGAAGGCTGTGCGCTCCTCTTCGGTAAAGGCAGTGCCCTTGTTGAGCCGGGAATTATGCAGCAGCTCAAACCCGTGAAGACGAGTCCGGACCACATCCTGGTGTGCTTTGTTTACCTTGCTTGCCTCGTTCATGACGATGATCTCCTCGAATCCGAATTGAATGCCGATATTTTGATCCCGACACGCGCAGAACTCCATGCTACAGCTCGGCGCGGCCTGATTCTGTGATGCAGAGTCAGGAGTTTACTCGGTGCCCCACCCTCGCCACGCATTTGTTTTTGCGGCTAGGGTGGTATAGCGCAGAAATCGATGTCTCGTTCATCGTTCTCCGTTTAACTCCGCTAACAACGCTAACTCCGCTCACCGGCTAACTCCTCGGCAACCTCCAACCATGGCTGCTCCTGCGACCGGATCACCGCCGTATAGAACGATGTCAGCAGCAGAAACCCGCAGCAGCCGAAGATACCGGGAAAATACGGCTGCAATACATGCGCCCACTGATACACAATCGGCGGCAGCCATCGATGAATGTGGCTGATAAACGGCAACAATCCGCCAAAGGTCGAAGACAGGCCGCTCGTCCAACTTAGCCAACCCGGACACCAGCGCTTCCAATCGACCTTGTAACGAGAACGCACAAAAACAAATAAGAAAAACAAAATCCCCATCAGCGTCGTGCCGCTCCAGATCATCCACGGACTCAGCTTCATCCCGTGCCGCATCACGCTGATGCCCAGCAGAACCCCGCTGATGCCGAGCCCGGTGAGACAGATCAGCTCGGCGAATCCGCAGGCCACCAAAATCCAGCGCGGAATGATCTTCGGCTCTTTGCCCTCGGCGGCGGTTTCCTTCACCGGCGCGGCGGCTGGCATCCGCGTCTCCAACTCGGCCACCGTCAGCACATCCAGCCCATTCAGATCGTCATCCAGCAAAATCGACTCGCTGGCGTCGTCCGGATTCACATGAACGGCCACGGAGCGCCCCTTGTACTGCTCCACCCAGCGCAATGCTACTTCCCGGCTGGAAAACTTGCGTACATATTCGCCCATCTGCAAATCTGGCCGGTGATAAAAATAGGAGAGAGTAGCCGAAGATTCGAGCAGGTGGTTGTTTTTATTATGTCCAGTCAGAATACGCTTGGCAACGGTCACCACATCGATCTTCGCCGTTTGCGTTGGCCAATTACTGGCTCGTTCCTCCTTGCGCCTATGTTCGCTCCGGCGAAACCATTGAACCACAATTGCAAATGGAGCAAACAGAGGATTGACGAGCAGCTTGGCAAACAACTTAGGATAGAGTTTCGATAAAATGTAAAATCCGAGCAGCACAAAAAATAACAGGTTCTGATTCTTCAAAAGTTCTTTGGCTGACAGTAAATAATGCTCCGAATATTGAAGATCAGGCAGCATCATCGGCAACCCTCAATTTGGCTTTGCAGCGATTATCGCACGACGGCGCCAGCTGGGATAATCAAATTGAAACGCACTTCTATTATGGTACGAAACCGAACTACACGAAGGTGAGCAATGCGACCTCCGGTTGCGTTCCGACGCGCATGGGAGGGCCCCAGGTTCCGGCTCCGCTCGATGTGTATACCTGCAGCGCGCCGAAGCGTTGCAAACCGTAGGTGAATCGGCCAAAGACTCGGCGCGTGATCCAGGAGAAAGGAATGAACTGTCCGCCGTGGGTGTGTCCGGAGATTTGCAGGTTGATGCCGGCCTGCTCCACTTGAGCCAAACCGCTGGGAACATGGTTGAGCAGAATACTGGCTCTGCCGGGGACGAGTTGGAGGCTCTCAAGAATGGTGAGAAGCCCAGCAGGGTGACCCGAGTCTCCGTGGGAAACGCCCGCGATCTCCACGCCATCGACGGTGACCATTTCATTGGCCAGGACGCGGATGCCGACGCCTGTGAGTAGTTCGCCATAGAGGGCGACGTTTCCAAATTCGTCATGGTTGCCGGTGGAGAAGTAGCTGCCCAAGGGCGGGGCCAGCGCATGGAAGGGCTCGACCAGGGCCGCGGCTTCGGCCTTGCCTCCGTCGAAGAGGTCACCGGGGAAAAAGATTACGTCCGGGTTGAGGCTTGCAGCCAGCGTCGCGATGCGCCGACTGAAAGCGGCGCCGTTCACATGGCCCAGGTGCAGGTCGCTGATCACCAGGGCTGAGCGGCCGCGCCATGAAGCAGGCAGGCCTGGGAGTAAGACGGGAATGCGCCGAATGCGAATGAAGCGCGCATTCACCAGGCCGTAGAGGCTGGCCACAAGTGCCAGGCTAAAGAAGGTGTAGGCAATAAGCGGCTTGTCAGCGTTCAGCTTCAGCAAATCGAGCGCGGACCCGGCCAGCCGGCAGAGGCAGGCCGCCCAGAAGAAGTAGTTAAGCAGCCCCAGCCAGAGTGCTGAAATCGTGTAGAGCAGTGTGACTAGTCGGCCGGCGAAGCGGAACCCGAGCATTGTAACGCTGATAAAACTGAAGGCCAGCAGCAATATCGCCGTCCGCAGCGTCAGCAAGACCGTGGGGCTCAGAGACGGACAGAAGCTGATCCAGGTTTGATAGATGAACCAATGGATAGCAAGCAAAAAAGCTTGTAACACCGCGATGGCTACAGCGATCCTGACTTTCAAACGGGCAATCTCCCTGTTCCAATTCTTGCACAAGCGAGGAACAAGATCAGAAAACAGAGGCGTCCTTGAGTTCATGAAACAATCTCTTTATGGATGCTTCCGTGGGCGGAGCGCTCGGCCTTTACATCTCGATTCCGTTTTGCCGGTCAAAGTGCACCTACTGCAACTTTGCCTCGGGGGTTTATCCGGCCAGCGAGCACAAGCGCTACGTGGATCGGTTGATCGAGGATCTAGCCGCGGCCGCGGAATGGGCTGGGCGGATGGGCGTTGAGCTTCCGCGGCGCGTGGACACGATCTACCTGGGCGGCGGAACGCCCAGTTTGCTCGAGCCGGAGCTGTTGGCACGGCTTTTCGCCGCTGTGCGCTGGGAGTTTGACCTGGAGCCGGATGCCGAGATTACCGTCGAATGCGCGCCTGGCCAGCTTGCCGACAGAACTTTGGAGGCGCTGGTTGCGGCTGGCGTGAACCGCGTCAGCCTGGGCGTACAGTCGTTCATCGACAGCGAAGCGGCGGCCACCGGCCGGTTGCACAATCGCGCGGTGGTGCTCGCGGATGTAATGCGTTTGCGCGCCGCGCGCATCTGCAACTTGAATATTGACCTGATCGCCGGACTTCCCGGCCAGACCTTCGCCTCATGGGAGGAGTCGTTGACGGTGATGGCGGCGTTGGCGGATGCGGGTGTTCCTCACGCCAGCGTTTACATGTTGGAGGTGGATCAGGATTCGCGCCTGGGCCGCGAGGTGCTCAGCGCAGGCGCGCGCTACCACGCTGATCTGGTGCCCGGCGACGACGCCATCGCGCAAATGTATACGCTGGCGATTGAGAAGCTGAACAAGGACGGTTTGGAGCAATACGAGATCTCCAACTTCTGCCGGTCGGGAATGAATTCGCGGCACAATCTTCGTTACTGGCAAAGGCGGCCTTATCTCGGATTGGGTCTCGACGCTTCGTCGATGCTGATCGCAGGCGAAGATTATCGCGTCCTGCGCTCCATCACTACCGAGGACCTGAAGGCATATCTCGCGGGCTCGGAGCCGGTTGAGACCACGTGGCTCGCCCGCGCTCAGCAGCACGAAGAGGCCTGGTTTCTCGGCCTGCGCCTGAACGCGGGCGTGGACATAGCCACCGTGCAGCGGGAGTTTGGCGTGGCGATGGTCGAGCCGGCACTCAAAGTCGTCGCGCGGCTGGCGGAAAATGGATTACTGAGTTCAGACGGCAAGACGGTTCGTCTGACCGCGCAGGGCCGGCTTCTGTCGAACGATGTTTTTCAGGAGTTTCTGGGGCTGGAGGCGTCCGCTACGCCTTTACGGTGCCCATCGGCGAAATCAGGAACAAAGTAACGCTCTCCGC
>JBEKFS010000063.1:0-18351 GCA_050013195.1 Occallatibacter sp.
ATCACGTTCCTCATCTACGGCATGGTCATGGCCGCCACCAGCCGCGCCGTGGCATGGGTCCATCTGGGCGAGCCAGCCACAATCCGTGGCGCATACCAGAGCATCCTGCCTCGCCGGGGCCGCTACATGTGGCTGATGGCGATCACATGGCTAGTAGTTTTTTCGCCGCTTATGGTGCTCTACGGCGCCTACTTCGGAACCATAGCCTACTACGTGAAAGGCTTCGGAACTGACCCCGCCGCACAACAGGCCGCCATGTCCAATCCGCAGACGATGATCATCTTTGGATTCGCCTCGCTGGTTTTTATGCTGCTGATTATCCCCGTCGGCATTTACACCGTGATGATGGGTCTGCGCTACTCGCTGGCGATGCCGGCCTGCGTGGTGGAGAACCTGAAGGCCCGCAAAGCGATTCGCCGCAGCATTGATCTGGCAAGAGGGTCGTGGGGACGCATTTTCCTGCTGGTGCTACTGATCGGCGTGATCAAATTCGGATTGGTCATGGTCACCCAGGTATTCGTATTTGTGGCGGCCTTCAAGCATCCTGGTCAATTGCCGGGACCGGGAATTTCAGCACTTTCGCAGGTGATTGGCTTTTTTACCAACACCTTTCTAGGCCCGATCTGGGCTGCCGGCATCACACTCTTTTATTACGATCAGCGAGTGCGCAGGGAGGGCTACGACATCGAGTGGATGTTGCAGGCCGCCGGGCTGACCGCGCCTGCCACACAGCACGACCCTGGAGCCGCGCATGAATGAGCCGCTGCGCCCCTTGACCCTGGGTGAGATTCTGGACCGCACGGCGCAGCTTTACCGCGCGCGCTTTCTTTTGTTTTTGGGAATCTCGGTTATCCCCACCGGAGTGGTCGTGGCGCTGGCTTGCCTGGTCGGCCTGGTTGTGGCGTGGTGGAGCGCGGCCGGCGCTGGCTCGGTATCGGAGGCAGCGGGATATATTCTTGTGGCGATATTTTGCATCGCTGTCGCGCTGGTGGCGCTGCCGGTCTATCTGGCGGCTACGGCACTGGCCATGGCGGCCATGAGCCATGCTGTATCTCTCGTTCATCTGGGTCAGACGACCACCATCCGTGATGCTTATAAAACCGTCTGGGGGCGCGGCTGGCGCTACATCTGGCTTTATTTTCTCGAGGGCCTCATTATCGGCGCCGCTCCCATTGCCGTTTGGACAATATTGGTAATCCTATTTGCCGGGGCGGCTGCGTTGACGCGGATGGCCGGCATGGAGAGCATCGCCGGCGGCGTGCTCTTTGGCCTGGTCGTAATTCTGGTCGTCATCGCTCTGATTGGTTACGTCCTATGGATGCTGCTGCGGCTCTCTCTGGCCTTTCCCGCCTGCGTGGTGGAGCAGATTGGAGCATGGATTGCGATCAAGCGCTCTTCTCTTTTGAGCATAGGAACTAAGGGCCGAATTTTTGTGCTTTTCCTGCTGGGCGCAGCGCTTAGCTGGCTGCTTTCGATGGGGATTACGCTGCCGCTGACGATCATCCTCAGTCTGATTTTCAGCTCGGGCGACCCTCAACACGCGCAAGCCGCCGGCCTTGTGTTGCTCTTCATCGCCTACGGCGTGGGTTTTGCGGTTCAGGCGCTCATCCGGCCGGTCTACGGCATTGCGCTGGTGCTCTTCTATTTCGATCAGCGCATCCGCAAAGAGGGATTTGACATTGAGTGGATGATGCAGCAGGCGGGGATGGTCGCCGCGCCCACGCCAACGCTGCAAACCGCGCCCTGGCTTCCACCTACGCCGGAAATAAACATTGCGCCCGTTTTTCAACCGCCGCAAGACGTAGAATTTCCGCAGGCCAGTAAACCATCCTCACCAGAATCCGGAGAATCCCAATGAATGAACTCGGTAATCCAACACCTTTTGGACCAGCTCATCAGTTTCCTATGACCTTCGGCCAGATTCTCGACCGCATCTACAGGCTCATGCGCTCGCAACTCAAGCTCTTTATTGCCGTCTCCGCCGTACCCGCGGTTGCCACGGTTCTGATGATGGCTGTGTTCTTCGCGATTGTTTTCATCCCCATCTTTTCGCAACTTCCGAAGCAGCCCGACCCCGAGCAGATGTTTCACTTTCTTCTGCCGTCGATGATTTTCATCATGCCGCTGAGTTTGATTATCTTTGCCCTCTATCTGGCTGCCTCCATCCACGCCGCGATGCAGGCCGATCTGGGCATTACGATCACCTTCCGCGAGGCTTATCAAGTGGCCTGGAAGCGCATTGGCCGCTACTTCTGGTTGATGTTGCTGATTTACATCATTGCCTTTCTTCCAATGCTGGTGATCGAGTTGGTGATGATCGTCCCAATGCAGCTATTTGCCACGGGGAAGTCAGGTTCTTTGACCCCACTCGTCTATATGATTCCTCTGGAAATGCTTTTGTTAATTGCCGCAATGGTCTACGGCGTCATCATCGCGATGCGCCTCTCGCTGGCCTTTCCCGCCTCGCTGGCCGAGAATCTGACGGCACGCGCCGCACTCAGCCGCAGCGGCAAGTTGACTCAGGGCGCGAAGGGACGCATCTTTTTGGTTTTGCTGGTGATCTATGCCCTCGGCTACGCGGCGGAAATGGTGGGCATCATAGTTCTGGTAGTGGTCATAGGAATCGGCGCTCTGGTAATGGCGGCCTGCGGCGTCCAATTGCCCTCCGTGGCGGGCATCCTAGGAATCGTGCTCGCATCGCTGTGCTTCGCCGCCTTCCTCTATCTGTGGATGTCGCTGCTCTGGTCCGCCTTCTCTACTTCCTTCGCCGTTCTCTACCACGACCAGCGGTTGCGCAAGGACGGCTTCTTGCCTGTGCCATCGCAGGCCGGAGAGAGTCCGGCTTGACGGCTCGTGCACAATTCGCCGGCGTGACGCTGGCTGCGGCTTTTGCCGTACTTTTCGGCTCTCTGCTGGCTCGTGGTGATGCGCCCGCCGACCAGTCTACAAAAAACGCGCGCGAAGTTTCGCTTGCCGAGTACCGACAACATCTGGTCGAGCTGAACGCCGTGGTGGAGGCTTGCGCCAAGGCGCGGGATACAAAGAGCTGCGACCCGGCGCTCGCGGGCCAGGATGATCGTGTACCGCTTGGCAATACTCCAAATGCAGATCGGCGGCTGGTGCGTTACGGTTGGGTGCGCGCTCTGCTCGCCACAGCGCGAATCAAAGATGAGCCCCCGACGGAGGCGCAAGGCAAGACCGTAAACAAATCTAAAAATAAACCGGAAGACAGTTCTGAAGACAAGGCCAAGAGCACGCCTGCCGCGGGAGGCGGAAAAGCTGCGGCAGAAGAATCCGCACCGCCGTCCAATCTGAGTACCAGCGAGTTGTTGCAGGCCGCGCAGGTTCGCCTGACCCAGGAGATCGCCCAGGCTGACAGCGCAGCGGCAGGCCCGCCCGCCGCAGCTCCCGATCACACCCGGGAACGCGAGATGATGAAGCAGGTGCTGGCTGGCCGCGATTTTCGTGGCATGGAGCCGAACAGGTTGCGGGATTCACTGCTGGAAAAGCTGGGCGAATGGCTGAACCGGTTTTTCGCGAGCATTGCGAAACTTCACGCAAGCTCGGTTTGGGTGGGACGCGTAATCGTGTGGGGATTCATTCTGGCCGTGTGCGTGGGGCTGGTCTGGGGGCTGCTGCAACTGGAGCGACGCTGGCGCCTGCGGCTGGTGCCGGAGAGTGACGGTCCAGCCGCTGGAACTGCGTCGGCACGCGACTGGCAACTGTGGCTGGCAGACGCGCGCCGCGCCGCTGCCGCCGGTGAGTGGCGCGAGGCGATTCATTTTGTCTATTGGGCGGCGATTTCCCGGCTTGAATCGAGACGGCTGTGGCCGGCGGACCGGGCACGCACACCACGCGAATACCTGGCGCAGGTGACGGCGGACGACCCGCGTCGCGCAGGACTCGCCACGCTCACGGGCAGCTTTGAGCGGACATGGTACGGCGGCCGGACAGCGGGCGAGAGCGATTATCGAAAGGCCGAAAAGCTGGCGGACGGATTGATCTCTGGCGGCGGAGCAGCGGACACAGGCGCGACCGCAGGAGGTGTGCGATGAAATTTCTTTCTTCGCTCGACGCCAAGGATCGCAAACTGCTGCTGTGGTGCGTTGGGATTGCACTTGCGCTGGCCGTAGCCACCGGATTTCTGCTGCCCAAAGTAAACGACAACGACAATCCGCTGCCCTCGACCTACCTGGCCGGCCAGCACGGGGCGCGCGCCGCTTATGAGACGCTGCTCCGCTCCAATTATCCGATTGAACGATGGGAGCGGCCGCTGAGCGAGCTGGCTGCTACGGCCGGGCCGGAAACGGTGGTGATTTTTGCGCAGCCATATTCCCGCGATCAGGAGGATATCAAGGCGGTGCGCAAGATTGTGGAGCACGGAGGCCGCGTACTCTCCACCGGGTTCTGGGGCGGATATATTTTGCCTGCTGAGGCCAGCGACACGCCCAGCGAGTTTCACTTTGCGGCCTGCAAGCTGGAGCCCGAGGGGCTGGATACGAAGGCAGACGCGTTGGCCAATTCGGGCGAGGTGTGGATGGTTCCGCAAGCCACCTGGGATGAGGACAACCCGGCGCAGCGCGTCGAATACAGTTGCGCAAATCATCCGGCGGTGGTCGAGTATGACTGGGGCAAAGGGCACATTGTGTGGTGGGCCAGTTCGACGCCGCTGGAAAATGGTTCGCTGAGCCGCGCACACAATCTTGACCTGCTGCTGGCTTCGCTGGGGCCGCGCACGGGGCATCGCTTCTATTGGGACGAGTCGCTGCATGGGGAGATTCGCTCGACCTTCAGTTATGCCTCCGGGCCATCGTGGACTTTGCTGTGGATCGGCCTGCCGGTGCTGGGGCTGTTGGTTGTCTTCAGCTTCAGCCGGCGTAGCGGGCCGGTGCGCGACCTGCCTCCTCCGGCGCGCGCCACTCCGATTGAATTTTTAGAGGCGCTGGGCTCACTCTATCGCAAGGCAGGAGCCGCATCGACGGCTGTGTCGATTGCCTGGGAACGCTTCAGGCGGCACAGCTTGCGGCTCTGCGGGCACGGGGCGAGCAAAATGGGCGCGGCCGAACTGGCAGCGGTGATTCGCCGGCGTTTTCCGCGCGCCGACACAAACCTGGAAGCTGATCTGGTCGCCTGCGAAGAGGCTGCGTGGGGTGAAACGGTCAATCCACATCAGGCGCTGAAACTGATTCAGGCGCTGCATGGGCACTACGAAAAACTGAAAGATGCGGCCGGGCCGGGCAGCATAAGAGGCAATCGGGCCGCACAATCTGAGAAGATTTAATCCAAACCGCAGGAAAGGGCTTTATGAGTCAGAAAAAAAAGTTAGATTCGACGCAAGATGCAAACCAAGATGCTAAAACCCCGGATGGCTTACGCGCGACCAGCCAGCTCATCGCCCACTCCCGCGCGGAGTTGGGCCGGGTGATCTCCGGACAGGGAGAGGTGATTGAGGAGGTGCTGATCGCCGTTCTCTGCCAGGGCCACGCACTGTTGGAGGGTGTGCCGGGGATTGCAAAAACGCTGATCGTGAAAGCGCTGGGACGGCTGCTGGGCCTGGGCTTTCAGCGCGTGCAGGCCACGCCTGACCTGATGCCGGCTGACATTCTGGGCACCACGATTCTGCGCGCCGGCGTGAAGGATAAGGACAACTTCGTCTTCCACGCGGGGCCGGTCTTCACAGACCTGCTGCTGGTGGACGAGATCAACCGCATGCCGCCGCGCACGCAGGCGGCGCTGCTGGAGTGCATGGAAGAGCGGCAGGTGACCAGCGATGGCACGCGTCGCCCGCTGCCCGCGTGGTTCACCGTCTTTGCCACGCAGAACCCGATCGACTTCGAGGGCACGTATCCGTTGCCCGAGGCGCAACTGGATAGATTTCTTCTGAAGATTCGCGTGGCCTATCCGAGCGAGCAGGAGGAACGGCAGATTTTGGAGCGGCATCACGGCGGTTCTGGCGCGGGGCTGCTGGAAGATGCAAAGATTGCGCCCATTCCAAAAGGGCTGCTGGACGCGGCGTGCGCCGAGGTGCGCGCCATTCGCATTGAGCCAGAGCTGACCAACTACATTCTGGAGCTGGCGCGGCGCACACGCGAGTGGCCGACGCTGCTGTTGGGCGCCAGTCCCCGCGCCGCCGTGTGCATGATGCGCGTGGCACAGGCGGCTGCTGCATTTGACGGCCGCGACTACCTGTTGCCCGATGATGTGAAGCGCGCCGTGAAGCCTGTGCTGAGGCATCGCGTGATGCTCAAGCCCGAGGCGGAACTGGAAGGCTTTGACGCAGACCGCGTTTTGGCTGACGTGATTGCTGCCGTGCCGGTGCCGAGGCAATGATCTCTCCGTCACTCCATCCCGCTCCAGTTAGCGCCGTCTGTGAACGGCGGCGACGCTGGGCCTTCGGGCTGACGGCGCGAAGCATCGGCCTGCTGCTGGTGGGCTTTGTCTGGCTGGTGCCGGGCTTCTGGGATGGGCGACTGGCCTACGCGATGCTGGCATGGGATGGCCTGGTACTGTTGTTCGCGTTATTGGATGGCCTGCGCCTGCCCGCCGCGGCCCAACTAACAGCCAGCCGATCCTGGTCCAACGCTCCAGCTCTCGACAGCGAGACTGAGATTGAGCTGACGATTGAAAACCGGGGACGAATGATTATCGAGTGCCGGCTGGTGGACGATCTGCCGCCGGCGCTGGTGGAAGAGCCGGAGACGCTGCGGCTGACGGCGTTTCCCCGCGTGCCGGCCAAGCTGCGCTACCGCGTGGAACCGAAAGAGCGCGGCGACTGGGAGACGGGCTGGCTCTATGTGCGTTACCGGTCGCCGCTGGGCTTGGCAGAGCGATGGGCCAGAGCGCCGCTTACGCAGACGGTGCGCGTTTACCCGGCCCTGCGTACCGGCGAGGAACAGCAAATCTTTCTTGCTCGCAGCCGCCAGATCGAACTGCAACTGCGCCGCACGCAACTGCGGGGCCTGGGCCGCGACTTCGAGAGCCTGCGCGATTACCGCGAGGGAGACGATCTGCGCGACATCTGCTGGACAGCAACGGCGCGGCGCGGCAGCCTTATCACACGCCAGTACCAAACCGAGCGCAGCCAGCCGGTGTGGATTGTGCTCGACTGCGGCCGGCTGATGCGCGCGCGAGTGGCTGTTTCACCGCAGTCAAGAGAGTCCGGCTCTGCGCCCAGCAGTTCCAAGCTTGACCACGCCTGCACCACGGCTGTTGCGCTGGCCCAACTGGCACTTTACTCCGGCGACCGGGTGGGCCTGCTGGCCTATGGGCAGAACATTCAGCAGCGGCTGCTTCCCGGTCGCGGCGCGTCGCATTTGCGGCAGGTGATCGAGTTGCTGGCCCAGGTGCATACCGAAACCTGCGAGGCCGACCACTTGAGAGCCACGGCCACACTGAACCGCCTGCAACCTCGCCGAGCTTTAATTTTGTGGGTGACGGATTTGGCCGAGACCGCCATGCGTCCCGAGGTCATCGACGGCGCGCTGCAACTACTGCGCCGGCACGTACTCCTGTTTGTCGCCATGGCCCAGCCGGAGGTCGAATCCATCGCCCAGGCAAGGCCGAAAAATTTGGAGCAAATGTTCCGCGCATCCGCCGCCCAGGAGATGGCCGGCCGCCGCGAACTACTGCTGGCCCGCCTGCATGAGCAGGGCGCTCTTACCCTCGACCTGAACCCTGAGGCGCTCACTTCTGCGGTGCTGAATCAATATTTATCAGTGAAGGAGCGGGCGATGGTGTAGGGATAGAATTCTATTGGTGGGTGATGCGACCGAATATGGCGATGACAATGTACAACCCGGCCCATCCGGGCGAAATTCTCCGGGAATATCTCGGTACGGTACAGGTAAGCGAAGCAGCAAAGAAGCTGCGCGTGGCTCGGTCAACGCTTTCGCGGCTGCTGAATGGACGGGCGTCGTTCACGGCAGCGATGGCGCTGAGGTTGTCCGATGCTTTTGGAACCGAGCCGGGGATGTGGCTTGACTTGCAGCAGCAGTACGATCTATGGCACGCGGCGCAACGCAAACGGCCCAAGGTGGAGAAGTTTCCCCAGGCTGCATGAGGCTTAAGATCTCAAAGCAAGACTTGGGATCCGGCTAGTGAAACACGCGCGCCCCTCGGCTTACCGAGAGGCGTGGTGATGGTGGGTTGAGAAGAGCTACTCGGCCGCAGGCGCTTCGGCGGCAGGCTCGGCGGGCTTGACTTCTTCTTCCGTGGCTTCAGCCAAAACCTTCACCTTTACGTGCGCGGTGACTTCGCGGTAAAGCCGGATGGCCACATTGAAATCGCCGACACTCTTGAGGGGCTCGTCCAAGTGGATCTTGCGGCGATCAATCTCAAAGCCCTTGACTTCCAAGGCAGCGGCGATGTCGCCCGAAGTGACGGAACCAAAGAGATGGCCGGCTTCGCTCGACTTGCGGGTGAACTCGAGCTCGACGGGCTCAAGCTTGGCGGCAAGCTCTTCAGCCAGCGCTTTCTCTGAGGCAAAGCGGCGAGCGGCAGAAGCTTTCATCTGCTCGATGACAGCCTTGTTGGCCTGAGTTGCCTGCATCGCCAGCTTGCGTGGCAGCAGAAAATTGCGGGCATAGCCATCGGCCACTTTGACCAGATCGCCGCGGTTGCCCAGGTGCATTACATCTTCCTTCAGAATGACTTCCATGGTTAATTCTCCAGTGTGCGAGCTGCCACCACGGGTGGTTTTGTCGTTCAGACAAAGACCAGCCGCCGTGGGCCGCACTCGGTTTTATTCGGCATCCACAATATTGCCTCTTGCCAAATCAGCTTCGCTCAACTCCGCTCCCGTTTCCGGGAGAGAGTGCGCGAGCCGGCAGAAGGCAGCCGATGGTTAGTGCCGCGTGGCAAACGGCAGCAGGGCGATGTTCCGGGCCTGCTTGATGGCGCGAGTGAGGCGGCGCTGGTGCGTGGTGCAGACGCCGGTGAGCCGCCGAGGCACGATCTTGCCGCGCTCGGCCACAAAGCCCTGCAGCAGCCGCACATCGCGGTAAGGGATCGCGTCGATCTTCTCGGTGCAGAACTTGCAGACCTTCTTGCGACGGAAAAACTTGCCGCGGCCGCCGGGACCGCCGGAGGGACGTCCGCCGGGACGTCCACCCGAACGGGCCGGAGCTGAACCGGAACCTGGACCGGACGGGGCTTGGGGAGCTTCAGGTGCGCTCGTCTCGGGCGCGTTTGCTTGAGTCTCTTCAGACATGCTGTTTCCTCATTACTCTCTTGTTAACAGTGGACAGTGATCAGTGGTCAGTCAATGGCAAGCGATAGGAACGTATTTCCTGACCGCTGACAACCGACAACTGCTTAAACCTAAACCGCCTCGGCGGCTTCTGCCGCTTCCGGTGCCGGCTCCGCCACAGCAGCAGGCGCAGCAGCCACCTGGGGTGTCGGGGTTGCACTTCGGCGAACACCGCGCAGCGCTTTCACCTTGGCCAGACGCTTCTCTTCCTCGTCAACGCGCACGGTGATGAACTTGATCACCGGCTCGGTAACGCGCAAACGGCGCTCCAGCTCCAACACCACCGCGCCGTTGGCCTCGATGGTCAGCAAAACGTAATTGCCGTCGTTGAATTTGCGCACCATGTAGGCGAGCTTGCGCTTGCCCATCTTCTCCACCGTCTTGACTACCCCGCCACCTTTGGTGACGTTTTCGGAGAAGCCGGCGATCAGCTTGTCAACATCTTCTTCGGCCGTATCGGGCCGAACAATGAACATTACTTCATACACACGGGACATCCGGTTTCCTTTTCCGCTGAAGTCCTTTGACTTCAGTCTCTGCCGCCGGCAAAAACCATAGCGGCAATTTCGATTTACAAATCAAAGCAAGTTCTGAATAAGCCATATCAGCGATTCAGCATTCCGCAGGGGCTAAAGCCCACGTCGATTTTGCTGTCTTTGCGGCACGACTAAAGTCGTGCCCTGACGCTTCTTGCTCCACCGTATGCATTTTTCTGCAAGTTGTGAAGTCGTGCCCTGACGTTTCTTGCTCCACCATCTGCATTTTTCTGCAAGCTGCAAAGCCATGACCTACCAGTCGTGCCCTTTCAAAACATCGACTGATTCAGAAACTCCCTACTCCTTATTCCCTACTCCCTGTTCCCTATTCCCTATTCCCTATTCCCTGTCTTTCACTCCTCGCCGGGCGAGTTTTTCTCGCGGCGATTGAACTCGTTCATCGCGGCTGCCGGCCCCGCTTTGAGGATGCGCCGCGTAGCAATTGCCACCCGGTCAAGCACCTCGTCGAGCACCGTCAAATCCGCCTTGCGCATGGGCGAGAGCAGATAATCCCTGCCGGGCCGCCCGCTGCCTGCATCGGCAATCGCCTCTGGTGGAAGATCGCGTCCCACGCCAATGCGAATGCGCAACCACTCCTGAGTACCGAGTGCGCCGGTCACGCTGCGGGCTCCGTTGTGCCCTGCAGGCGAACCGCGCTCCCTGATCTTGAAGCTGCCCAGCGGCAGGTCCAGCTCGTCTTGAATCACGAGCAGATCCCGAGCTGGGTCAACCTCAAACTCCCGAACCAGCGCGGCAACAGCCAGTCCGCTCAGGTTCATAAACGTTTCCGGCTTGGCCAAAACCACCACGCGCCCTGCTATGCGGCAGGTTGCGGTAGCGGACTTGCAGCGCCGGTTCTGGACCACAACTCCTTCTTGCTGGGCGATGCGGTCGATGGCCATGAACCCCGCGTTGTGCGGGGTCCACAGATATTCGAGTCCCGGATTGCCCAGCCCCACAATTAAAAAAGGGCTGCGCGCACCGGATTCTGTGTTCCCAGCGAGCGATTTCTGCTCGCTGGGGTGAACGAACTGGCTTTCCTCGGCCAAGGGTTACTTCTTTGCCTCGGGCTTCTTCCCCGCTGATGCCGCGTCGGGCTTCTTGGCCGCATCTTCCGCCGGCTTGCCGCCCTTTTTGGCAACTTCCGGCTCGGCAGGTGCAGCGCCCTCTGCTGTTGCTGCCGCCGCCGCTGCAGCTTCGGCTGCTTCGACTTCGGCCGCGGTCGGCGCTTCTTCGCGAATGGTGGCAACGTGAGCCACGGTAGCATCCTCGGAGTTGAGGTACTTGAACTTATCCGAGTGAGGCAGTTCGCTGACGCGCAACACGCCGTGCAAATCCAGATGGCTGACATCCACGCTGAAGTGGCTGGGAATGTCGGCTGGCAGGCACTCGATATCCACTTCGCGAATAACCTGTTCCAGAATTCCGCCGCTCTTGACTCCCTCCGGAATCCCCAGCAGCTTGACGCGCACCTTGACATGCAGAAGCTTGTCCATGGCGATGCGCTTGAGATCGATGTGGATCAAATTGTCGTTGATCGGCTCACGCTGCAAATCGACGACCATGGCCTTGGCCGGTTTTTGGCCGGCGACTTCGACGTCGAAAATTGTGTTATGGCCGGTCTCGGAGAAAAGTATCCGGGAAATCTGCTTGGGATCCACCTCAATGGCCACCGGATCGTGTCCCGGACCATATAGCACGGCAGGAATTTTGCCCGCGGCGCGCACGCGGCGCGCGGCATTCTTGTTGAACTTACCCTCACGGGGCTTGGTTACTACTACTTCAGGCATTCGGTCTCTCGTTTCCTGGTTTCGGGCACGGATAGAACAGCTTTTAGCTATTAGCTGTTAGCTTTTAGCTGTATGCTGCTCATGCGAACAGAGTCGCCCGCTCCCTTTGTTGAAAGCAGCTTTAGCTCTTAGCTGCTTGTTGCTGTTATGAATCGATTTGATATTCCTGTCGATCCAGTTTGCTCTTTCCGGCTCTCAATGCGATTCATCCGAGCTGGTAATCCCGATGAACCAGCTAATAGCTAAAAGCTAATAGCTAACGGCTAGTTAAACAGCGTACTCACGCTGGTCTCCATGTGAATGCTCTCGATGGCCGCGCCCAGCAGGCCGGCAATAGAGAGCACTTTGATCTTGGGCAACTTCTGGGCCGCCTCGCGCAAGGGAATGGTGTTGGTGACCACCACCTGTTCCAGGCGCGAATTGGCGATGCGGTCGATGGCCGGGCCGGAAAGCACGGCGTGACTGGCGGCGGCATAGACGGCGGCTGCGCCGGCTTCGTAAAGTGCGTCGGCAGTTTTTACCAACGTGCCGGCGGTGTCGATGATGTCGTCGAGGATGAGGCAGCTCTTGCCCTTCACGTCGCCGACGACGTTCATCACTTCGGCGATGTTGATGTCCGTGCGGCGCTTGTCCACAATGGCCAGCGGCACTCCCATCTTCTGCGCGAAGAAGCGGGCGCGCTCCACTCCGCCGGCGTCGGGCGAAACCACCGTCAGGTTGGGAAGATTCAACTCACGGAAGTAGCTCACCAGCACCGGGCTGGCGAAGAGATGGTCGACGGGAATATTGAAGAAGCCTTGAATCTGCGCTGCGTGCAGGTCAACAAAGAGGGCGCGATTGGCTCCGGCGGTAGTCAGCAGGTCGGCGATGAGCTTGGCGCTGATGGCCACGCGCGGACGGTCTTTGCGATCCTGGCGGGCGTAACCGTAATACGGCACCACCACGGTGATCCTGGCTGCAGAAGCACGTTTCAGCGCATCGATCATCACCAGCAGCTCCACCAGGTGCTGATCCACCGGGTAGCAGGTGGGCTGGACGACAAAAACGTCCACGCCGCGCACATTCTCCAGCAACTGGAAGTAGACTTCGCCATCGGCAAAGCGCTGCATCTTGGCTTCACCTACAGATACGCCGATGTGACGAGCAATCTCTTCGGCCAGCGGCCGGTTGGCCGTGCCGCTGAAGAGCTTGAACCGTTTGTCCTCGCTCAGGTTGCGGCTCCGCTTGCGCTCGGGAGCCAATTTGGCATCCTTTGCTTTGCCTGCAACATCCGGGGGCGATAGCGCGAATCCTAAGGGGGCAGACTCCGTACCCGCTCCGTCGCCCGGCGTTTTTGGCTCGTTCTTCTGCTGTGTCTCTTCGGCCGTCACTATTTCCGCTTTCATCTCCGAATTCCCTCCAAGCTGGTTGGCTTTGGCTGTTTCCGGGACCACGTTGAAAAAATTGGCTGGGCGACCAGGATTCGAACCTGGACAAGTGCCTCCAAAGGGCACTGTCCTACCATTAGACGATCGCCCAACTACAGACAGCCGTTGGCGATTTCTCGCCTCGAACGGACGACTATCAACCTTATTACGGCAGCAGCATATCGCGCCAGTAATTTGTGCGCGGCAGGGTGCGGGTCAACATGTTCCGCACTTCCGCTTCGCGCAGTCGCTCGCGCGCCGCTTCCGCATCTCCGCGGGTTCTGTACAACCCGAAGAGCGCTGAACCTGACCCGGACAGCGAGGTCATTAACGACGGGGCATGGAGAGCTTCCACCGGAGTGCCCGGGCCCAAAAGAATGCGCTTGATTTCTGCAAGGGAAGGATGCTGGGGAAAGACGACACGTTCAAAGTCGTTCTCAATCCAGCTCATAATCCCGGTGCGGACAAGCGCGGACTCTCGGGGTCCGGCCAGGTTCCCCTCATCGAAAGGAACACCGGAGGAGCCTGCTCCCTGCCCTCCTTCCGGAATCGCTTCCGCAAAGGCGCTGGCATAGGCGCGGCTCAACTCTTCTAGTTTATCTGTGCTGGCCTCTGCGGTCAAACCCTCGGCAAGGCAAAGGGAATCCCAGTCGCGAAAGGCCTGCGGGGTAGAGACGCCCACTTCCGGCGTGGCCACCACGCACCAGACGGGCTCAAAGTCCGGCAAGGGGACGACTTGCTGGCCGCGATCACGGCCCAGAACCGCTCCGCCAACGAGAAATAGCGGCACGTCGGAGCCGACTTTGGCGGCAATCTCCAGCCGTTTTGCTTCCCAGCAATCCCAGGTCTCAGACCCCGGACCTGGAGCACTCAAATTCTGGGCAATCCCCAGTTCCGCCTCCAGCCCCACCAGCGCTGCCACCGCATTCGCCGACCCCGCTCCCAGCCCGCCCTGCACCGGCAGATGCTTTTCGATATGAATTTCGACCTCGGCGGTGAGGCCCAGAGCATCCAGGGCCAGCACAACCATCTTCCATGCGGTGTTGCGCTCATCGGTGGGAACGCGGCTGTCATTGGTGGTCAGCCGCAATGTGGTTGCGGATGCGCGATGCGCTGTAACCGTAACCAGATCATAGAGTTCCAACGTCTGATAGACGGTGGCCAGAGAGTGAAAGCCGTCGGGACGCGGCGCGCCAATGTAGAGGCCAAGATTGATCTTCGCGTGCGAACGGACTGTTGTGGGCATACCGGCTTATTGTAGAGCGTAGCCACTCCAAAACCTGATATTCTTGCCGCAATATGCCCATCTCGTTGGCTCCGATCCAGCCTTCCGCGCCGCCACCCGTCTACTGCGCGGAATGTGGCTGTGAGGTGAACCCGGCGGCATGGCTCTGCGCAACCTGCGGCAAGAATCTGCATGAACCGGACGCAACGACCTCTATGCGCCCCTACGCGCCCGCAACCTCAAAGAACATAAAGCCAGATCAAATAATCGGCGAGTATCTATTCGCAATTCTTGTGTGTGTGCTTCTCATTATTCTGCTTATTGCTTCAAAAATGCACCGTCATCCGCCAGAAAGTATAGATATACTCTTGCTTTGCATCATGGTTTTATATTGTGCTTTCGAGTTTCTCTTCTGGCTTCACGAATATCTTGATCGACGGTAACAATAAAGCCAAACCCTCATGAGGCTATTAGAATCGGCGCGTAGTCTGGAGAAGATATTGGCTGATTTGATTTATTACGACGCCAAAAACAACGGCAGTCTTTGACTCTAGATCAATAAAAATTCATGGTGCCGAAGAAGGGACTCGAACCCCCACACCCTTGCGAGTACGTGGACCTGAACCACGCGCGTCTGCCAATTCCGCCACTTCGGCACAAGACACAAGTTCAGCATACTGCTGAACCGGCAGCATCTCTGAGTCTCGCAAATGCGGAGCGTGGTGTCAAATTTTGGCGTGTGAGAACAGGCCGGAAGGACTGGATCTTCTGTGGTCTCCCACCCTTGCCACACACTGTCGAAACGCAGATCCTTCGACTTCGCTCAGGACGGCAAGGATGGGGCACACAGAGTTCTTATACCAGCTTGGCGTCGAGCAGGATTTCTGTGTTGTTGGCGAAGAGCTTCGAAATCGGGCAGCCGGCCTTGGCGTCGGCCGCAGCCTTGGCAAAGACCTCCGGAGTAGCGCCGGGGACGCTGGCCGTGGTGGTGAGCGCGATGCGTGTGACGGCGAAGCCTCCCTCGACTTTGCCCAGCGTGACCGCCGCGTGAGTTTCGATCTTGGTGGGCGTCAGCCCCGCTCCGCCCAATTGCGCTCCCAGCGCCATTGAGAAGCAACCGGCGTGGGCCGCTGCAATCAACTCCTCGGGCGTGGTGCCCGTGGCGGCGCCTTCAAAGCGCGTGGCAAATGAGTATTTTGCGTCCTTCAGCACGCCCGTCGCTGTGGAGATTGTGCCTTTGCCTTCCTTCAGTGAACCTGTCCAAACCGCGCTTGCTTTGCTTGCCATTGTCCCTCCTTGGGGGTTGCAGATGATTGTCGAATTCAGATTTCGTTGACCGTTGTGCCGCTATGAGGGGAAGTCCCTGACAGCGCGGCAAAAAACCTGTCATGTAGTTGATGCGGCAGACGCCTGCCAGGATGCGCCGAACCGGCAAGCAATAATGTCAGGCACGCTGTGCGTGGCCACAGGCTACACGATCAGTGGTCACCGCACGAGTTGGATATCTCCCAGTTGACGTAGACGGGATTGCCCAGCAACCACATCTTGCCGCCGGCGCCGGCCACTTCCGCACGGAACCAGTGGCGGCGGCCATCACTCACCCAGGCCAGAGGAAAACTCTGATCTGAGGATGAAACAGCCGCGCTGGTTTTGAGAGCGACTTCCTGGCCATCCTCTGCCCAACGGACTGTTCCGCCTGATGCGGCCGTTACACGCAAATCAAAGTCAACAGTTTGGCCTGCCGCCGCGGAGAGAAGATCTCCCGCATGGACGATCTGGGTTCCCGTGCGCGCTGTCACTTCGAGAAGGCGGTCGTGGGTACCCGCCAGGTCAATGAACGCGTGTCCGGCGCGGATGCCGGTAAGAATCGCGGGCGTCGAAAGCTCGGTTGCGTAGACGACAGTTGTTGGGCTTCCGATGGAGCCAATTCCATCAAGCGGCTGCATGGGCAGGTGGTTGTCGCTTCCGCCGATCCCCGTGAGCCGGCAGCCGTTGTTCAGTTGCTGATCCCAAAAGGGAATGTTGGGAATGCCGTACTGTTCGCTTCCTCCGTTGACGGCCTCGACAGCGGTCAGCAGATGCATATCGACTTTGGCGGCCGGAGTCCAGCCACAGCCCATGCAAATTTCGCCGCTGGGGTCGCCGGGATGGTTGATCGAGGTCAGCCCGCCGACGCTTGCGGCACTGCGCAATAGGGTATTCATGTCAGGAACATCTTTGCTGCCCAGGCGAAAATCGACAAAATCGGTTGTTCCGAGAAAGTTGATGTGCCCCTGGAAGGTGGTGATCTCGCGGCCCGGAATCAGCAGCAGCTTGTCGAAGTAAGGCTGCAGCTCGCGCATGGGATTGTATTGCGAGCTCGCGTTGTGGTCGGTAATCGCGATGAAGTCAAGCCCGCGGCGGGCCGCTGCATCCGCGCTGAAGTAAACGGGACAGGGTACCATCTTCCCCGTCTGGCTGGGGCATTGGCCATCGCTCTGCGCGGTATGCATATGGAGATCGCCACGATACCAGGCAGGCCCAGCGCGGAGCGGCGTATTCAATACCGCTGGCTCGGCGGCCACTGCGCCGCCGGATGAAAAGTACACATGTACGGTGTAGTGCGCTTGCACGTTGGGGCGAATGTTGGGCACGCCGATCAGAACATTCCACTTGCCCGGAGGAATAATCCCCGGAAGGCACGACGGGGTCGCGTCGGTAATCCCCACAGTAAGCATGGATTTGTTGCCGCCGCTCCAGCAGCGAAGCTCCACGGGATCAAGCAGGCCCAGGTCAAGCGCAGTGTGCTGCTCCTTGCCGGTGTACTCAAAGGTCAGCGTAACCCGCTCAGTTCCGGCAGGCACGGCAAAGGGCACTTGAATGTAGCTTTCATTTTGCGAGCCGGTAACCACGCCTTCCAAAATCAAATCCGGCGCAGAGGCCGGAGCGGGGGCAGTACTCTGCTGGGCTTCGATGGCAGCGGCTGCAATCGAAAACAAAAAGATCAGAAGCGTGGCGTAGATAGTGGTTGTAGCGAGCCGGAAAAGTCGTTGATTCATGGATGGCGCTCCGTATATGTGTACTGCAATATTCTCATGCCTCTACGCGAACAATTCAAACATGGATCATAGAGCCGGAAAAAGAACGCGCGGAGGATTCTTCCTGAAGAAGAATCCTCCGCGCTCTGTCTTGTGCAAATTTTACGACAACCGCAAGACTCGTCTAGAAGACGATCTTGGCGGCTAATTGCAACTCGCGCGCGGGAAGGGTTGAGGTGATCACGCCGAAGGTGGTGCTGCCGGCGCCGTTGTACACGCTGTTCGGCTCGCCAAAATTGGTTTCGTTGGTGAGGTTGAAGGCCTCGGCGCGGAACTGAATGTGAGACTTTTTGGTGAGGGCAAAGTCCTTGGTCAGACCCATGTCGAGCTGCCAGAAGCCGTAGCCGCGAACAGCGTTGCGGGGTGAATTGCCAAAGGGCGCATAGGGCTGTGGGGTTGAGAAGCTGTTGATGTTGAAGTATCCGGCGGCGGATTTGTTTGTCGCAATGGCCGGGCCACTCTGGTTGGGACGGTAGGAGTTGCGTCCATTAATGGTGATGAGCGGCGAGACTTGAGTGGCATTGTCCGGGCTATAGGCAAAGGTGATGGGGTCACCGCTGCGAACCTGGAAGATATCGGTCATCTGCCAGCCGCCCAGCACCTCGTCTAAACCACGGTTCATGTTTTCCCCCAGCCATTTGCCCCGGCCGACGGGCAGCGTCCAGACAACAGAGGTCACGTTAAGAAACGGACGGTTGGTTGCCGAGATGCCGTGATCCGCCTGGTAGTTGTAGATGTTCTGCACTGACGGGATAAAGTTGCCGCAGTTATCGCACCCGCCGCTGCCGTCCTCCGACTGAGGAGCGATATCAAGGGATTTGGACCAGGTGAAGGCATTCAGCATATAAAGCCCTGAAGAGAAGCGCTTCTCAACCTTGACTTGCAGGCCGTTGTAATCGGAGTAGCCCCAGGGCAAAGTTCCAACAACCGAGGTGAAGTTGGGCATGGGAACACGGCTCTGGAAATTTGATATGCAAGTGCTTTCGTTTGCAGTCGTACATGTAGTCGGCTGCATCACGGTCGCCTGGTTGATGTCGTTGAGGAGCACTTCGTTCACGCCGTTATTCCCC
>JBEKFS010000064.1:0-18626 GCA_050013195.1 Occallatibacter sp.
TCGGCCTCGTCCTTGGTCGCGTTCTCCTTCAGCGCCTTGGGAGCGCCATCCACCAGGTCCTTGGCTTCCTTCAGACCGAGAGATGTAATCTCGCGCACTGCCTTGATCGTGTTGATCTTGTTCGCGCCGAAATCCTTTAGAATCACCTGGAACTCCGTCTGCTCTTCCACCGCCGGAGCCGCCGCGCCGCCACCGGCAGCCACCGCTACAGGCGCCGCCGCCGCCGCCGAAACCCCAAGCCGCTCTTCCAGCTTCTTCACCAGAGCCGAGGCTTCCAACAGGCTCAACGACACAATTTGCTCTTCCAACTGCACCAGATCCGCCATTTTCTTCTCCATTCAAAAATCGTTTGAAATTGTTGTTCCCGACCGCAGACCCAAACAGAAAGTTTCCGATGCGCCAGACCCGCGCCCTTTCAGCCTGTTCCGCGACCAAAACTCTTAAAAGCAGCCATTAGCTGCTAGCTTTTAGCCTCTAGCTCTTCCCCGAAGGGACCAGCTAAAAGCTGGCGGCTTTTAAGCCGCCGACGCAAACTTTTCCTTCTCCACGCCCTGGCCCAGAACCACCGCCATGTCGTGGCCCACTGCGTTGATCACCGTCGCCAGCCGTTGTGCCGGCGAATTGATCAGGAACAGCAGCTTCGAGAACAGCTCATCCTTGCCCGGCATCGTCGCCAGAGCCTTGATCTCGGCCACTGTCAGCAACTTGCCTTCCACAATGCCCAGCTTGAACTGGAACTCCGCGTTCTCGCTCGCCCATTTTGCAAAAACCTTGGCCAGCGCCACCGGGTCGCCCTTCGTGAAAGCCACCGAGTTCACGCCTTGCAGCCCCTGCAACGCAGCTTCCACCTTGGTGCCTTTGCCGGATACGGCCGCCAGCTTGTTCTTCACCACGCGATATTTGCCGCCCGCCTCGCGAATCACTTTGCGCAGTTGAAAGTCCTTGGCTACCGTCAGCTTTGAAAAAGTGCCGATAATCGCCGTAGTCGAGCCTTCCAGCTCCTTGGCCAGCGCCTGTACCTTCTCCGTCTTCTTCGCCCTAGAAATC
The DNA here is from genome assembly GCA_050013195.1 of Occallatibacter sp. GTDB lineage: Bacteria > Acidobacteriota > Terriglobia > Terriglobales > Acidobacteriaceae > Telmatobacter. The sequence goes on from JBEKFS010000064.1 coordinate 1,048, forward strand.
GCCATTGTCTACGCTCCGCTACAGAGATCAGGGGTCAGAGATCAGAGATCAGCACGTAAGTACCCGATCCTTGTCCGCTGCTTCCCAATCTCTTTTCTCGCCCGCCTGCGGGCGTTCTGTCGCAAATCCTGTTTCCAATATCTTCAGGTCAGGCGCAATCGCCGATCAGATCATTGAACCAACTGATCTCTGATCTCTGACCCCTGATCTCTGTCTAGTGCTTTCCCGCCGCGTCGGCAACAGCAGAATCCAGCCGCACTCCAGGGCCCATCGTCGAGCTAAGCGTCACGCTCTTGATGTACTTCCCCTTGGCCGCTGAAGGCTTGGCGCGCACAATCGCCCCAATCACCGTGCTCGCATTGTCCACCAGCTTCTGCGGCTCAAAGCTCAACTTGCCCACCGGCACATGCACCAGGCTGGTCTTGTCGGCTCTGAACTCCACCTTGCCGGCCTTGATCTCTTTCACCGCCGCGGCCACGTCCATGGTCACGGTTCCGGTCTTGGGATTGGGCATCAGCCCTTTGGGTCCCAGCACCTTGCCCAACCTGCCCACAACCTTCATCATGTCCGGCGTGGCGATCAGCGCGTCGAAGGCGGTCCAGTTTTCCTTCTGGATCTTTTCCACCATCTCCTCGCCGCCCACAAAGTCCGCCCCGGCATCCTTGGCTTCCTTCTGGCGGTCGCCGGCGGCAATCACTGCCACCGTCTTGGTCTTGCCCAGCCCATGCGGCAACACCACCGTCCCGCGGACCATCTGATCGGCGTGGCGCGTGTCCACGCCCAACCGCATCGTCAAATCGACGGTCTCGTCAAACTTGGCGTACTTCACCTGCTTCAGCAGGCCAACCGCCTCGGGCAGCGCATACAGCGGCTTGACCACAGCCGCGCGCGCCTTCGTAATATTTTTACTGGATTTCGCCATTCGTCCCTCGTCTCCCACCGCCTCTGCCAGCCCCGCTTTGCGGAGAACCCGGATGCTCGCCACACAGGCAACATACTTCGCGCCCTGCAGCAACCCAATCGAACGGGTCCAGAAACCGTGGTGCTATTGACGGCCCAGGGATTTCCCCCGGACAGTTATTAGAATCATAACGAAACGGCTCGATAATTGCAAACCGGCCCTAAATCGATGGCAGTGAATCAAATATCTTTGAGGATCGCTTCTTTGCAGCAGCCCGACTCGCCCCATCGAGTTAGGCCGTCCATAAACCCGCTTAGTCCGGCCATAAACTCGCCAACCTGCGAACCCGCGATCACTGCGAAGCGGTGGCTAACTCGCTAAAGTGTTCCCCGGCCTTCCACATTCAGTAATGTTGTAGACAATCGCATTCAGAGTTCAGATTCATAGGCGTCGTCTGATCAAGTCGATTTATAGTTCACAACCGCGTCTTTTCAAGTGTTGGGCAGGCAGAAACCACAACCGGCATGTGGCCCATTCATCAGCTCCGAAGAATCACTATAAGCCCTGAGAAGCTGTGCCCCGATCATCGCGGCTTTATGATGAGCGGGCGGGTGTCCTCATCCTCGCCGCGTACTTGTTTTTGCGGCTAGGATGGGAAGTCGCACCGCCCTTGTGATAATCTGAAAAACCTACCACTTCGAGGCTCATTCCGTTATGTCTTCTTCCGCTGCCGCTCCGCCGCTCGCTCCCCTCCACATGATCGATCTGATCCGCAAAAAGCGCGATGGAGGCTCGCTGAACGCACGCGAGATCGGCTTCCTCGTCTCCGGCGCGGCCAACGAATCCATCCCCAGCGATCAGCTCGCCGCCTGGCTGATGGCCGCCTGGATTCGCGGCCTTTCGCTTGACGAGGCGCGCACGCTGACTCTCGCCATGCGCGATTCCGGAGAAAAATTCTCCCCCGCCCGCCTCGGCAAAACAGCCGTCGACAAACACTCCACCGGCGGCGTGGGCGACAAGACCAGCTTCCTTATCGCGCCCCTGGCCGCTGCCTGCGGCGTAGCCGTGCCTATGATCAGCGGGCGCGCCCTGGGCCATACCGGCGGGACTCTCGACAAGCTTGAAGCCATCCCCGGCTACCGCACCGCCCTCTCGCTCAAGGAATTTGAAGCCGTCCTGATGAAGTGCGGCGCCTCCATCATCAGCCAGACCAAGTCGCTCGTCCCCGCCGATCGCATTCTCTATGCACTGCGCGACCGCACCGGCACCGTTGAATCCCCCGGCCTTATCTGCGCTTCGATTCTCAGCAAGAAACTTGCCGCCGGTCTCGACGCCCTGGTCCTCGACGTAAAAACCGGCTCCGGCGCATTCCTGCGCAAGACGGAAGATTCCGAGTACCTCGCCGCCCTGATGGTGGCCACCGCCGAAGCCGCCGGAACCCGCACCGTAGCTCTGATGACCGACATGAGTCAGCCGCTGGGCCACATGGCCGGCAACTGGATTGAGTTGGTTGAGTCTGTCGAGCTCTTACGCGGTCAGCGCCCATCTCAAAGTGAAGACCTGCGCGAGCTTTCGCTGCTGCTGGCCGGCTGGATGATTCATCTCGGCGGCCAATCCGCAACACCTGAACTTGGCTACTCCCGCGCCGAAAAAGCTCTCACCGACGGCTCAGCCCTGCGCGCCTTCCTCGCCATGATCGAGGCCCAGGGTGGCGACATTTCCGTCTTTGACAATCCCAGCTTCCACAAGCCCGGAGCAACCCGCGTAGTCCCGTCATGGGAAAGCGGCTTCATCGCCACCATGGACACCACCGCCCTCGGCTGGGCCGTGCAGCGCACCGGAGCGGGCCGCGAAAAAGCCGGCGAGCCCGTCGATCCCCACGCCGGCATCGACTTCCATGCCCGCCGCAGCGCCCGCCTGGAGAAAGGCCAGCCTCTCGCCACCCTCTACGCCACAAACCCAACGCTGCTCGCCGAGCCGGAGGAAATTCTCAAGCAGGCAATTCAATTCTCTAAATCCCCGCCGGATGCAGTCCCCCTCGTCAGCCGCATCTTCACCCGCGAATCGGCCGAAGCTCATCTCGGATTGCCGCTGTGTTAATCGTTGCGGAACGCAGTTCATGCGCAAACAACTCAATGTTCAACCAGAAATGTGATCTCTTCAATCAGCGGCGGAGACTGGTCGAAGTCGCTATAGCGAATCCATTTGGGCCGCACCACAAAATAGGTGATTCCGGGCCAACTCATACGTGCCGGCCCATCGGGCCAAACCGAAAAGTACGCCTCCTGGTAGCGTTTCAACTCCGCGCCGCCAGGCTCGAAAGCAACACCCTCGAACTGAACCGTCTGCTCGCCACCCCATCCCACGACAAAAGAACACGATGGGCGCTCGACCAAATTCGAATACTTTCTGGAGGACTTGACGGTATCGAAGATGATCTCCAATTCAGGAGTCGTAGCGATGCCGACCAGCGCAGACTGTGGAATACCGTCCCTCGATGTGCTGGATACAACTCCATAGCGAAATCGCACCATGAACGAGTGAATCGCAGAATTATCCATGCTCAACCTCCAGGAGCCCATTCACAATATAATGCAGACTTACGTTCACGCCGCTCGGAAAGTGCTAGGAATTCGGACTCTTCTTCGAGTTGCGTGCACATATTAGAGCCTGGAAGCTAACAGCTCGAAGCTGTTTTTAGGAGTGTTCGCCGTGGTTCGATACACCGGAGTACTGGGAATTCTCGCCGTCCTTCTAACGGCCTATTTGTTCTCCACCGATCGCAAGCGCATTCGCTGGCGCACCGTCGCCTGGGGACTCGGCCTGCAACTTACCTTCGCCTTCCTGGTGCTGCGCTTTGACTACGGTCAGCGCGCCATGACCTGGGCAGGCAGCGTGGTCAACTCCATGCTCGCCTGTACTTTCGCCGGCACCAAAATGCTCTTTGGCGAGTTCGGACTTCCTAACTCCGGATTGTTCGGCAATCTGATGTTGCCGCAGCATCCAAACGCCGGCGCCATCTTCGCTTTCCAGGTTCTGCCCACCATCATCTTCATCTCCGCTTTCTTCGCGTTGCTTTATCACGTCGGCGTAATGCAGGTCATCATCCGCGGCTTTGCCTGGGTAATGTTGAAGACCATGCGCATCTCCGGCGCGGAGAGTCTGAACGTGGCCGCCTCCGTCTTCATGGGACAAACCGAGGCGCCGCTCACCATCCGCCCCTTCCTTTCCAAGGCCACGCGTAGCGAGTTGATGACCATCATGACCAGCGGCATGGCTCACGTCTCTGGCGGCATCATGGCAGCTTACATCGCTTATGGCGTCGATGCCCGCCATCTGCTCGCCGCCGTCATCATGACCTCGCCCGGAACCATCCTACTCTCCAAGATGCTCGTCCCCGAAACCGGAAAGCCCGCAACCGAAGGCCAGGTCATCATCCCCCAGGACGAGTTGCACAAGGATGAAAACTTCATCGGCTCCATCGCTCGCGGCACCATCGACGGAGGCAAGCTGGCCATGAACGTGGCCATCATGCTCATCAGTTTCCTCGCCCTCGTCGCCCTGCTCGACGCCCTGCTGCTCTGGACGCACGGACTCGCTTTCATGCACTGGGTCCCCGGCTCGCTCGGCCAAATCTTCGGATTTTTCTTCGCTCCCATTGCCTGGCTCATCGGCGTTCCATGGCACGACTGCCCCGCCATTGGCAACCTGCTCGGCACACGCATGGCGCTCAATGAACTGCTCGCCTATGTCAGTCTGGGTGCGCAAAAGGCCACCCTCGCCCCGCGCTCCTTCACCATCGCCACCTATGCCCTCTGCGGCTTCGCCAACCTGGGCTCCATCGGCATGCAGATCGGCGGCATTGGCGCGCTGGTTCCCGAGCGCCGCAACGACCTTGCAAAGCTCGGCTTCCGCGCCATGTTCGCCGGCACCATGGCCAACCTCATCTCCGCCTCCATCGCCGGAATTTTCCTGGGGTAGCAATGTCGGTTTCATTCAACAGTCCGGGTGCCCCACCTTCGCCGGTTCGCGATCTGTGCGAATCGGTTAAGGTGGGATAGCTCCACCTATCTATAGTTCTTTACAGTTTTTTACAGACCTCTTCTTCAATCCGGCTTTGTTATCCTGTCTCGGTGGAGTTCGAACGTTTCATCTACCCGCCCTATGATGCACCGCTCGCAGACGCGTACGGCGGTCTTTACGAATCCGTCTTCATCATCCTTCACCCCTTTGTCAGCGTCCCAGACAATCTCGCCTGGAAAGCGACCAGGCAATATCCCAGCGACGAGCAAATTCTAAGTCTAGGCGCAAAATGCCCCTGGGCCAGCGTTGCCGCGCAAACCGGCCTCAGCACCTGCGCCAAGCTGAACCAGGCGCTGCTGACTACAACCGGCTCCATCGCCCCCGAACTCTCCGACTCCCCCGCCGCCATTGCGCTCCAACGCTTCTTGCAATCTGAATCCGTCTGGATGCCCGTTCAAGGCCGATTCGATCCCTTGCTGCAAATGGACTTCCTGTCTGCCTTCGCCGCCGCCGGCCAGGATGAGTTGATCTTCATCCCCGAGTTTCCCCATACCGATCCCATTCAACTACTCAATATATCCAGACTCAGGAATCGCAAAGACACATTCCCCTCTCGCGGAACTCTGCTTGCTCCGAATGAATCCTTCCTGCTGACGGTTGACTGGGATAGTTTTTTCACCCTCTTCTACGGCCCGCGCGTGTTCGTCACCGAAGTGGTCCGGCAACAGCATCTCGAAGGCTTTTTCGCAACCCCCACCACAGAGCACGCCTGGTTCAATTATTCGCTCGGATGCTGTGTCATCACGCTATCACCCGAGGTCTGGCCAGCCGCCTCATAACTCATTCCAGCCGAAATTTTGTAGCGCCGGCCGCCCGGCCGGCTGTTGCGTGGACCTCCTGGTCCACGCCGCACTCTACACCATCCGTAAAAATGCTCTAAGGCTCCGGTTTTTCGAACCTGGGATTCTCAACCCTCATCCTGCCGCTCTCTCTGCCCTCAACCTCTTCAATCTGTAATAAATCGTCAGCGCCGTAACCGACCCGCACGTCATCAAGCTTGCCGCCATTCCCAAAATCAGCGACAGATCCCGCTGATATGCCCCATGCACAATCCCCACTACCTGCAGCACGCTGAAGCCGCCAAAAGTCACCAGCGAAATCCCCGCATCGCTCTTCTTCCGCCACAGAGCCACCACCTGCGGCACAAACAGCAGCGCGTTGCAACCCAGCCCCAACCCGAAAATCACCGCGACAAGCTCCTTCATCTCCATCCCCCCGCACCCAAATTACCTTTCTATTCAGCCTTATTATTCACATCAGGCTCTCCATGCTTCCACCTGTAGAATGTCTAAAGCGCACCGTCAGTCGCAAAAAATGACCTACTACGACCAAGTCTCCGAAGCCGCGGCATTCCTCAGCAGCAAGCTGGGCTCGCTCCGCCCCCGCATCGGTATCGTCCTCGGCTCCGGGCTGGGTGCTGTAGCCAACGTGGTCACAGAGCCGGTCGCCGTTCCCTACGCGCAAATTCCGCATTTTCCACAATCCACCGTCGAGGGCCATTCGGGCCGTATCGTTGCCGGGCTCTTAAACACAATTCCTGTCGTCGTCATGCAGGGCCGGGTCCACTATTACGAAGGCTACACTCCGCAGCAGGTCACCTTCCCCATGCGCGTGCTGGGCGCGCTCGGCCTTCAGGCGGTTGTCCTCACTAACGCCGCTGGCGGCATTCAGGAGGGCTACCGCGTGGGCCAGTTGGTGGCGCTCAGCGACCACATCAATTTCATGGGCTGGAACCCGCTCATCGGCCCTAACGAGCCCCGCTTCGCCGCCAAGCCAGGCGCTGGATTGCGTTTCTTCGACATGACCGAAGCCTACTCAAAGCCCATTCGCGCGTTGGCAAAGCTATCTGCCACAGAAGAGGGATTTGAGCTCGCCGAGGGCGTCTATCTGGCCGTCAGCGGACCCAGCTACGAAACACCTGCCGAGATTCGCGCCTTCCGCGGGCTGGGCGCTACTCTGGTCGGCATGTCCACGGTTCCAGAAACCATCGTCGCCCGCCATATGGGCATTGAAGTGTTGGGTTTATCCTGCGTCACCAACCTGGCCGCCGGCATGGGCGCAAAGCCCCTCGATCACCAGGGGGTCTCCGAAATTGGCCACCAGGTCGAGTACCGCCTTGCCCGGCTCCTCCAGCGGCTCGTGCCCAAAATCCACGCCCTGATCGCGACACCAGAGACAGGAGTTAAACAGCCGTGAACCAAGAAGCCGGGCGCAGCGCGCGTCTCCCCTTTCCTCCTGTTGTGCTGGGAATTGCCGGCTGCTCCGGCTCGGGAAAAACCACCCTCACTGCCGAGTTGGCCCGCACCCTCGGCGGCGTCCACTTCCATATCGACACGTATTATCGCGATCTGGCCCACCTGCCGCTGGAAGAGCGCGCCCGCCAGAACTTCGACCACCCCTCGCTGATCGAGAGCCCCCTGCTGGTAGCCCACCTTGCCGCGCTGGCCGGGGGAGAAGACATCGAGCGCCCGCTCTACGACTTCGCCACTTATACCCGTATCCTCGGCCCCAACGGAATTGCCCTTACGGAGACCGTCCGTCCCAGCGCCTATCTGCTCGTCGAGGGCATCTTCGCCCTCCATTTCACCGAACTGCTGCCCTTCTACAATTTACGCATCTACGTGGACACACCTGACGAAGTCTGCTTCCAACGCCGGCTCCAACGCGACATCGCAGAGCGTGGCCGCACTCCCGAGCTCGTCCGCAAGCAATATGAGGCCACCGTCCGGCCCTCAAGCCTGGCCTTTGTGCGCCCCTCTGCCGCCAACGCCGATCTCTCCGTCGACGGAACAGGCGCGCTCGACTGGAAGGTCGAGCAGATTCTCGCCCAGATGAGCCGCCGTGGCCTGTTGCGCTTCCCGAATTGAAAAACGCTAATATTTTCATGCCAATTTGGTTTTCTTACTAAAGTTTCATTGGGAAACTATCATATTTCGTCTCTTCTACCGATAAGCTCTCCATGATGGTGAGAAAATCCTTGGAATCGCTGACTCGCCGTGTGGCCACCTGGCTGCAGTTGGGCGTTTCGCCCCAAAGGTTGGCTCTCACGCTGGCCCTCGGATTCGCCATCGGATGCATCCCCGTGTTGGGCGTGACCACCACATTGTGCATCGTCGTCGCGCTCTCTTTGCGGCTCAACTTTCCCGTTATTCAAGCGGCAAACTGGACCGCAGCGCCCCTGCAGTTGGTGCTGATTGTGCCATTTGTGCGACTGGGAGGACGGATCTTTGCCTTCGGCTCACATCACGCTGTCGAGCTTGGCTCTCTGCTACACACCTCGCCCCTGGTGCTGATATCCCAGATGGGCAGCATCTTCGGCCAGGCGCTCCTGGCTTGGCTGCTGATTGCTGTCCCCGCCGTAGCCCTGATGACCGCCCTGCTGACCAAACTGCTGGGCCTGGTCCCGCCCGTCACCCAGGCAGAATCCGGCGACTGAGACAGGGTCAGAGATCGGCCCTCCATGCCCCATGCATTTCGTGTTTACTGACTGACGTTCTGTTACTGTGGTCTGCTGCAACGGAGATTCAGCGGCGCCATAGCTACGCTGACTGCCGCTACAGCGACTTGCCCATTTCATAGGCTTGCTTCATGGCAGGGCGTGTCAGAATATCGCCTATCTCCCACGCACCTGTGCCATAGACGATGCCTTTTTCTTTCGCTCCGGGCAGACAGGAAGTGAATCCCCGGAAACCCTCGATGGTTCGCTCGAGAGCAGCCTTGCTGGTGACTGCCGCGGTCGCGATGAAATAGAACTCTTTATTGGTAATTTCTGTGTACCGTGCAACAGTCCGGTCAATCACGGTCTTCATCTGGGCGCACATCGCGTAGAAGTAAACAGGCGTCGCCATGACGATCACATCGGCCGCCACCATGCTGTCGAGAATCTGCGCCATATCGTCTTTCTGCGCGCATCGCCCATTCTTTTTGCAGGCATAACAACCTGTGCAATAGTTGATTTTCTTTTCCGCCAACACCACTTTTTCAACCTGATGTTTGGCTTCGATTGCGCCTTCCATGAATTGGTCGCATAAAGTGTTCGAGTTTCCCTTTTTTCTGGGGCTCGAGGAAAGAATCAAAACTCGTTTGCTCATTTCGCTATCTCCAACTCAGCGGCCGGTTAACTTCTCGATGGCTTCGGGGTAGCGTGCGCCCTCCACCTTGATCTCCGCAGCGGCGCTTTCGATCTCACGCAGGTCGACGGCCGTGAGTTCGAGCGCGGCTGCTCCGATGTTTTCTTCCAGGCGATGCAGCTTCGTCGTCCCAGGGATGGGAACGATCCACGGCTTCTGGGCCAGCAGCCAGGCAAGCGCGATCTGGGCAGGCGTCGCCTTCTTTTCTTTTCCCATTTTGCCCAGTAGATCGACGAGGGCCTGATTCGCCTTCAAGGCTTCCGGCGTAAAGCGCGGCAACGTGTTGCGGAAGTCAGTCTTGTCGAACCTGGTGTTCTCGTCCATCTTTCCCGTCAGGAATCCCTTGCCGAGCGGGCTATAGGGAACGAAATCGATCCCGAGTTCCTCCAGCGTCGGCAGCACTTCCGCTTCCGGGCCTCTGGTCCACAGCGAGTATTCGCTCTGCACCGCTGTCACAGGCTGCACGGCGTGGGCACGACGGATCGTCTTCGCGGCTGCTTCGGAGAGCCCAAAATGTTTCACCTTGCCCGCCTGAATCAGATCCTTCACCGCTCCAGCCACGTCCTCGATGGGTACATCCAGGTCAACTCGATGCTGATAGAAGAGATCAATAGCATCGATCTTCAGGCGCTTGAGCGAGTCTTCCGCTACCTGCCTGATACGTGCCGGCCGGCTGTTTAGACCCTGCCAGCCCGGGCTTCCATCAGGATTGAGATTGAAACCAAACTTGGTGGCTATCACCACCTTCCCACGGAAGGGAGATAGGGCCTCGCCCAGGAGTTCTTCGTTCGTGAACGGGCCGTAGACCTCCGCCGTGTCAAAGAAGGTGAGGCCGCGCTCCACAGCCGCACGGAGAAGAGCAATCATCTCCTGCTTGTCTTTGGGTGGGCCGTAGGAAAAGCTCATGCCCATGCAGCCCAGCCCGATTGCCGATACTTCCAGGTTGCTCTTTCCCAGTTTTCGCTTTTGCATTGTTTCTCCTTTGATGATGCAGATTACTTCAGTGGATGGGTCAACCCATGCGCTTCCAGCCACAAGTAAAACTCGTCGAGCGAGTGCGGAAATGTGGACAACCCGCCAAAAGCAGCAGAAAGTGGTTGAACACGGCCTCGGTTAGCTCGGAGATTTATCATTTCACGCTGTGATAGTCCTTATCACTGACAGGCTCCAACCAAATTGTCTTTCCCTTTTGAGTCGGTGTAACTGCGATATATGCAAAGCTGCTTCCCGGTGCTGCGCCGTGCCAATGCTCGACACCCGGAGCGCATTTGATTACATCTCCCTTGTGGACCACATGGATCGGCTTTCCACGTTCCTGATAATAGCCGGTACCCTCGGTGATCAGCAGAACCTGACCACCGGGATGAATGTGCCAGTCTAACTTTGCACCGGGGCCATAAACTGCTTGAGCGATACTGGGATCGAAGGTACTGTCTCCAACATTGAGCTCACTAAGCCAGATATTCCCTGTGTGATTTTTTGCGGTGGACAGATCCCCATTCGGAAAAATTGGGTCTACTGTTTGTGCATGTGACTGGAAGATGAACAAAAGGCTCACCGCGAAAGCGATGACGTAAAGTTTTGTTCTCATGTGTTTATCCTCTCCTTCGGGGTTTATTGTTCGATGTGCGCTGCTAATTTGGTATCACGGATACGATTTCAGCAAGTTTCAGTTCGGGTTACTTGCTCGGTTTCGTCAGTCCGTGAGCTTCGAGCCACCAGTAAAACTCGTCGAGCCAGTGATCACTTGTAGTGCCTTGCTTGCGCATGCTCCAGCCATGACCGCCGTGTTCATAGATGTGAAATTCCGGTTTGTACCCGGCAGCCTTCAGAGCGTCGTAGAAGGCGACGATTTGGGGGCCGGCGAGAGTGTCATCCTGCGCCATCTCCATGAAGAAGGGCGGCACATCTTTTGGTATCGAAGGCACTGGAAAGGGCGCGCCGTAAATCGGGGCAGCATAGTTCGGTCGCGCGCTCACATCCGGATTGACGGACGCAAACTCCGTGATCGACCCGCCGGCGGAGAATCCCATGAAAACGACGCGATCCCGAAATATGCCCCATTCGGCGGCGTGGTCACGCACTACTTTGATGGACTGAATACCGTCGGCAATGCCGTACTTTCCGTCCTCCGCGATCAAGGCGTGGTTATTCAACTGAGCCCCGAATCGCGCGCCGCCGGCCTGGTTTAACTGGGCTTCGTTTTCGCCTTCGAGCGGAGCCGTCCGGTACTTCAAGACGAATCCCGCAATGCCGCGGGCCGCAAGCCATTCCGCGATCTCATGCGTATCCGTGCCCAGGAAGATAAAGCCTCCTCCGGGGGCGATAATGAGCGCGGTGCCTGTCGCCTTAGCCGGATCCGGCAGATAGGCTGTCAAAGTTGGCGTTGTTACATTGACAATGCTCTCCATCGGGCCAAAGTGAATTGTGACCTCCTTTTGCTTCCACTGTTCGGAGCCAGGCGCGACACCAGGCCAGACGTTGATAACCTTTGTCGTTATCGCGTACGTTGTCGCCGGTTTAGGCTTGTTGTTGTTGGTCTCCTGTGCGTTGGCTACGATCAGAAGAAAGGCAGCGGTCAGGGAGAATGCCAAGCATGATCTCCAATGCTTCCGGCTCAGGGAATCCATTCCGATGATTTTCATAATGTCCTTTCCTTCCCCCACTGCAAAGAAGCACTCACAGTCCGGTCATCTTCAACATAGCTTCAGGAAGGCGGGCTCCTTCGAGTTTCAGCCGGGAGGCAGCTTCATCGATTTGCCTGAGGTCGTCCCCGGTCAGCACGACGTTCACCGCGCCGAGATTTTCCTTGAGCCGATGCAGCTTAGTGGTTCCCGGAATCGGCACGATCCACGGCTTTTGCGCCAACAGCCAGGCGAGCGCAACTTGTGCCGGTGTGGCGTCTTTGCGCTCCGCGACGGCCTTGATCAGGTCGACCAGAATTTTATTGGCCTTGCGCGCCTCGGGTGAGAAGCGAGGCACGAGCTTCCGGAAGTCAGTGGGATCGAACTTTGTGTTCTCGTCGATCTTGCCCGTGAGGAACCCGGCGCCGAGCGGGCTGAATGGCACAAAGCCAATACCAAGCTCTTCAAGAGTCGGTAGAAGCTCAGCCTCCGGACCACGCCAGAACAGCGAGTACTCGCTCTGCACGGCAGTGACCGGCTGAACCGCGTGAGCCCGGCGAATCGTCTGAACCCCGGCCTCTGACAAGCCGAAGTGTTTGACCTTGCCCTGGGTAATCAACTCCTTGACCGCCCCTGCCACGTCCTCGATGGGCACGTCAGGATCGACGCGGTGCTGATAGAAGAGATCGATGTGATCGGTCCGCAAACGCTTCAGGCAAGCGTCCGCCACATGCATAATGTGCTCGGGCCGGCTATTGGTCCCGCCTGTGCGCGCGCCTGTCTCCAGATCGATGTCGAAGCCAAACTTGGTGGCAATCGTCACCTGATCGCGGATCGGCTGGAGCGCCTCGCCTATCAACTCTTCATTCACAAACGGCCCATAAGTTTCGGCGGTGTCAAAATGAGTGACGCCGAGGTCAAAGGCGCTACGGATCAGATAAATCATCTCGCCCTTGTCGCCTGCCGGACCGTAAACTGAGGTCATGCCCATGCAGCCCAGGCCGATTGCCGATACTTCCAGATTGCTCTTTCCCAATTTGCGCTTTTGCATTGTCACTCCGATTTACTGTTCAGGATGTTTTGGGACCGAACCACCTCGTATCGAATCCCGAGGCTACGGCTTTACTTCTTCGAAAACTTTCTTCGCAACACCTATTGCCGACATGGCGCTCGGCCATCCCGAGTAGAAGGCCATGTGTGTAATGAGCTCTACGATTTCTTCTTGCGTCAAACCATTCTCGACGCCTCTCTTCAGGTGGAAGGGTAGCTGCTCCGATGCGCGTAGAGCAATCAATGCCGTGATGGTGGCCAGGCTGCGATCACGCTTTGAAAGCGCGCTTCTCTCCCAGACATCCCCAAAAAGGACATCGTCTGTCAGGCTCACAAGCTTGGGAGAAAAACTGCCGATGGCTTTTTCTGCGCCGGTCGGATGGGTTTGGTCTGTCATTTCTTGCTCCTTTTACTCCGATTTGAGCGAAGCCATGTCGATAGAGAAGCGGTACTTCACATCGGACTTCACCAGTCTTTCGTAAGCTTCATTGATTTTCTGAATAGGAATGACCTCGACGTCAGCGGTGATCTTGTGCTTGCCACAGAAGTCAAGCATCTCCTGGGTTTCAGCGATGCCGCCGATGAGCGAGCCGGAGAAGCTGCGGCGCGCGAAGATGAGGCTGAAGACGGAGACGGGCAGCGGTTTTTCCGGCGCGCCCACCATGGTGATGTTGCCGTCACGGCGGAGCAGATTGATGTAGGCGTTAATGTCGTGTTCGGCAGCGACGGCGTCGAGGATGAAGTCGAAGCTGCCAGCGTGTCTGGCCATCTCGTTTGCGTTGCGGGAGAGAACGACTTCATCGGCGCCGAGGCGAAGGGCGTCGTCCTTCTTGTTCGGTGACGTGGTGAAGACAACCGTGTGGGCTCCGAAAGCGTGCGCGAACTTGACGCCCATGTGGCCGAGTCCTCCGAGTCCTACGACGCCAACCTTCTTGCCTTTGGTCACACCCCAGTGGCGCATGGGCGAGTAAGTTGTGATTCCGGCGCAGAGAAGAGGCGCAGTCCCGGCAAGATCAAGGTTAGACGGCACGCCGATCACGAAGCGCTCGTTGACAACAATGCTGTCGGAGTAGCCGCCGTAAGTGACGCCCCCGCTATGCTTGTCAGGTGAGTTGTAGGTAAAAGTCGCATTCCGGCAGAACTGCTCGAATTTCGCCTTGCACTCCGGGCATGTGCCGTCAGAGTCCACCAGGCAGCCAACCGCAGCGAGGCTGCCAGGCTTTAACCTGGTAACGGAGGAGCCGACCTTCGTGACGCGGCCAACGATTTCATGGCCGGGAACGCAGGGATAGACGGTCGGCATGAAACCGCTCCACTCGTTGCGTGCCTGGTGGAGATCGGAGTGGCATATGCCGCAGAAGAGGATTTCGATCTGTACATCGTGTTCGGTGGGATCGCGCCGCGCGATTGTGGCGGAAGCAAACGGCGATGTTGCGCTGGGAACGGAATATGCTTTTGCGTTGTACATGGGGATTACCTCAGCCTTTTCGGCAGATCAATAAGAAGCAAGATGCACCATCGCGAGCCTAAGTCGCTCAATCTTTTCCTTGGGCCACGGCAATGGAAATTGCCCACTGCCCTACTCAATTCAAAGGCTACAGAACAATGTCGCCCAAGCGGTATCCTGATCCTGCCAATTTATTGCCTATTTCTGCCGATGCATACATTTTTGTGCATAGGATCATGAAATCAGAGTTAACTTGGAATGAAAGGAGTAAAGCGGGTGAAAGAATTGAAACACAAGGACGCAAGCGCAAATCAAAGCGCGGTCAGGATGCGGGCTGAGCTGGCCCGCAAGATTGCCGATCGTGCTGTTGCGGAAGGGGACACGCGCACTGAGATTCCAGGTTTGCGCCTTTACCGCCACTCCGAACCCTCCGCTTGTAACTCGGCTGCTTACGTGCCCAGCCTGGTTGTCTTCGTGCAGGGACGGAAGCGCATCAACGTTGGCAAGACGACTTACTTGTGCGACGGGAAGAACTTCCTGCTGACCTCGGTCGATTTGCCGGTTGTCAGCCAGGTGATCGCGGCAACTGTAAAGGAGCCGATTCTCGGCTTGATCCTCAAACTCGAAATGCCGCTGGTCCGGGAGATTCTCTCGCAGCAGGAGTTTCATCTGCGCGAGGAATCTGCCGACACGCGCGGCATGGCCGTCGGAGTCACTTCTGTCGCACTGCTCGACGCATGTACCCGGCTCGTGGACCTTGTTGATACGCCGCAAGACATTCCATTTCTCAGCAGCTTGATCCAGCGGGAGATCATCTACCGATTGCTTTGCAGCCCGCAGGGAAAGCATCTGCGCGCAATCGCCACGCTGGGCGAGCAGAGCCACCGGACTGCAAAGGCGGTTGAGTGGCTGAGGATGAACTACACCAAGCCGCTGCGCATGGAGGAACTCGCCGCCATGGCGCGGATGGGCGTATCGACGTTGCACCATCAGTTCCGATCTCTGACCGCGATGAGCCCTTTGCAGTATCAGAAGCAGCTTCGGCTACATGTAGCCAGAGAACGTCTGCTCAACGACGGCCTGGATGCCGCAAGCGCTGCCTTCGAGGTGGGCTATGAAAGTGCAAGCCAATTCAATCGGGAGTACAGCCGATTCTTCGGCCAGCCACCGATGCGTGATATCAAAGCGCATCGGCTCGTCAGCACCGCGACAGCCCGCAACTGACGTTATCACTCAACCGCAATTCCATTGGAGAGTGCGAGGCTGGCAGAGCTCACCTCAATATGGGCATGATGCCGCTTCCGGCTCCGGCTCCCGCTTGTAGAACCTGGGATACCACGAACCTCAACCTCGGTCCATCCGTATTCTCGCGTCAAGGTCGGGAAACAACCTTATTTTGGCGCATAAGGATCGTTCACCGGCTTGGCGCTCTCCAGCCATGCGGTGTAAATCATATCCCGCAACATGCTGGCCCCGGCTCCCAGGCGCTCGGCGGTAAACTCCCGCGACTCTGCTGTTCCCGCCCCCACAAACCCGCCCGCCTTCTCCAGTTGGTAAACCTTTTCCGTGTACGACTTGGTGTTGCGCAGGTAGGCTACATAGGCGTCGAACATATCGCCGTCGATAGCCTTGACCGGCGTCATCGTCGCGCGCACATTGGCCTCGTGGATGTTGGCTTCCACAAACGGACTCTCGAACTGGTAATGAATCTTGTGCTCGGTGGTGTAGCCGTTGGGGTTAGGCCCTGTCCAGCCGTTGAATTGGACAGTGGTGTGCAGGGGCTGCGAGCCGTCGCCCACGTAGTGGCCTAGCCAGCCGGCATAAAACAGAATCGCCTGCTCCACAGGCCGGGTATCCTGCTTGGCGGCCGATAGCTTGCGGTACTCGCGCATGGACGACTTCAGCCGCTCCCACACCTCGTCGGTCTCCCAGGGTTGCAGGCCGATCTTCTCCGGCCGCTGTCCGGCGGCAAAGACCTTCGCCTCAAAGTCGAAGCGGCGATGCGGCAAGGGGCCCAGCGCGTCGGCCAGTTCCATGTCGATGAAGTGCTCGGGAGCCTGCGCGGCCACCAGTTCCGGCTCGGCGGGCGAGCGCCAACGATCCGGCTCGGGACCCAGGTACTCAATCTCGGCAATTGCCTCCGGTGATCGCAGAAACGCCGGAACATCGGCTGGCAGAGAGCTGGCCGCCAGCTTGTTCACCAGCTTGTGGCCAGCATTGCCCCAGGCATGGGCAGCGGGCGGTTGAGCAAGAATGCAAACCAGCCCGGCAACGGCCAGAGCTGATAGAAACAAACGGGAATATCCAGAGAGAATTCGCATTGCGTCAGTATACCGCCGCCCCGTCTCAACTGTATGGATCAGAACTGATAGCCACGATTAGGCTCGTAATCGAACTTCACCAACCCGTCTCGATAGTTGATGTGGATTGTTAAAAAATAAAGCGTGTCCGCGCCAAGAAACCCCGTGATTTCCATCCCCACGGACTTTGAGATCCGTGAAGTGTTTATCGAAAGAACCCCCTCCGCTTCACGGGAAATTTGTGCAAATTTGAAGGTCACTTCGTCGGCGACATAGGCCTTCTCCACCTTGCCGCTGAGGCCTTCCACCTGAAGGCGGGCTTCGGAATGCATCTTGGAAACTTCATGGGCCGCTTGTGGTGAAATGACCGTGGTAAATGCGCCTGTGTCCAAAATGAATAGCCTCCGCTTGCCGTCATTGAGCGCTGTGGGGAGTATGAGATTATGTGCGACACGATAGACGGCTGTGTAATCCTTCATCTCCGGAGCGATATAACGGTCATAGGGTCCGTGAGGGCGAATTTGTTGAACGGTGGTGTTGTGCGCTGGAATCGAGGCATTGGACTCTGTAACAGGCGCCTTCAAAACTGACTCCGTTCCATGGGCAACGGGTTTATCTTGCTGCTCTTCTCGGGCAGGCTCCTCAGATGCGTCGAAATCGTCCTTCTCCGCAGCGCTCGTATTCAGGCCGGGCACTGTTGCACCCTCTCCCGGCCTCTGCGGCAGAGGGCCAAGCAGTAGTTTGTGCATCGGGTAATCCAGCGTGATCAGAAACTGCGAAAATACATCCATCCCGATCAAACCATCGACATCTTCCAGCACGTCCCGGCTGTCGAGCACTTCAACCGCACAATCCTGAAACTCCAGGTTCCCGATGCGAATGGAATTTGCATAAGCGGAATAGCCGCGTTTGAAACCCTCGTCGCCGATGCCGCTTATTTCTGTTTGCATAAGGGGTTTGAGGCCCGCATGTTCGGCAATAGAACGAGAGACCAGCAATCCGCCGGCGCCGGTATCGATCTGCAGCCGCGCCTTGCGGTCGTTC
>JBEKFS010000065.1:0-17963 GCA_050013195.1 Occallatibacter sp.
CTTTACGTTCATTGTTCACAGCGGATAGAGGAACGAAGGCATTTGACGGTGGGCCGGTGTGGAAGACGGCGGGTGTGGCATGGCCCCGCATCTGCGCGCAAAGCGAACACATGCGGGGCCGGGGAGTGCGGGGTCTTAGTCGAGCACGAAGATATTCTTCTTCGCGCACATCTCTTTCAGAATTTTCGGCCAGACGGTGACGCTGACTTCGCCGAGATGCGCCTTGCGGAGGAGCAGCATCAAGGTACGCGACTGGCCGATGCCGCCGCCGATGGAGAGGGGAATCTGGCCGGTGATGATTCCCTGGTGATAGGGCAGCTTCAAGAAGTCCAACTGTTTGGAGATGGTGAGCTGCTGTTTCAGGGTTTCGGCCGTGACGCGAATGCCCATCGAGGTGAGCTCATGGCGTCGCTTTGTGACCGAGTTCCAGACGAGAATATCGCCATTGAGCCCGTGCGTGTCTTTGCCCGTCTCCTTGCTGGTGTCGGTGACCCAGTCGTCGTAATCGGCGGCGCGCATCTCGTGAGGATAGCCGTCCTTCAGCGGCCAGCCAATGCCGTAAATGAAGATGGCGGGATACTTTTGCAGTATCGCGGTCTCACGCTGCTTGCGCGGCAGGGTGGGATACATATCGAGAATCTCCTCGGCGTGCAGGAATTTGAGCTTCTCGGGCAGCTCGGGATAGCGCGGGTCTTTCAATTGCGGGAACAGGGACAGAGCAAACTTTTCCGCGCCGTAGATCACCTTCCAAATCTTTTCGATAATCTCCTTCAGGAATTTCAGGTTGCGCTGATCGGCGGTCATGACGCGCTCCCAGTCCCACTGATCGACGTAGGCGGAATGGTCGTGATCGAGGAAATAATCCTTGCGCACGGCGCGCATGTCGGTGCAGATGCCCTCGCCGACCTTGCAACCGAATTCCTTGAGCGCGGGGCGCTTCCATTTGGTAGCGGCTTGCACGACCTGGGCGTCGATGGGATGGAGGTCGCGATCGTTGGAGATATGGAATTGGATTGGCGTGCGCGAGCCGTCGCGATCGAGCATGTCGTTGACACCGCTCTCCACATCGACGATGAGCGGCACTTCGACCATCATGAGATTGAGTTCCTTGCAGAGGTTGTCTTCGATGTAGCGTTTGACCTGGAAGATGGCCTGCTGGGTCTCCTTCGGAGTCAGCAGGGAACGGTAATCGCCCGGCAGGATTTTTTCCAATTCTTTGTAATCGCCAATTCCCGGCCCGGCCAGGTCGGCTTTTTTATCGAGGGTATCAGCCATGAACATTCTCCTTTTCGGGTGGATTCCGCGCCACCACAACGCGATTCATCGAGGTTTCGGCTCAGGGGAGTTGCCAGCACCGTTGTCAGCACTTTCCCAGTAGCGGCCTGTACCATCAACGCGTGAAGAGCAGGTAAGAGAACCGGCGTAGCTGCACCTTGATGGCGCCAGACATTCTCAGTTCAGGAGTTGGGCTGCGCGGTGACGGCAGTCACCTAGCCATGTAACCGGAAAGTTTGGGGGTAATTGCCAGGGTTTGGCCGCGCCAGCCGGGGCATCCAGAGAGATCGCAACTCAGCGTGGCGGGTGTTTAGACGGTGAGGCCGGTTTGGAGGCCTTTGGATGTGGCGAGTCCCCAGGCCATGGCGGGGGTATTGTGTGCGAGTCCGAAGCGGCCGTCGGGGTCGAGGAGGATGATGCCGCCGTGTCCGCCGAGACGGTTGAAGAGGTAGGCGATGGCTTCGCGGGCGGCGACTTCAGGGGTAGTGCCTGAGGCGACGCGGTCGGTGGCCCACTTGCCGAGGACCAGCTTCATGATGGGTTCGCCCCAGCCGGTGAGGGAGACGGCGGCGGAGAGATTGTCGGCGTAACAGCCGCAACCAATGAGGGAGGAGTCGCCGACACGGCCGGGAGTTTTGTTGAGGGTTCCACCGGTGGAGGTGCCGGCGGCGAGGTTGCCGCGGGTGTCGAGGGCGACGGCGCCGACGGTATCGTGGCTGTCGTGGCAAGTGGAAGATGTTTGGTTCATCGATTCCCCGGTCCCCAAATGCGAGGGACCGGGGGCACCCGCAGACGACGAACGATCCACTTGCGAGAGGAGGACTGCTGTTTCAGGGCTTTTGTCGTCATGCAGGACGGGGAGCAGGGGTGTGTCCCACCCCACGGACGAAGACCTGTCCGTGGGGACCCCGGTGTCTATGCCGGAGAAGGTGTCATCGCCAAAACCGGCGGCCTCGCGGCGCTTGGCAATGATGAGGCGCTCGCGCTCGCGGTCCAGGACGAGTTCTGAGTTGTCGATGAGGGTTATGCCGTGGGCCTGGGCAAACTGCTCGGCGCCGTCGCCGACGAAGTAGACATGATGGCTCTCTTCAAGGACCAGGCGCGCGGCCTGAATGGGATTGCGGAGGCGCTCGACGCAGGCCACGCCGCCAGCCTTCATGCGGCCGCCGTCCATAAGGAGAGCGTCTAGCTGTACGCGGCCGTCGGAGGTGAGAAAGCTGCCGCGGCCGGCATCGAAGGTGGGGTCGTCTTCTAAGACGGTGACAGCGGCTTCAACCGCATCGAGGGCGGATGCGCCGCGGGAGAGAAGAGCGTAGCCGGTTTCCAGGGCTTTGCGAACACCGGCCAGGTGGGCGGCAGCGGCGTCGGCGGGGATGGCCCATGCGCCACCGTGAACGAGGAGAGTAGGGGAGTGGGTGGCAGCTGAGGTCACTTGGCTATGGTAGAGCATTTGGCTAAGGGGCTGCGAGTTCTATGCATGGAGCGACGAGGATGAGCCATGGTGGGATTTCTGACCGTGAAAGACGATTAAAAACTGTAGATAAAACTGTAGATAAAAACTGTAGATATAGATATCCCACCTTAGCCGATTCGCGAAGAGCGTGAACCACCCCACGGACGAAGACCTGTCCGTGGGGACCCCGGCGAACCGGTGAAGGTTGGGCACCCTTCGAAGGTTGGGCACCTGCACACGGGCTCCATTTGTCGGGATATGGTTCTTCTTTTTCTTATTTAAAATTCTTGTCAAATGATGGGAGTTGGAAAAACAGGGCTAAGTGGTTGAAAGAACAGGAGAATGGCTTGATATAAATTGTTGCAGGTTATTCCCTGTCAATTGGTTAAGCTAAGAACATTCAATGAAGAACAACGATGAGAGAGGCAGCAGGGAGCGAGGAAGCGGGTTTCCTGATTTTTTTATCGGACCACTTCCGCGGGTTGGCAAGCGTGGGGAGAGGCTGAGAGGATCTTCAGAGAATGGGTGGACGTTTTGACCTTGGCGAAGGGCCGCAGAGAAAGTGTTGGAAGCGGCTGAAGGCAGAATGGCCCGGCAAGCTCTGGAAGCGATCAGTACGTTCTCCGGGTTGAGGCGGAGCAGCGAAGGGCATAACAAGGCGGTTTGTGAAAGGGCAGAAGCCGCTGAGCGATCGCAGCGCCCGAGGAGACCAATTCGGCGAATGCAGGGGTGGTTCCCATGGGGCATCACCCCTTTCCCTTTCTGCGGCGAGTGCGGGGCCGTGGAGGAGCGGGACGGGATTGGCGGAGAAATGGCGGTGGCAAGGAAATGGCAGGCGGCTGGAGGCAAGTCGCGTGGAACAGGGGCGCAGGTGAGGGCGGTCAACCCGGGCAAGGCGATGTTGATCGCGGAAGCGGACAAGACGTTGAAAAAGGAAAGCGCAAAGATTGTAAAGGCGCTACTCGAAAGCTTGATCGAGTGCAAGAACGCGACGGCCGCCAAGTTGCTATTTGATCTGGCGGACGGGCTCATCGATTGCGAAAACCAAGAGGTGATGAGCCAACTTTGCAGTTATGCGGCATCGCTGGGTTCGGAGCAGCAGTTGGGTGCGGACGCAGCCGACGCGGAGGCTGAAACGGAGCTGGCGAAGGTGAATCAAAGGGATGATGTTCAGGCCCTGGTGATGACGACAAATACGAACTGATACTTTTTTTTGATTCCACGGCGCTCCGCTTTGACGAGCGGAGCGCGGCGTGGTTGGGATGGTTGGCAAGTTAGCAAGTTGGCGAGTTGGCAAGTTAGCGAGTTGGCAAGTTGGCGAGTAAGCGAATCCCACCCTAGCCGCAAAAACAAAAGCGCGGCGAGGGTGGGGCACCCAATTTCGGCTGCGGTTCATTGATCCTGAATTCAATAGACTTTGCGGGAGCGGGGCGGAGAGGATGGACTCTTTGTTCTGCTGCCAGGAAGAAAGAAGAGAGACAAATGAAACTCACAAATCATGAGTGGTTGCATGCCAGCGGCTGGCTGGGCCTGTTGTTGATTGAGTTTTGCCTGATGATCATGGGCCTGGGAAGCATGGCACACGCGCAGGCGTTCAGTACGACGACGGTTCAGGGAACGGTGTATCTGGCAAATGGCCAGCCTGGGACGGGAACACTGGTGTTGAGCTGGCCATCGTTTACGACGGCGAATGGCCAGGTGGTGACGGCCGGCAGCACGACAGTGTCGATAGCGCCGGATGGATTTGTGAGCGTAAATCTGGCAGCCAACCAGGGAGCAACGCCGTCGGGGTTGTATTACACGGCGGTTTTCTACCTGGACGGCGGATCGGTGAACACGCAGTACTGGGTGATTCCGGCGGCGGCATCGGCGAGTCTGGGGCAGGTGCAGGCGCAGTTGATGCCGTCGACGCAAGCCGTGCAGGCGGCGAGCAAGACGTATGTGGACCAGGCGATTGCGGCGCTGCCGGGAAGTATGCTGGCGACATCGGGCGGGGCGCTGAGCGGGCCACTGACACTGTGCTGCGATCCGAGTACGCCGTTGCAGGCGGCAGACAAGCATTACGTGGATGCGGCTTCCTCATTGGCGGTGCCGCTGACTGGCGGGAGCATGACGGGAGCGTTGACGGCACCGCAATTCAACGGACCGCTGACGGGAAATGTCACAGGGAATGTTACGGGCAACGTAACGAGCGTGAAGCTGGGAGCGGTCTACCAGGTGGACCAGTTTGCGGGAGCGGATTTTGGCGCCAAGCTGGGAGCTTGCCTGAGCGGGCTGAGTTCGACGAATGGCGGAACGTGCGATGCGAGGAATTTCACGGGGACGCTCACGATGGGATCGAACCTGACAATTTCAACGGCGAATGCGACGGTTCTGCTTCCATGCGCGACGATTTCGACGGCGAACCAGGTGACGGTGACGGCGGGAACCAGGAATGTGACACTGCACGGGTGCGCATTGCGCGGAGCGAGCACGGCGAGCGGAAGCCAGGGCGGTACGGTGTTTTATTACTCGGGCACGGGCGCGATGGTGCAGGTGGGCGACCCAACGTATGCGGCTGACACGCTGGGTTTTCATTTGGACAATGTGGTGGTCAATACCACATTGTCGTCGAGAGCAAGCGCGCAAGGGTTCGCGGCTTATCGCACGCAAGAATTGGATCTAGAAAGCTTGTATTTTCTTGGTAACTCGAACCAGACAGGCATGACGCTGGACGGAACCGGGAATTATACGGGAGGAAGTTTCTACGACGACGAATTCACTGGATTCCAGACGTCGGTGAACGCGATAGGGCACCAGATCACGAATGCGGCGACAACGGACTGGGTGAACGCGAGCACGTTTGTGCGGCTGCACATCGACTGTCCGACGAGCGGGGGAAGCCCGATCAGCGGGACATTTGGAATTAATTTACAACAGGGCGACGGCAACACGTTTACCGGAGGAGATGTAGAGGGATGCTCAACGGCATTGCATTTGGGAGCGAACGCGCAGAACAACACAATCATGGGTTTGCGGAACGAGAACTCGGCCAACCAAGTGGTGGCGGACGCGGGCAGCTCGTACAACGATTGGATCACAGGCGGGACGATGTTTACCGGCCAATTGACCGACAACGGCACGCGCAACAGCTTCCTCGATACATTTCACCGGAGTTTCAACGGCTTGAATGGTGATTGGTACGGGAGCCAGAAGGACGCCACGGTGACGAATCATTACCGGCTGGGGACCGGGGCGGGCAACGAGCGCGGACTGCTGAACGAGATTCAGACGGATTACGGATACCGCTGGACGGAGGGTTACACGGACGCGACGGCGGGCGAGCAGTTCTATCAGATTCAGGATTTGCTCAACAACGTGAACCGGTTGTCGATTGGGCAGTATAACAACGGGCAATCGAGCACCAATAACCAGACGGTGATCAATGCGGCAGCAACCGGGGCGGTGGTGCTGAACGGATCGAACAACGCGGGGACGGGCGGGGTGGTAATCGGATCTGGCGGCCCGAGCGAGACGACCGTGGCAACGATCAGCAACGCGGGGAATGCGCAGTTCAACGGCACCTTGCAGGTGGGCGGAGCATCGACATTGCTGGGTACAGCCACAGTGAAGAACCAGGCGGACGCGGAGATCGACGCGACGCTGTGGGCGGGATTGACGGCAGCGCAGAACGAGTCGTTTATTTACAAAAACTATCTTGGCGCGAGCCAGTGGTACATGGAAAATCACACTACGAACGACTGGTCACTTACCTCCGCAGTGGGAGGATTGGACAGCTTCAAGGCTTACCAGAGCTCGAACAGCGGCGACACTTACATCAATGCTTCGAACGGCACAGGGGTTGTGCGGATCGATTACGAGCCAGGGTCCGGCACGCAATTCAAGGTGTACGGAGGGAGCAGCAGCGCGATCTATGCCAGCTTCACGGGAACGACATCCATTCAATTTCCGGGGCTGGCGGCGAGCAGCGGGCACAACTGCCTGCAGATCGACAACTCGGGGTATATCACCAATACGGGGACGTCCTGCGGCGCAGGCAACGGCAACGGCACGGTAAACACGGGAAACGGCGGGCAGATAGCCTATTACAACGGCACAGGCACGTCGCTCTCCGGGATGAGCGCGGCGGTATCGGTAACGGCGGGCGGAACGGGAGCCTCCACAGCTACCGGCGGGCTGTCGAACCTGGGCGGGGCCGCGTTGACGGGGGCGACATTTACCGGAGCGGTGGGCGCGCCCGGTATAAATAATTTCATCTATGCTCTAGGCTATTCGGGGTCAACCGGATCGCAGCAGATCAATAATGCCATTGCTGCCGCCGGCACGTCCTCTGTAGCAAACGTGGTTGCCTCGCCTGGGCAATCCGCAGGGAGTTACAATTCCACGCCAAATAATGTGTCTGTCTGGGACTATCGAGAGACACAAGACCTTTTGAGCCCATCAGGAACAAATTGGGGAACGAGACTTCCGGTTTCATATCTGAATATGAACCTGGGAGACTTTACAGTACAAGGGATGAGCGGAACCGTTACACTAACCCATGGTTCGACAGCGGTAAGCGGCGTAGGGACGGCCTTCATAACAGAACTCCGCTTCTTTGGTTCAGATATCAAGATGCAAGCCGACTCTTCTACGTCCTGGGCAGTTGTTTGCTCGGTGACAAGCGATACTTCCGCAACGCTGTGCAGCAACTACACCGGCGCTGGAGGTTCGGGAAACGCAGTTGAGCTTGTCACACAATTAGGTCCGGCGATTACAGCAACCCTTACGGGCGGAATACCGAACACGTTGCAAGCGGGTGAATGGGTTGGACATTCGATTTTTGGTAATAGGACGGGCGGAGAGCGCGGGCTTTACGGACAGAATATCAACTTAACCTATTCCACGCCCGTGCAAAGCACACAAGGTCAGGTGTTCGGACAGGAAATTGACATAACCAACAATTCTGGAACGGACGATACGGTAAGCAGCGAGAGCTTTGCCCAGGCAATTGTTAGCGCAGGGTCAAATAGAGCCGGTCGAGCACTCTATGTATACGGTCCGTTTGCGGCTGGTCTTTGGACGCAGCTTGGACCTGTGGGGTCAACCATACCGGCACTCCAAGTCACAGATTTTTCCGGTGCGACAAATGCTCTTATCAACACAAATGGTTCCGCATCGTTCAGTGGCGCTGTTACGGTTGGAAGCGTTCCATCACCACTGAATATAAAATCATCTACCGACTTCGGCGGGCGTGTTGTTATCTACAATGGAGGCATCACTACATACAACTTTTTGGCGGGGAATCAGTACAACGTCGCCAATGGCTTCGAGATTACACCCTCAACCGCTGCCGGCGGGTCAACTTTCTCCAACCCTGCCCTGGTGGCTCTCAATAACAGCCATGTTCTCATTGATACGGTAACCGACTGCGGAACCGCCTTCTGCGTAGGAGGAGACATCACCGCAACTGGAAACCGCCCGCAACTGCAACTGATTCCACAATCGACAGACGGTGCGCGCACCGCTCTTTATGGTGGCGGGAGTTCCACCTATAACTTCATCACCGGAAACTCGTATAACATCAACAATGCCTTTGAGATTACACCCTCAACAGCCGCGGGAGGATCAACCTTCTCGAATCCCGCGCTGGTGGCTCTATATAACAGCCACGTTTTGATTAACACAATGTCTGACTGCGGATCGGCTTTATGCGTAAGCGGGGGAATTGGGGTCAACGGGAATCTTGCACTGCCTTCCACGCTCACCGGCTATCACGGTACAGGCGCTGGAGATGTAAAGGTGCAGCTAAGCGATGGGACGGGAACAAGCGTACCTGCTGCTTTTGATGCGACGGGCGGCTTGACAGCGGCTCCGGCAGGAATTGCAACTCTCTCATCCGGCACAGTGACCGTATCAAATAGCGCTGCCTGCGCGCCTAGTTCCACCTGCGTCTACAAACTCACCAACTGCGGCTTGAACTCTTCGACGGCGATTGGAACGCTTAGTATCGGCACGGTAACAGCCGGAACTTCGTTTGTCATCAATTCAGAATCCTCGACGGCGACTGTGGTAACAGGTGACAAGAGCGTTGTTTGCTGGCAGATCAATTAATGCAGCGATTCGCTGAATGCCGGGCCTATTCTGCATTGTGCAGGTAGTTTTTGGCCGCATCAATCGTATTGCTTACCCGCATGAAATGAGGGATTTGTGGAAGAGACAACCGGAGGGAGCGCGGCAGTTGCGGGGAATAAGGTTTTTTGCCCGGAGGAGATGGACCGGGAGGAGCTGGAGCGGTTCGGACGGATTCTGGATACTCGGCCAGTGAGCCTGCGGGGGCGGACGGTGGCGATGGAGCTGGCCGAGAAGCTTTTACAGGTGAGGATGCGGGATGGGAGCACCGCGCCGCTCAAGGCGAACACAGTGCAGCGGGCCTTTGAGCGGTGCCGGGGCGAACGGAATATCGTGCTGAAGGCGCGACAGATGGGTTTGACGACCTGGGCGGCGGCACGGTTTTTTCTGAAGACGATTACTCATCCGGGGACGCTGACGCTGGAGGTGGCGCACACCCAGGAGGCCGCTGAGGAGATCTTCGGGATCGTACACCGCTTTGTGGACTATCTGCCGGAGACGCTGCGCGAAGGTGCGCTGCAGGTTTCGCGGGCTAATGTGCGGCAGATTGTGTTTCCGGAGATGGACTCGCAGTACCGGGTGGTGTCGGCGGGAGAGCGGAACGCGGGGCGGGGATTGACGGTGCAGAATCTGCACTGTTCGGAACTGGCGCGCTGGCCGGGCGATCCGGCGGAGACGCTGGCCGGATTGCGTGCGGCATTGGCGCCGGGGGCGGAGATGATTCTGGAGTCGACGCCTGACGGGGTGGGCGGCTGCTTTTACGAAGAGTGGCAAAAGGCCGGCGAGATGGGGATGGTGCGGCACTTCTTCCCCTGGTGGATGGAGCGGAAGTATCGGACGACTGCGGTGGATGAAGCGAGCCTGACGGACGAAGAGCGGGATATGATGGCCCACAAAAGGCTGGATCTGGAGCAGATTGGATTTCGGCGGCAGATCAGGGCGAATTTTCGCGGTCTGGCGCGGCAGGAATACGCGGAAAGTGACGAGAGCTGCTTTTTGGCCAGCGGGGATTCGGTCTTTGAACTTTCAGCGGTGGACGCGCGGCTGGCGACGGTGACTGAACCAATTGAATTGCGATGGAATGGGACACTGGAAGTTTGGCTGCCGCCGCTGAAAGGCAAACAGTACCTGGTGGCGGTAGACCCTGCCGGGGGCGGGAGCGAGGGAGACTATTCGGCAGCGCAAGTGCTGGAGCTGGAGACAGGGTTGCAGTGCGCGGAGTTTGCCGCTCACATGGGCGGACTGGAGTTGGCGCGTCTGGTGACGAAACTGGCCGTGGAGTACAACCAGGCGTGGCTGGTGGTGGAGAGAAACAATCATGGCAGCGGGATTCTGGCGCTGCTTGAAAGTGTCTGTGAGTATGGGCGGGTTTATAAGCAAGGCGGGCAGGCGGGCTGGCTGACGTCGGCGATGAACCGGCCGACGGCACTGGGACGTCTGGATGCGGCGCTGGTGGAGCAGCCGGTGTGCTTTCAGAGCCGGAAACTGCTGGCGGAGTGCAGGAGCTTTGTGCGGCAGAAAGATGGCGGAAGCGGTGCGCGGCCGGGAACGCATGACGACCGGGTGATGGCCATGGCGATTGGGCTGGGAGCACGGGAAGAGTTGAAACAGTGAACAGTGGTCAGTGGTCACTGTCAACGCATAGAATTCGAATGAGGTTATTAGGGGCGGGGGAACGGCTTGGCGGTTCTGGCGGTGCAGCATATCCGGCGGATGCGGGGCGGAGCGCAAGGCCAGTTGATGCTGGGCGCGGACGGCCAGGTGTACGTGGTGAAGTTTCAGAACAACCCGCAGCACGTGCGGGTGCTGGCCAACGAGTTTCTGGCTTCAAGGATTGCGGCGGCGGTGGGGTTGACGGCGCCGGAGACGGAGCTGGTGGAGGTATCAAGCTGGCTAGTGGAGAATACGCCGGAGCTGGAGATCGACCTGGGCAGGACGCGGGTGCGCTGCACGGCGGGTTTGCAGTTTGGATCACGATTTGTGGGCGGACTGATGCCGGGACAGGTGGTGGATTACCTGCCCGAGGAACAGATGGCCGAGGTGAGAAACCGGGGCGAGTTTGCCGGCATCCTGGCGCTGGACAAGTGGACGGGCAATGCGAATGGCAGGCAGGCGGTCTTCGCGCGCAAGCAGCGGGAGCGGCGCTACCGGGCGGTCTTCATCGACTACGGGTACTGCTTTCACGCCGGGGAATGGAAGTTCGAGGATCTGCCGCTGCGGGGGGTGTACTACCGCAACGATGTCTACCGGGAGATCGCCGGATGGGATGCTTTTGAGCCGTGGCTGACGCGGCTGGAGACGATGGCGGCGGAGACGTTGTGGGCGGCGGCCAATGAGGTTCCGCCGGAGTGGTATGGCGGCGACCAGAGCGAAATGGAGGCGCTGGTGGAGAAGCTGCTGGCGCGTCGAGGCCGGATTCGGGAGCTGATTGAAGGGTTCGGGAAGTCGGATAGAAGGCCATTTCCGAAATGGGTGGGGATGGGAAAGAATGTTGGGGATGGCTGGAAAGAGGAGCGATGGGGGGATAACATGGGGAGGGTGAATTAGGGATTAGGGACTAGGGAACAGGGATTAGGGACTAGGGACTAGGGACTAGGGACTAGGGAACAGGGAACAGGGAACAGGGAACAGCTAACAGCTAAAAGCTAACAGCTAAAAGCTAATAGCTGGGGATTGAAGGCTGAGAGCTGAAAGCTTACATCGATGAGTAGCGAAAGTCAGCGGCGGGCATGCGAGTTTCAACTGCTTCGGTATGTGCCGAATGCGGTCAGGAACGAGTACGTCCATATCGGGGTGATCCTGAGAGAGCAGGGAGGTGGCGGGCCAGCGGAGGTGAGGTTTACCCGCGACTGGCGCCGGGTGCGCTGCCTGGACCCGGATGCCGACACCGCGCTGCTGGAGGGGATGGAGAGCGAGCTGCGGCGGCGATTTACGAGTGAGCCGGATGGGAATTTGATGAGGCTGCTCTCGGAATCGCTTTCGCTGAATGTGCAGATGACCGAGCCCAAGGCGTACCTGGCGGAGAGCCTTCCGGCGGGGATGGAAGAGTTGATGCGGCTGTATGTGGAGCCGCCGCCGCGCGAAAAGATCCAAAGACTGAGCGGAAGGGCGGCGATTCAGGCCAAGATGCGAACGGAATTTGAACGGGCCGGGGTATGGGAGCTGCTGCGAAAGCGGATTGCGGCCTCGGAGTATACCCGGCCTGGGGATCCGCTGCGCATTGATGTGGGCTATAGGCCGAACGGAGTGATCCGCATGTTTCATGCGGTGAGCCTGGAGCCGGGCGTGGAGATGGCCAAGGTGCTGGCTTTTTCCGCGGCGGGATTAAGAATCGGGGTCGAGCGGGTGGAGCGGGCCAGCCTGGAACTGACGGCTGTGATTGAGCCGGCGGCCCGTCTGGGAGCGACCGACTCGGAGCCGGAGCGGCTGGAGATGTACAGGTTTGGCGTGGAGACGATGGAAGAGAACCAGATCCGTGTGCTGACGACATCGGACCTGGGGCGGGTGGCGGAGACGGCGCGGCGGGAGCTGCGGGTGTGAACGACAGAGATCAGGGGTCAGAGATCAGTAACCCGTCTTCTGACTTCAAGAAATGAATTTTTTGATCAGAAAAAAATTGTTGAATATTTGCAGATAATTATCTGTATTTGATGTAGGATCGAATTTGTTGAGTAACAGTAGCAAGTTTCGGACTGTTTTCGAATAACTGACGACGAACCACTGATCTCTGATCTCTGATCTCTGATCTCTGGCAACGACGAGGCATGGCCCTTTTTGGGGTTGTGCCTTTTTTGTTTTTGGGCGGCGAAGAAGGAAGGTGCGCGTGAAGGTTGGAGAGCAGTTGCGAGAGATCTGGCGGCAGGCGACGGGGAGTGGGCGGAACGCGGAGATTGTGGCTGGCGCGGCAGACGCGGAGGCGGAGCGCAAGACGCTGGCGCTGCCGGCGATTCTGAGCCCAGTGCAATTTCCGGGGCAGCACCTGCCCAAGCCGACACCGATGAATCTGCGTAAGTTTGCAGAGACTCCGGTGGTGCGGCGGGCTATCAATGTGATCAAGGATCGCATTGCGGCGATGGACTGGCAGGTGCGGGTGCGGCGCGGAGTGAAGCCAGGAGATCTGGCCTTTGCCGAACGCAAGCTGCGCGCGCTGCGCAGGACGCTGGAAGAGCCCAACGCCGCGGACAGCTTCAGGACGCTGATGGAACAGGTGATGGAGGACGTGCTGACGGGCGGGTACGGAGCCATCGAGATGGAGCCGACCGGCGATGGAGAGCGGCCGGCGATGCTGTGGGCGGTGGACGGGGCGTCGATCCGCATCAACCCGCGGTGGGACGGGCAGCCGGAGACGCCGCGGTATGCGCAGGCGATGCCGGGACAACTGGAGTCGAGCGCGATTGAGTTGCGCGACGACCAGCTGATGTATGTGCGCATGAATCCGCGCAGCTTTACGCCCTTCGGGTTGGGGCCGCTGGAAGTGGCTTTTGAGACGGTGAACCAGTTTTTGAGCGCGCACCGTTTTGCGGGCAAGCTGGCGGCGAACTCGGTGGCGCAGTATGCGCTGTGGCTGAACGAGGCGACGCCGGCGCAGCACGACCGGCTGATTCGCTGGTGGCAGGACGAGATTGAGGGAACCGGACGGGTGCCATTGATTTCGACCGAGCAGAAGCCGGAGGTGCTGCGCTTTGCGCAGGGCACGGACGCGGATATGCGGCTGGAGTGGCAGGAGTTCCTGATCCGCATGGTGGCAAACGCATTTGGATTGCCGCCGCTGATGCTGGGGTTGGAGGCGGATGTCAACCAGTCGACGGCGTCGGAGATGGCCGACGAGGCCTTCCGCGGGGCGATCTCGCCACTGGCGATGCTGCTGGCCGGGCACATTACCCGGGATCTCTTCGGCAAGTGCATCGGCTGGCGGGAGTTTGAGTTTGTCTTCAACGAACTCAATGCGAGGGACGAGACGACGGAACTGGCGGTGCAGGTGCAGTTGCTGCAGGCGGGGGTGTACACGGTGAACGAGGTGCGGGCGATGCGGGGGTTGGGGCCACTGGGGCAGGATGGCGCGGCGGTGCAGTTGACGGGTGAAGGAGCGGAGAGCGCATGAGACTGGAAGCGATGGCGGTAAAGATTCCCCATGTGGACGGACACCCCAATCGGGTGCCGTTCGAAGGGGTGTTGACGATGGTGAACACAGCCAGCGACAAGGCACCGGCGGGAGCGCGCGGACACCGGGTGATGCTGACGCACGCGGCGGCGGAGAAGGCGCTGCCATCGCTGCTGGGCATGGCGGTGGACTATCGTCCGGGGTGGGACGGGCACGACGCGCGGCGCAAGATCGGCCTGCTGACCGAGGCTGACCTGATCGGGCAGCGGCTGGTGGTGAAGGGCTACCTGTATGCGCGGGATTTTCCCGAGGTGGCGGGAGCGATTGAGGCGCAGGTTCCCGAGTCGCTGGGCATGAGTTATGAGCTGGCCGATGCGCGGGTGGAAGATATGCGGGCCGAGATATGGAAGCTGACCCGCGTCACCTTTACCGGCGCAGCAATCCTGCTGCGGGACAAGGCGGCCTACCGGGCCACCAGCTTCCGCATGGCGAGTTAGAGAAGCAGCTAACAGCACACAGCGAACAGCGGACAGTTAAGAACAGCCCGCTGACAACGAGTAACCGACAACAAAGCTGATAACTGACAGCGGGTAACAGTCTGCTGTCAGCTGTGAGCTGTCAACTGACGAAAGGAATGGCATGGAAAACAAAGAGCAAGAGATTGCAGATCGGCTGGAAGCCGCGACGAACCTGCTGGAGCGTACGCTGGGCTGGCTTGAAGAGCGTCAAGGCGCGCTGAGCGGCGAAGTGGAGAAGATCTCGGCGACCGTCGAGCAGAGCCGGCGGGAAGCGGAACTGGCGGAGAAGCTGGCCGCAGCCGAGCTGGAGCTGACCGAGTTGAAGGCAGCGGCTGCGCAGAATGTGTTGAACCCGCTGCGCAGGACGCTGCCCTCGACGACCAGCGAGATGCTGGCTAAGCACGGAATTGGCGAGGGTCCGGTGGACGTGCGGACCCTGGACGCGGCTCTGGCCGGGCTGAGCCTGGAGCAGCGCATCGCGGTGAAGACCCAACTGCTGCGGGCAGGGGCGATTGCATAAAGGCAGCTTCTAGCTACTAGCTATTAGCTTTTAGCTAAAAGCTCTTGTGTAAACGGGAGTAAGTTGCGGCGGGAAAACGATCCTGGTGGAAAGTAGCCGGGACCGAGTCCCGTCGGGAGAAATGCAACCAATGCCGGAATTCGGCAGAACAAGCTGGCAGCTAAGAGCTAGAAGCTAGCAGCTAGAACGGCCCCATGGAGGGGGCGGAAAGAGCCTATGAACGCAACCTTTGCAGACATTCACGCGGCAGCAGACTATATCGGGCCGGGCGCTATCGAAGTTCCTTTGTATCAGACCGAGATTTTCGACATCTGCCGGCGTTCGAGCCCCTTCGGGCAGCGCATCAAGCAAGTTCCGGCGACAGGACACCCGTCGCGGTTCTTTGAAGAGACGGCGATTCCGAATCCGGGAACGGCCGGCTTTGTGAATCCACGCAGCATCTCGCCGACGGTAGTCAGCCCGACGCGGGTGGAGCGGAGCGTGCCGCTGAAGGCGGTCGTATCGCAAATCAACTACAACCTGTTCGACATCGAGTTGGGCGACCAGCAGAAGCAGTTTGCCTATCTCCAGGCCAAAGACCTGGTGGACACGGTGAGCGGAGTGATGGTGACGCACGACGTGGCGTTGTGGAACGGCAACGACACCAGCCTGAGCTCGCCGGTGACCACGCAGTACATGGGCGCGATTCCACAGATCGTGGCGGGCGGTCTGACGACGACCATCGGCACAACGGCTTCGATTGTGGACGGAATCAAATCGGCGGTGGCGCAGATGGTGGCCAACAACGGCTACCATGTGCGACCCACGGCGATCTACGCCAATCCGGTGCTGCTGGACCTGATCGACCGGGAGATGAAAACGGAGTTCAACGTGGTGCTGAATACCGACAACATTACGGGTGGAGTCCGGGTGAAGATGCTATCGACGCAGGCGGGCGATCTGCCGCTGATTCCTGACTGGAGCCTGAGCTACACGGGAACTCCGGGATCGGGCACGGCGGTATTGCCGGCTTACATCGTGACCGAGGACCTGATCGAGTACCACTGGCTGGGCGATCCGGCACCACGGGTCTTCCAACTTGGGTTGCCGAATTCTCTGACCTACCAATATGTTGCGGTCAAGTTCGGCGGCCTGGTGGTGAAGGGCGCTAACTACGCTCATTACCAGGTGCTGGTGGACCGGTAGGAAGCAAGTTAGCAAGTTAGCAAAGAGGCTCCGCGAAGCGGAGCCTCTAGTTGTTAGCGAGTTAGCGGGGACAAGTAACATTGTTCCCGCGCGCTCGACAGGCACGAACAGAGGAAGGGTGGAGTATGGCATATCTGCAGCCAGCGGATTACCAGAATTACGGTTTGCCGGCAGGAACGACGGCAGATTGGATTACGGCGGCCACGGCATTGATCAACAGCTACTGCAGGCGGCCGGACCTGAATGTAATCCAGTACACGGAGCGGTTGCGGCTGACCAGCGGAGCACAGACGGTGTTGTTGAGTTATCTGCCGCTGTCGCCGCTGGGAACGGCTACGACGCCGTTAGTGAGCATCGAAGGCCGTTATGCGAGAGCGCGGCGGGGAGAGCTTTCGAGTCAGCCGCTGGCGGAGATTGCGCTGGCGTTTTCGCTGCCTGGGCAATGGACGGCGATTGATCCGAGCACGGTGGACTACGACCCCAATACCGGGGAGTTGACGCTGCCGTGGAATGTGCTTGGGCTGCCTTACAACGAGGTGGCGGTGACTTATACGGCGGGATTGGCGACGATTGGCGACGATGTGAAGACGGCGTGCGCGCAGATTGTGCGCAATGCTCAGTCGACACCGGCGCTGAACGCGAGCAAGACCAAGATCGACACGATGCAGATGCAGTATTTCTCGAGTTCGCTGGTGGACGAAACAGTGCAGGCCTGGCTGCGTCCCTACATGGCGAACAGGCTGGGGTGATGGATGAGCGATACGGCAGCGCGCAATCCCGTAGGAGCGCCGCGGATGCTGGCCGATGCCCTGTTACGAAGCGTGACAGGCACGACGGCTCTTCTGCGGGTGACGGGGACGAATGCGGATACCAGCCAGTCCGAGGTGGGACTGGTGGCAACAACTTTTGCTGAAGTGGCGGTGAGTCCGGTGGTGATGCGCAAGTTGCGGCCCAACTGGCAGGAGAATGGCGAGTCCAAGTGGGAGCTGCTGGTTTCAGCGACGGGCGTGGAGCAGCAGGTGAATGCGCTTGACCTGGATTCAGCCCAGGCTCTTTTTGCGATGACCCTGACGATTACGGTGGCGGGGCAGGATTACCTGATTGAGTCGGTTGCCGCCAACGAAGCCTTTAACCAGGTGTACATGTACCGGTTGCTGTTGCGTGAAGCGCACCAGCAGGCGGTGTAAAAAACAGCCGACAACTGTAAGCAAACAGCTAACAGTTCGAAGTTGTCTCTTATCATCGACGAGTTATCCAGGAAAGACTGTCAGTTATCAGCTATGTGCTGTTAGCTGGAGGGAGCTTTACTCCATGCAGAATGCGAAAGATTCGTTTTATATGGCGCTGCGCACGCGGCTGGCGACGATCAATCCGGAGCGGACGATCCTGCTGCGCGGAGCGGTACGGCCGGGGATTCTGGCGGAGGAAGCCGAGGCTCCTTTCAGCCAGCTTCCCAGCGACGTGTTTGTATTGCGCTGGCTGGGCCTGGGCGTGGATTTTAATCTGGGTTCCACGATGGCGGCGGAGCAGTGCGAGGTGATTTACCAGAGCTGCGGAACGCAAAACTTCGGCGGGCTGGACCGCGGACGGCTGTTGAGCGAGATGGACGAGGAGCTTACAGAGATGGTGCAGCCTTTTTACACGCCCAAGCTCAACTACACGACGACCCCGCCGGCATTGATGCTGACGAATGTGTTTTGGGATGAGCCGGGGTTTACGCCGATTGTGACTCAGCGAGACCAGTTGAGCCGTTCCGCAAAGGTGATGGTTTACAGCTACCAGGAGCAGGGGGAGTAAATG
>JBEKFS010000066.1:0-17916 GCA_050013195.1 Occallatibacter sp.
GGGTAGCCAAAGACCTGGTCTTCCGGGGTCTGCTGACCGGAGGCTCAACTCAGCACCCTTCAGCACCCACGGAGACCGTATGAAAGAAGATGTCACATCCATAAACCATTGATTCTTATTGGTTTATGGCGGGGACGACGAGACTCGAACTCGCGACCTCTGCCGTGACAGGGCAGCGCTCTAACCAAACTGAGCTACGTCCCCTGATGAAACGTAAATCCTAAACATGAATAAGTGTATCAGAGACAACGGGCCTTGGTAGGCCTCCAGACGCACCTTGGCCCTAGGCTGGCCACACGGTGCGGTTGCCCCGGCCGCCGGGAACGAACCCCATATCCACTGATATGCCCCGCACGCACTGCAACAGGTGATTGGCTATCGAGGGAAGCTTCTGCGCCGTCACGCGGAACGATGGCCCGGAGACACTTACTGCCGCCACCGGCAGTCGCTGCGCATCCAGCACCGGCACAGCGATGCAGCGCAGTCCCTCCTCGAACTCCTCGTCGTCCACGGCATACCCGCGGCGTCGCGTCTTCTCAATCTCCGCGCGCAGGGCCTCAATCGAGGAGATGGTGCGATTCGTATACCGTTCGAAACGAAGACGGCTCAGAATCTCGGTGATCCGCTCCTCGGGCAGGAATGCCAACATCGCCTTGCCCACCGAAGTGCAGTGCACAGGGTTGCTGGCGCCGATACGGGTAATCATGCGCACCGAGCGCGCCGGCTCAATCTTGTCGATGTAGATCACGTGCGCGCCCTCCAGAATGCACAGGTGCGCCGTCTCCTCGGTCTCGGCTACCAGGCGCCTGAGGTGCGGTAGCGCTCGCTCGCGCAAATCATATTGCTCGATGGCGCGATTGCCTAAATCAAATAGCCTCAACCCCAGGCGAAATTTGCCGGCGGCGGTGCGTTCCACCATGCGGTGTTTTTCCAGAACCATCAGAAACCGATGCGCAGTGCTCTTGTGCAACTGCAGCGATGAGGCTACCTGCGCCAGACCCAGTGGCGTATCGCTCTCTTCCAGCAAATCCAGTACGGCGAATGCCCGGTCCAGAGCCTGAACTTTGTAGGTGCCTTGAGGGGGTGCATCTCGCATGATGTTCCTTTGCTGCACAAATAGATTTCCTTATCATTTTGCCAAAATTGGGATGGTATGTCAAGATATGGTACGCCATCCCCAGAACAGAATTCCCCTAAAAACTGTGCTTTTGCGCAACTGCGAGACTTGCCGTCTTCGCAAACATATTCTCAATAGACGCTAACGCCGATCCCTCTGCTGCCGATAACTCAAATGAGCCGTTGTTAAGTCTCCGCGAGCCTGCAAGCATCCATCGCCTTGGAATACCCAACTGAGAGCAGACACTTCGCAATGTCAACCACCATCCCTATCTCCGTTCCCATGATTAGTGCATGCGACTTGTCCATCGCGGTCATCAGTCCGGATGAGCAACGCCGTAATGACGCAACAAGCGCATTGGGCGAATGTCGAAACGGACCCATTCGGGAGTTTATTTCCTATCCCCCCAACCTTCTAGATGTGTCGCGGATGCTGGGTAATAACTTTGACCTCATTCTCGTTGACCTGGACAGCGATCCGGAGTATGCCCTCGATCTGGTGGAAAGCATCAGCACTCGCGGCCTTGCTACCGCAATCGTGTATTCGGCGCAGGCCGATCCGGACCTGTTGGTCCGCTGCATGCGCGCTGGCGCACGCGAGTATCTCATGCTGCCTTTCGACAAGGGTGAAATGGCCGAGGCTCTGGTCAGGGCATCGGCCCTGCGTTCGGCAGTTCGCCCCGCGAAAAAGACAAATGGACGGCTGCTCGTTTTTCTCAGCGCAAAAGGCGGTTCCGGCGCCACCACCCTAGCTTGTAATTATGCGGTTTCGCTGGCCCATGAATCCCATCAAAAAACCCTGCTGATCGATCTCAATCTCCCTCTGGGTGATGCGGCGATTAACCTCGGTATCAAGGCTCAATACTCAATTGTCAGCGCGTTTCAGAACACCAGCCGGCTCGATGCTCATTTCCTCTCCGGCTTGCTGGTGCAGCATAGCTCCGGGTTATTTGTACTCGCAGCGCCTAGCGAATTGGCTCCCACATACGTCTCCGCGGACGTTATTGACAAGCTGCTGGAAGTAGCCTGCCAGGACTTCGATTATGTGGTGGTGGATGCGGGTTCAAGGCTTGACTTGCAGCGCAAGCACCTATTTGATGAATCCGCCATTATTTACCTGGTCACGCAGGCCGGCATTCCTGAACTGCGTAACTCGCATCGCCTGATTGCGCAGCTCTCCGCCGAAGGCAGCCCCAAACTCGAAATCATCATCAACCGTTTCGACCCATACAACACGGAAATTGATGAGGCACATATCACCAAGGCTCTCACCCGGCCGGTCTCGTGGAAGATTCCCAACAACTATGCCGCGGTGAGGCGGATGCAGAACACGGCGACTCCTCTCACTGATGAAAACTCTCAAATATCACGGGCCATCCAGCGAATGAGCAGATCTGTTTGCGGTAAGCCAGATATCCCGGAAAAGAAGAAGAAGTTTAGCTTCTTCGGGTAAGGACAAGAGGATTCTTCCGTCCAGACAGGTTTTTTCCCTCTTATACGGCACAATTCAACACGTAATGCATCCTTTCTGCGATCAGTGCATCTAATAAGTTATTGCGGCCTCTCCCCCAGGTCGCTCCGGTTATTAGCTGTCTCGTTTTTTCAGCGACCTGTCTTTGATCTTTCCGTGGCCATCTTTATTGCTCATGGCCAAGGCTTTCTCATTTTCAACTTTGGCTGTTTTGGCGTTCCTGCCGGG
Organism: Occallatibacter sp.; assembly: GCA_050013195.1. Taxonomy (GTDB): domain Bacteria; phylum Acidobacteriota; class Terriglobia; order Terriglobales; family Acidobacteriaceae; genus Telmatobacter. The sequence goes on from JBEKFS010000066.1 coordinate 2,816, forward strand.
CGGTTACAATTATCCGCATGGCCAGAGACAAAGCCACAGTGGGTCCCAAGGATAAGGTGAGCTAGTCTGCTCCATGTAAGAAGGCAGGCTCTTATCGCTTACTAAGTCCACTTTTGCCTGCGTGGTATACCTCACATCTTGGAGCAGCCAGTTCGACATGTCAGCCACTCTACAAATTACTGATTCCCCTCGTCTTAGCGCAGGTATATTGTCCACTGCGGTCATCAGCCCAGACATGCATCGCCGTAACGAAGCAATAAACGCTCTGGGTGAATGTCAGAACGGTCCCATCCGGGAGTTCGTTTCCTACCCTCCCAACCTCGACGACATAGCGCGGATGCTGGGAAATAACTTCGACGTCATTCTCGTTGACCTGGACAGCGACCCGGAGTATGCCCTCGATCTGGTGGAAAGCATCAGTACCCGCGGCCTGGCAACCGTAATGGTCTATTCGGAGCAGAAGGATCCGGACCTGCTGCTCAAATGTATGCGTGTGGGAGCTCGTGAGTTTCTCACTTTACCCATAGACCTGGACACCATGTCTGTGGCTCTGGGTCGGGCATCGACACTGCGCATGGAACTTCGCCCCTCGAAAAAGGCGAGTGGCAAGCTGCTAGTATTTCTCAGCGCCAAGGGCGGTTCCGGAGCCACTACGCTGGCCTGCAATTATGCGGTATCGCTGGCCCAGGAGTCCAAGCTACGAACCCTGTTGATCGATCTCAATCTCCCACTGGGTGATGCGGCGATTAACCTTGGGATCAAGGCTCAGTACTCGATTGTCAACGCGTTTCAGAATACCAGCCGGCTCGATCCGCATTTTCTTTCCGGCTTGCTGGTACAGCATAGTTCCGGGTTATATGTGCTCGCGGCGCCCAGTGAGTTGGCTCCCACGTATGTCTCCGCGGACGTCATTGACAAGCTGCTGGAAGTAGCCTGCCAGGACTTCGATTATGTGGTGGTCGACGCGGGTTCAAGGCTTGACTTGCAGCGCAAGCACCTTTTTGATGAATCCGCCATTGTTTACCTGGTTACGCAAGCCGGCATTCCTGAACTGCGTAACTCACATCGCCTGATTACGCAGCTCTCCACCGAGGGCAGCCCCAAACTTGAAATCGTGATCAACCGCTACGACCCTCGCTCGCTGGAAATCGATGAAGCGCATATTACCAGCGCTCTCACCCGGCCGGCGCAATGGAAAATCCCAAACAACTATGCCGCTGTGCGGCGGATGCAGAACACCGCGACCCCGCTCACCGATGAAGACTCGCCGATAACACGGGCGATCCAGCAGATGACTCGATCGGTTTGCGGCCAGCCCGCTATTCCGGAAAAGAAAAAAATGTTCCGCCTCTTCGGGTAAGAACAAGGCGGATTTTCCCGCGCAGATCGGATTTCCCCCTCAAATACGGCACAATTCAACGCGCCGTGTGCCCCTTGCGCTATCATTGCGTCTAAGGGTTGTGCGGCCTGTTTCCCCTCAAGGGCTGCCCCGGTGGTGAGCGTGTCTCGATTCTTTCAACGATTTGTCTTTGTTCTTTCCGTGGCCATATTTGCCGCCCTCGGCCTGGGCTTTCTCTTTGGTGAGTTTGGCTGGTTTGGCGTTCATGCCGGCGGCCAGCAGGATGGCGCCTACCGCCAAATGGTCGTTTATCGGCAAGTGCTTAGTAAGATTCAGACCGAATACGTCACCGATCCCAACATCAACGACGTGACCACCGGCGCGCTGCACGGCCTGCTGGAGTCGCTGGACGCAGACTCCAGCTACCTGACCCCGACCGAGTACAAAATCTACAAGGAGCGTCCGGCAACGGGCGTGGCGCAGGTGGGCTTAACAGTCTCCAAGCGCTATGGCTACGCCATCGTGGTCAGTGTTCTGCCCGGTTCGGCTGCCGACAAGGAGCATATCGCGGACGGCGATGTGATCGAGTCCATCGGCGACCAGTCCACGCGCGAGTTGTCGCTCGCCGTCATCCGGCTGCTGCTGGAAGGCAAGCCGGGGACCAATGTGACCCTCTCCGTTGTGCGCCCGCGCAAGGCCGACCCTGACAAGCTTACCCTGACTCGCTCTATAGCCGCCGTACCTGCGCTCGTCGAGCAACAGTATGAAGGCGCAACCATCCTCTACCTGAAGCCCGGCGCGTTAACCGCCTCCCGCGTGGATGAGATTGCCGACAGAATCAAAGCCGCCGGCAAAGGCCGCAAGGTGCTTCTCGACCTGCGCGATTCCTCTGGCGGCGACTCCCAGGAGGGATTGCGGCTGGCCAATTTCTTTATAAAGCAGGGCACTCTGGCCGCACTCGAAGGCCAGAGATTTCCGCGCCAGACCTTTAATGCCGATCCGGCACAGTTTCTGACTGACGCACCGCTGGCCGTGTTGGTGAATCGCGGCACCGCGGGCCCGGCCGAGTTGACGGCCGCCGCCATCGAGGACTTGAAGCGCGGCGACGTGGTGGGTGAACGGACATTCGGCCAGGGCTCGGTGCAGAAAACCATCGACCTGCCCGACGGCGCCGCGCTGCTGTTGACCGTGGCCAAGTATCAGTCCCCCATCGGCAAAAAGATTCCGGACGAGGCCGTAACGCCCACAGTGGTCGTCGGCCAGGCATCCGAAGAAGAATTTGAGGAAGCGCCGCCAGTCAAAGGAGACGCGCCTCTCGACAAGGCGCTGCAACTGCTGAAGGCGAATAACGGCGGCCACGCTGCCCAGCCCACCCCGGAAACGGCTCCTGCGGCCAACTCAAGCGCAACCACGCCTGCTGCCCCGCCAGCGGTAGTGAAAAAGCCAGGCTTCTTCCGCCGCCTCTTCGGGTTGAAATAGAGATTCTAACCGGCCTTTCTCATTGATGGAATCGTCTCCCGCGTTCCTGCCCTTGCACGGCATGGTTCGCGGGAGCCTCCGCTTTCATTTCCTTTAGAGCTCACGTGCTAGCCTTGTGCTGAAGCATTTCTCCGCTTTTTTCGGGAGCTGTGCCCTCGAGGCCTGAATCGCTTGCCTGTCACACCTATCGAGCCGCCCGAATTGCGTGGTCTTGGCCGAAGCCATTTGCTTCGAGCTGAGCCGGTGCCTGCGCGCAAACGGCGCAAACTGGCCGGAAAGCTTACCCTCGCCGCGCTGCTTACTCTGGCCGTGATTACCGGCTCGCTGGGCGGGCTCATGCTGGTCTACTCCGTCGATCTGCCCCAGATTCACGACCTGGAACGCTATCACCCCTCCACCACCACCGAACTCTACGACCAGAATGGACGCATCATCGGCTCCTTTGCGCTGGAGCGGCGCGTAGTGGTCAACTATGACGACTTTGCGCCGGTGCTGCGCCAGGCCGTGATCTCCATTGAAGACAAGAGCTTTGAGTCGCATTGGGGCATCAACGTACTGCGCGTCGGCGGGGCTTTGTGGCACGACCTGCGCAGCCACGGGCGTGCTCAGGGAGCATCCACGCTGACCATGCAGTTGGCGCGCAACCTCTTTTTCTCCTCCGAACGCACTGCCAGCCGCAAGGTGCAGGAGGCTTATCTGGCCATTCAAATTGAGCGCGCTTTCACCAAGCAGCAAATCTTTACCCTCTATGGCAACCAGATCTATCTGGGCCACGGAAGGTACGGCTTTGAGGCCGCCTCGCAGTTTTTCTTCAGCAAGCACGCCAGGGAGTTGACGTTGCCTGAAGCGGCTTTGCTGGCCGGATTGCCCAAGGGACCAGTCGCCTTCTCGCCGCTGCTCAATCCGGAGAAGGCTCTGCGCCGGCGCAACCTGGTGCTCTCGGAGATGGAGCTTGACCGGGTCATCTCCCACGAGCAGGCAGAGCAGGCTCGCAATGCTCCGCTGGGGCTGCGCATTGCCCCGCCTGAAACGTCAGTTGCCCCGTGGTTCCAGGAGGAGGTCCGCCGGGAACTGGAAAAACGCTTTGGCAGCGAGCAGGTACATGAGGCCGGCCTGAAGGTGGAAACCACGCTCGATCTGGACCTGCAAAAAACGGCCAATCGCGCCGTTGCGGATGGCTTGGTTGCCTATGAGCGGCGGCGCGGCTGGGTTGCCAAGCTGGAAAACGTGTTAGCCAGCGGCAGCACCATTGAAGATTACAAACATCCCGATTGGGCCATGAGCTCCGGGCCCGGCGACTACGTGCATGCCGTGGTCACTCGCGTTCTGCCCATTGAGATTCATGCTCGCGTGGGCGACAAACAAATTATGCTCATGCCGGAGGACTGGAGATGGACCGGGACGCGATTCGCCGACTCTCTAGTCAAGCCCGGCGACGTGATCTTCGTTCACCTGGCTGAGGCCGTGGACGGCAAAGTGCAACGCGCCACACTCGAACAGGACTCCGGCGCCGAGGGCGCTCTGCTGGCCATCGACAACACCAGCGGCGACGTGCTGGCCATGGTCGGCGGGCGCGACTACGCGCTCTCGCAGTTCAACCGCGCGACACAAGCGGAGAGACAGACAGGCTCCAGCTTCAAGCCCTATGTCTACACTGCCGCCATCGAAGAAGGCGCCAAGCCCACCGACATCATCGTCGATGCGCCGGTCAGCTTCGGCGGCTACACTCCCCACAATTACGAAAACAATTACATGGGCCGCATGACCCTCATCGATGCCTTCGCCGAGTCGCGCAACATTCCCGCTCTCAAGCTGGCTGACCAGGTTGGCATTCAAAAGGTCATCGACGTGGCTCATCGTTTTGGAGTGACCACCAACATTCCCGCCTATCTGCCGGTAGCTTTGGGAGCCGTGGAAATCACGCTCGAAGAGCAGGTGGCAAGTTACTCCGTCTTTCCCAACGACGGGTTGCGCGTGAAGCCGCGGCTCATTAAAAAGGTTTCCAACGCAGACGGCATCACGCTGTGGGAAGAACCGCCTGCGGTGAACGAGGTGATCAAGCAGCAGACGGCGCGCACCATGATGACCCTTTTCCAGGCCGTCATCCAGCACGGCACCGGCGCGGCGGCAGCGCAGCTCAACCATCCGCTGGGCGGCAAAACAGGCACCACCAGCGAATACACCGACGCATGGTTCCTGGGTTTTTCGCCCTCCATCACCTGCGGCGTTTGGGTCGGCTTCGACACCAATCAATCTCTGGGAGATAAAGAAACCGGAGCCCGCGCGGCCCTGCCCATCTGGATGACATGGATGCGCGCCGCCATCGTCGGCAAGGACGACGAAAAGTTTCTCGGCGATGAAACGGACAATTCCAAGCTGAAGACAGCAGCAGCGCCGCCCGCGAAACCCCGAGTGCTCGACCTGCCGACAAGACCAGTGAAGCCGAATGCTTTCGTTAATCTACATGCGCCAGTCAAGCCGGCATCAACTGGTACAGCAATAAGACCAGCATTCGCATCGCCAGTGACCAGTCCGCCAATCTCGCCACGCACAACTTTGTCGTCTGCTGGCCCAGCGGCAAAACCGCCCGCACAACCCGCAGCCAAGCCTTTTGTACGTCCAGCCGCGAATACTCCCATCGCAAATTCCCGAGTCAAACCTGCATTGCCTACGGAATACGTTCCAGCCAAGCCAGCAGGAACCGTCAAACCCGCGTTGAGTTCCGGCCCTAATCCACCCAAACCGAAGAATTAGCATTTCGAGAGACCTGTTTCAGAGCCCTTTTTGGGTGAAAAACCGGATTTTTCCGGTGATTTTCGGAGGTCATTTCTTACGATGCGGATTTTTAGGGGTGGGATTTTTTCCACAGGCATTGATTCCATGGAGTTTAGAAATAATCTGCAAGGTTTAAAGAAAAATTCTTATACCCCCGGGGGGTAGGGGGGGGTAGGGGGTACCCCCTCGGGGGTGGTACGGGCCGGGCATCCCCCGTCCGACCGGACAGAGGATGCCCACTCTTCTGCTAATTGTCAGTGTGCGCCAACTGAGGGTAATTATCTGCAAAAGGGAGTGGGACAACAATTGAATTTCTATAGGCGCTATAATCACAGCAAGGATTGAGCAGTTTGCATGTAAGTTCGCGACGTGCTGAAGCTGATTGAGGACGATGGCTGGTTTCAGGTTGCGCAAAAGGGCAGCCACCGCCAGTTCAAACACCCTGTCAAGCTGGGTCGGGTCACGGTGGCTGGCCACCCATCGCAGGAGATGGACAAGGGAACTTTCAGCAACATTCTCAAACAGGCGGGATTGAAATGAAGGAATACGCGGCAGTCTTTGAGCAAACATCGAATGGATGGAGCGCCTATGCTCCGGATCTGCCCGGACTGGGCGTGGTGGGCGCGACCTTCGCCGAGACGGAGCAGCTGCTGCGCGAAGGCATCGAATTTCACATCGAAGGATTGCGCGAGGACGGGCTGCCGATTCCCGAGCCTCACACGCAGGTGATGCGGCTGGCGATTCCGGCGTGAGTGGAAGAGCGAGTCAGAGAGTTATCGAAACGGCCTCGGATTCGGGGCCTTTTCTTTTGGTCAGAAACTGCCCGCGCATCTGAACCTTGGTCAGGGGATGAGCCGGAAGTATCGTTTCGCGCGTGCCACATCCTTGAAGATCTGCGCCTTCAGCGCCTCGGGCGTTGGCCACTGCTGCTCGCCGCGCAGACGGAGCAGAAACTCCACTACGATGGGCGTTTGGTCGTCAAGTTCAATTGGCTCGAAGTCGAGAATGTGCGACTCGACAGCGAAGGACGCCTCGCCAAAGGTGGGCCGGTTGCCTACATTGGTGACTGCCTGAAACGTGCGTCCGGCGACATCGGGGTCCCCAGCGACGGGTCCTTGTCGCTGGGGTGAAATCGTGAGCCGCGTGACATAAACTCCAAATGCCGGGAGCTGTCCGTCGTAGGCTGCGAGATTCACCGTGGGCACCAGCAGCCGCGCGCCGATGCCGCGCCCTCTGGCCTGCGTGGAACGAATCTCAAAGGGGCGGCCCAGCATCCAGCGCGCGCGAGTCATGTCGCCCGCCGCCACAAATTCGCGAATGGCGGAGCTTGAAACCTCCAGGCCGTGTGTATGCACCGGCGAATGGACGTGGACGGCAAAACCAAACTCCGCGGCGAAGGCCTGTAGCTCGGTGACTCCGGCCTCGGCGTTATGGCCAAAGCGAAAGTTGCCGCCCTCATGGAGGCTGCGCACCCCGAGAGCGTCCACCAGAATGCGGCGCACGAATTCCCGCGCCGGAAGCGAAGCAAGCGCCGCATTGAAGGGCAACACGACGACCGCGTCAATGCCGGTGAGGGCCAGCAGGCGCAGGCGCTCATCAATGGGCGTGAGCAGCCGCAGCGCGGATGAGGGGCGCAGAAACAGCTCCGGATGAGGGTCGAAGGTGATGGCCACGGCGCGCGCGCGCTGTTCACGAGCCTCGCGTACCACCGCCGAGAGATTCTCCTGGTGGCCCAGATGCACGCCGTCGAAGTTGCCGATTGCGGCCACGCTGGGGCCGAAACCGGCGGGTATCTCCGCGATTGATCTATAAATCGAAATCATGCGGTCTCAAAACCTGTCCAAAAACTATCTGTTGACGAGGTCGGCTTTTAGACATCGAGGAAATAAAATCTTCTCTCAGGGGCTAAAGCCCTCACTGAATTTGCAACATTTGCGGCACGACTGAAGTCGTGCCCTGACACTTCTTGCGACTCCGTTGGTATTTTTCCGCAAACTATAAAGTCGTGCCCTGACACTTCTTGCTGCCATGAATGAGTGTTTTCGAAACTCGTAAAGCCCGCTCCTTTCATCCAAAACGGAGTTGCCAGATAGATTCTCATAGATTCACCGGCAGGCTGAGGCCGTCATAGGCCAGGCGGATGTTGTCGGGCAGCGAGCGATTGGTCTCTTCGTGCCCCAGTTGGTGGGCGATGTGCGTGAGCCAGGTGTGGCGCGCGCCGATGCGCTGCGCCCATTGAACGGCCTGCTCCACGGTGGCGTGGCTTGGGTGCGGCTTGTGGCGCAGAGCGGAGACAACAAGGTGGTCCAGCCCTTCAAGCAGCGCAAAGCTCGATTCGGGAATGGCGCTCACGTCGGTGAGATAAGCGGCGCGGCCAAAACGAAAGCCGGCAATCTCCATTTCCCCATGCAACACAGGCACGCGCAGAAACTCGACGCCATGAACGGCAGTGCGGTCGGCCAGCGGTCGCAGTTCGACACGCGCGCGTGTGGGATAAGTGGCATGCGGCGAAAAGGTGTACTCGTAGATGCGCTCCAGCGCCTGGGCCGTCTCCGGCGCGGCATAGAGCGGAATGGGCCCGCCCTCGCGGTAGACCGCGAAGCTGAGCGGGCGCAGGTCGTCCAAACCCAGAATGTGGTCGGCGTGGGCGTGGGTATAAAAAACCGCGTCCACGCGGGTGAGGCCGTTGCGCAGCGCCTGCTCACGGAAATCCGGTCCGGTATCGATAACCACCACGCGCTCATGCCCGCCGTCGCCGGGCTCACGCCAGCGCAACAGCACCGAGGGACGGAGCCTGCGGTCGCGAGGATCAGCCGAGGCGCATACCGCGCAATTGCACCCCAATGTCGGAACCCCCATCGAAGTTCCCGTCCCCAAGAATGTGAGTAGACCGTCCATAAGTTCCTGATGATCGTGGCTGATTGGGGTTCGTGGTATCCCACCCTAGCCGCAAAAACAAGGACGCGGCGAGGATGGGGCACCCAGCTATGCCTTCTTCGGAGGCTGCGGAGGCTGCATACTCTGCAAGGTGATCATGCTGGTCAGTTCCAGAAAGGCCATCCGCACCTCAAAGAGAACCGTCTGCATGATTTTATCCTCGGCCTCGGTCAGGTTGCCGCGGGTTTTCTCCGCCAGCACTCCCAGCAAATCAATGGTTGTCCGCGCGCCCAGGATGTCCACCTTCGGACGCTGTCCCTCCTGCGCGCCCGCCCCCATCTGAATCATCGCGGAAACATAAAATTGCTGCACCAGATGTTCGAAGCTGATCTGCGGCTGCGCTCCCACGGCGGGATTCTGCGCCCGCACCATGTCTTCAAGCCGCTGCGCCGAAACATCGTAAGCCTCCTTTTGCGCGCGGCTTTCCTGGGCTGTGGGCGGAGCAGGCATCTCAGCTTCGGCCGCCGCCGTAGTCTCGGGAGTTGCAGTGGGCGCTGGCTCCCGCCGGGTATCGGACTTCGATTCGTTGACGACCAGATGCGGGCCGCCGCCTGGCGCCGGCGCGGCTTCAGCGGGAGTCGCCGGCTGCTGCTGGTTTTCATGCTCTTCTTCCGCCTTCATTTTGCGGCGGTCAATCACTTCAAACTTCGGTTTATCGCTCATGGTTTCCGTTTCCTATCCGTTGTTCTGACTTATGAATTTCGTTAACTCGCTTCGAGGTTTGGCGGTGTGGGCATAATGTGAGCCGTACCCGTCGCTGTTCCGGCAGTGTAGGTGAAGGGTTGGTTGTGTAACTCTGCCTCGCCGCGCATCATACCCAATGCGAAGATGCGATTGCCATCTGGTAAAGGTAACTCCGCCGCGCTGGTGATTTGGCCGGCAATCGCTCCTGCGTTCGTGATCAGCTCGGTCCCCGCAGCCGGAACGGGTCCAGTCAACTCCAATTGCCGCAGATGCCGGTGAACATTGCCGCGAGAGCGGATGCGCTCCACGATCTCCTGGCCCAGGTAGCAGCCCTTGCTGAAGTGGAGCGCCCGCATCTGAGAGGTCTCCTGTGGCAAGTCGCGCTCGGCAATATCGATGCCATACGCGGGAATCCCTTCGGCAATGCGAAAAGCATCGAGCGTGGCCACGCCTACCGGGGTTGCGCCGGCTTCGATCAGCGCTCGCCACAGTGCGGGCATCAACGCTGTCCGCACCCAAAGCTCGTAATGCGGCGCGAGAGCGCCGTAGCCGCGAACGACGCGCACGTCGTTGCCGTTCCAGGCAGCACGCGCGCAGGTCATAAGCTCGGTGAGGGCGGGAAGACCAAGCCGCACGAGCACACTGTCTGCAAGCGGGCCAGAGAGCCCCAGCGCAGAATCCTCGCTCAGCGGCGCCAACTCCACATCGTCCATGATGATGAAGCGCTCCAAATGGGGCAGCAGCCGTTCATATTGATCGGCAGCTATCTCCAGTTCGAGTTTGTCTCCTTCGCGCCAGACGTAGAGGTCGCCCTGGATGCGCCCCTGCGCGTTGAGCACCAGGTTCCATGCGCCGGCGTTCGTCCCAAGGTCGTTCACCGTATTGGTGACCATGCCGCTGAGCCAGCGAAAACGGTCTTCGCCGCGCACGGCCACGCGCCGCAGCCAGCCCAGGTCGTGTACCGCGGCTGCCGAGATCAGCGCCGCTGTTTCCCTTTCTGCCGCGTCCAACTCCCGTGGGGTCAGCACTCCGCGATAGGCTTGCAACTCCAGCGGCGCGCCAACATGAGCCAGCGAGGTCGCGAGGGTTGTAGCCAGAGAGAGGTCCGTTTCCGTCATAGGGGAACTTTTTGGCGGTTCAGGCACAATTATTCAGAGGAATTCGCGCGCCAGACCGCATCTTAATTATAGCCTTGGAAGAGGATAGGGAGTACCGATGAGCAAGCAGCAAGGAAGGCTTCGCGGATGGGCTTTGGCCGCGGCGTTGTGTTTTGGATCAACTTTAACGCCGGCCCAGCAGCCGCCCGCCGCAGCCGCGCCGCAGCCGCAGGTGGCCGCGCCGCAGACGGCCTTCAAAATCACGCCCGAGCAGGCGCTTCAACTCTTTTCGCTGGTCGATGAGCTGATCAAGTTTTCCTCCGATGATACTGGACTGCCCATCAAAAGCACAGTCAAGCGCCAGATCACCTCCCGTGCCGAGGTTGAAAGCTATCTCAAACAGAAGTTCGAGGAAGACGAAAGCGCCAAGCGCCTCCAGCGCAGCGAGATTGTGCTGAAGAAGTTCGGCCTGCTGGACCGCGACTTCGCCCTCAAGCCCTTTCTGCTGGCGCTGCTCAAGGAGCAGATCGAGGCCTACTACGACACCAAAACCAAGACCGTTTACATGCTGGATTGGGTGGACATTGAAGAGCAAAAGCCGGTGCTGGCCCACGAACTGACCCACGCCCTGCAGGATCAGCACTCCGACCTGGAAAAGTGGAATGACCAGACCCCCGACGATGTCTCACTCAACTCCACCGACGACACCGACCACCTGGCAAAAGACGAGATGGACACGGCGCGCGAGGCCGTCGCCGAGGGCCAGGCCACGGCCGTCATGATGGATTACATCCTCAAGCCATTGGGCAAGAGCCTCGTCAAAGACCCGGAGGTGATGGAGTTCGTCAGGCAGCATATGTCCACCTCGGAAGATTCCCCCGTGCTGGCGCGCGCGCCGCTGCTGCTCTCCGAATCGCTGATGTTCCCCTATCGCGAGGGCCTCAGCTTTGAGCAGGATGTATGGATGGATCAGGGCAAGGCAGCGGCCTTTGCCGGGACCCTGGACCGTCCGCCTACCTCGAGCTGGGAGATTATCAACCCGCGCGAATACGAAAAGCAGCATATGCCCGCCGTGCCCCTTCTGCCCAACATTCACCCGCTGGTGGACAAGCTCTATAAGCCTTACGACATCGGCCAGGTTGGCCAGCTGGACGTGCACATTCTCACCGAGCTCTTCGGCGGCGAGCAGGCTGCAGGCAACCTGACCCCTGCCTGGGATGGTGGCCTCTATTGGGCCGGTCAGCGGCTCAGCGCTAAAACACCTGAAGAACTAGCCAGCACAAACTCCATCGCCATCTTTTATCTTTCGGTCTGGAAGAACGCCGCCTCCGCCGAGGTCTTCGCACGCATCTACGCCGATGAGCTGGGCCACAAATACTCCGGCGTCAAGCTCGACACGAGCGCCCAGGCCGTCTCCCCGGCGGAGTTACCCGCGGGATCTGAGGAGCAGGTCTACTCCACCAGCGAAGGCCCGGTGGTGATCACCACACGCGGCAAGATGGTCTTCGTCGCGGAAAGTTTTCCGCTGGACCTGGCCCGCAAACTCACCGCTCTCATCCTCGACGCGCAAGGAACCGGCGAACTCAAGATGGCGGGAGTAATACAGCCATCCGTTCCAACTATTGATTCCAGCCCCCGGCAATCGCTCACCGGAAACCTGGTCCATTTTATTTCCAGTTGCGGCGTGATGAAGGCAGCGGTTGAAGCTGAAATCAAAGCAGCGAAGAAATAACTTTATGACTTTCACAACTATTTCCGAAGTCTGCGGTCTAATCTGTCAGTTATCCAAATCCGAAAGCCGAGAAACGATTATGAAAGCCGCATTTCTTATGCCAGTTCTTTGTGGCGCTTTATTAGTGCCCGTCCTTGGAAGTACGCCCGCAATTGGACAGGATGATGCAGCGGCGCAGTTTAATCGGCAATTTGATGAGCAAGTACAGCGATCAAATGAAGAAGATCAGCAACGAGCTGAAGATAACGAACGGCAAATCGATGCCGAATGGGCAAGAGAGGATCAAGCCGCAGCGTCAATCGGTCCCATCACCAGCCAGCCAAAGGTTTCCGTCAAGGCTGGAAAAGTACAGCCTGGAACGAAGGTGAGCCTCACGTGCTCCACACCTGGCGCGGTCATCTTCTACACCACCACCGGCTGGTCCCCGACAACATCATCCCGGCGCTACACTGGCCCGATTACCATCTATGCCACCACGCTACTGCAGGCCTTTGCCTCAGCTCCCGGCATGTCATACAGCCTGCTCACCAGCGCCAATTACACGGTCAATGGCCCTGCAGTGCCTGTGTTTCCGCTCACCCTCGCATCCGATGGAATGCTTCATGCCAAATCCCGCCTGCATTTGGCCACCGGCTCGAGTATGAGCCCGAAGAACACGAAGGCGGGCGACAAGATCAATATCCTGCTCGATCAGGATGTCAAAGTTGGCGATGCCGTTGTAATCCCCAAGGGGACCCCAGTCGATGCGGCCATTACCTTGGCGAAACCGCCTGGTCTCGCCGGTATCCCAGGTTACATTGCATTCGCCGTTCATTCGTTGACCGTGAATGGGACTACTATAACTTTGCAAGGGGGCGAACGCTTAAACGGCGTCGACCACACAAAAAGGACGGTCTTCATGTGGGTGACTCTTGTGGGGTCGATTCCCGCAGTGATGATGCACGGCGGCGATGTCGAGATCAAGCCCGGCATGAAGTTTACCGTGGCCGTGGCCACCGATACGCCGCTTGTCCGGTCCACGCCTGCTCCCATCAGCAAGCCGTGATTGGCCGGCAATCCTCACTGGAAGCCTGGTCCATTTTATTTCCAGTCGCGGGGTGATGAAAGCTGCCGTGGATGCAGCAGTCAGGGCTGTCGTCTACGCAAGATAGACCTCAACTTCCAACGATTGTGATTGGTTTGAAAGATGTGCTATTCTCTCCGGCGAGTAGTTTGGGCACAAAATTACTCCATGAAAGGTGCTACTGAAATGCGTATGCTCAAAAAACTTACCACAGCCGTATTCGGGCTCTCAGCTTTTCTGCTCTTTGCTCTGGGAATGCCGGCACAGGCCCAGCATCCCCGCTATCTCCATGCCCTATCCAACCTGCGGGAAGCGCGTGAGCTGCTGCAAACGGACACCCGTCCGGGATTCATCGGCGCACGTGACCGCGCTATCGAGGAAATTGACCGCGCCATCCATGAAGTGAGCGTGGCGGTGCGTGATGAGGGAAGGAATCCCCACCACACTCCCCCTCCAGCCGGGGGAGACCCCAATCGCCCCATGCGCTCGGCTCTTGCTCTTCTGGATGACGCACGCCGGGACATAGAAAGCGGGACCGATGAGACTGGACATGCCGGGCTGCAGATGCGCTCGCTCCATCACGTGGACGAGGCGCGTCAAGCCCTCGAACATGCTATGCACGGTATGGAAAGGGAACACCACTACTAGACTCTAACGATGCATAGAGTGGCTTCCCAGGCCTCGATTTAGAGGCTTGGGAACCACACTGGCTAACTCGCTATTCCTATGAAGCAGACTGAGAGCAAGGCTTGCGGATGGTGGGATTCCCGGGCTTTTGCCTTCAGATCTTGTTTTGCATGAGCAGGATCAAAACCGAATTCCTTGGCACTAGAACGCTGCTATCGGTACTGGTGATTCGGGCGCTGCATCCCTGCCCTCCGGCAACCTCCAGCTTTAGCTTGGGTAATTCGACCACAATCCCCGGCTGCACGGTCTGCGGTTTGCCACCGGGATTCAATGTGTCATCTGTAAAACCCATCCCCGCGGCGGCGTCTTTAATATTCCGTTGCTTGCCACCCTTCATTTCAAGGGGCACTTCTTCGTGTATTCTGGTCAACCGCTCTTCAGGCGCCACCACGCCTATCAACAAGAGAGACATTTCTTTCTTTGGGTGGTCCACGCAATCGGCGTGATCGAAGGCCAACGACAGCGCTGAGGAATTTGCATCCTTTCCCGGACCAATAGCTTTGATGTGTCCGTAAAGGGCAGCTCCCTCAATCAGTTTGCAACCAGGAAAAGCCATGTTGTTCGAGACGATCACCCATATTTCCTTGCCCACCTTCAGATGCGCGGAGTCCAGCGTCCCCATCACTTTGGCCTGGATGGTTGCGTTGAACGGTACATCCGTACCGGCGATGTGCGGGCATAAAGCCTGGTCGTTTTCACTTGCGGGCGCCTGCGATGCGGGCGCGGGAGTGGCAGCGGGAGCGGATGTGCGTGGGCCTGTCGCACTCTGAGCAAAGACAAAGACGGCCGCGAATACCGGAACAACTGCGATCCGGCCCATCCACGAGAGCCGGATGAACGAACGACGAGTGTCGAGCATAGATTCCTCTCCAAATGAAGGCTGAAATTAATAAAAGTATACTCCGGGTAGTAGGGTGTGGGAACGCGAAAATTGTACGCGATGACCTGCGCCGGAGAAGATCAGACAGCGTCCTTATGCACGAGATATTCGTCAAGAAGCTCGGCCACCAGCACAGCCGTGGGGACTGAGACCATGGCTCCGAGAACGCCTTCAAGCGCGAAGCCGATCACCAGGGCAATGAGGATGGCAAGGCCGGGCAGACCGACCCGGTTCTTCATAATGCGGGGAATAAGGTAGGAATTTTCCACCTGTAGATAGATCAGATAAAAGATAGCAATGCCCAGTACCCGGCCCCATGAGTCAATGGCCGCCACCAGCAGCGCAAGCGCAATGCAAACGGCCGCGCCCAGCACGGGAATGACGTTGAGCAGCCCCGTCAGCACGCCGAGCCCATAAGCATAGCGAAC
>JBEKFS010000067.1:0-19708 GCA_050013195.1 Occallatibacter sp.
CATTCTTCAGCAGCCAGGCTACGGTGTCGTAGGCGTCGGTGCTTTCGTCGACTGCTTTCGGATCGCGATGATCCACCATCGGCCGGCTCATGATGAACTCGCCTTCGCTCTTGTAGCGGCCACGAATGTCCTGGGCAACAAAGATGTAGCCATCGCGGGCCAGCTCCGGACGAACGCTGAAAAATGAGGTACGATTGACTCCGTCCACTCCATAGGGAGTGCGCTGAATGAGGAAGGGCAGCGGCGCGGTGATGTCGGCAGGATTGAGAATCACCGTATGAAGCTTGACCCCGTCGCGCATGGGAATCATCGCGTCAGTTCGCTTGTAGTCGTGGAAGACGTGAGGAATCGCAACACCTGTGCGGCGATAGACTACCTGAGGCTCGTTGGATAATACTATGCTACTGCCATACCCGAACGAGTCCTTCGTGTAATCAAGTGTGAAGCGAGCGATAGTCTTAGTGCCATTCAGGCTGAACTCGGTTTCAGAAATAGAAGTCAGTTCGGCTGGAACTCTGCGCTCGGACTCGAGGAAGAGTCGGCCTTCCACATAGCAAACGCTCAAAGGCGTATCCGGTTCGTCTGGATTGATGTATTCACCAACGTAGTACATCAACTGGCTTGCTGAGACTACAGCTTTCTTGGTCTCCTGCGGGGCCTTCTGTGTACTCCCGGGCGGAGCTGAAAGCAAGACAAAGCAAAGAACCGCAAGCGCGATACGAAGGCGAATCAAGCGAACAACCTCCACCGAACTAGTAGTACAGAACCCAATTACTTGATGATAAGTGAAAGGTGTGAGCTTAAGCCGTGACCCTCAAACGGCAATGTCTCTTTGAACTCGCATTCGAAATTGAACTAATGCGCGTGGCCGCTGTGGTCAGAACCTACAGCCATTTCTTCCATCGGCACAACACAGCCTTCCAACTCCGCACAGTCCATGTGCTCGAACTGTATGGTGGCGTGGCAAATGTGGAAGCGCTCCTTGAGCACTCGGTTGAGCCGTAAAAGAATGCAGGCGCTCTCCGACGGCGGAATGTCGGCGATGGTCACGTGGCAGGCCAGGGCGCTGGAGTTCGAGCCGAGGCACCAGACGTGCAGGTCGTGAACATTAACCACCCCCTCGACGGCTCCCATGCCGGCGCGAATCTCCGTGAGCGAAATGCCGCGGGGCATGCCCTCCAAAAGAATATTGAGGGTTTCGCGGACGATGCCCATGCTGGTCCAGAGAATGAGCGCGGCAATGATCAACGAGAGAGCCGGGTCAATCCAATTCTGCCCAGTCAGCAGAATCCCCGCGCCGCCGACGATCACCGCAGCGGTAGAAAGTGTGTCGCCGGCCATGTGGAGAAAGGCTGAGCGCAGGTTCACGTCGCGAGCCACTCGCCACAGCAAAGCCGCGATCACGCCGTTCATCACCATACCAGCAGCAGCCACGATCATCATCAGACGTGGTTGCACCGTGACTGGCGCCGAAAGCCGGTGGAGCGCCTCAGCGGCAATCCAGATAGAAATAACGATGAGTGTCGCCGCGTTCAAAAAGGCCGCCAGCACGCCGGCGAACCAGCGGGGCGAGATTGGAAGTAGACAGCGGTAAAGCTGAGCAGCAGGGCCAGAAAATCGGAGGCATTGTGGCCTGCCTCGGAGATCAGTGCCAGCGAATGGGCGCGCAGCCCGGCAGCGAAGGTGACCACCACATAGACGAGTGTGGCAACCAGCGAAAAGCGCAGCACGGATTGAGTTCTGTTTGCGCTGGAGCGGGAAGGCGCCGCGTGGAAAAGCATAAGGATAGTATACCGGGGGTGGGTATAGGAAGCCAGCCTGCCTGTGCCCGACTCTTACATCGAACGGATTGCAAGAAAGCTTGTGCGAGCGAATAGCGAGCGACTGGCCGCACCGCAGGTGCCGAGCAAATAGCGAGCGGTTGGCCGCACCGCAGGTGCCTACTCGTTGGCCTCGATGCGCCGCCCGTGCGCGTCCTGCAACCCGCGTGTGTTCATCCTGAAGAGCGCTGCAAAGGCGCGCAACTGGTCGCGGCTCACGCTCAGCTCCTGCTCAAAGACAAACCAGCGCACTCCCTCGGTGCAGGGTGGGGTGGTCAGTGAACCCATGAAGGTCCAATAACCGCGGTCGGCTGGCAAAAATCCTCCGGCGCTCACCATCTCAGTAACCTTTTCGGTCGCGCCAGCTTTTTTCGGCAGATGCGGCCACAGCGTGGCCAGCACAGCATTGGGGTTGCCGGCGTCCTCGCGCAACCGCACCGTCACCATCACCATGCTGCCGTCCTTGCCGCGGTGCAGCAGTTGCACGTCCATGTCGGTCACCTTGCCCCTCACCGCCTCTTCGCTGGGGTGGTGAAAGTCGAACATAATCAGCTCATAGCGCACACCTCCGGCTACGATGTAGCTGCCGGGATCCACTCGCGCCACAATGGTGTGGCCGTCGTTCACCAGCGTCACCGGCCCGGCAATGTAGTGGAACTCGATGGGTGCAAGCGACTTGTTCATGTGAGCGCCGCGAATGTCCAGGGGCGACTGCTCGTGGCCTTGCGAACAGGCCCTGTAAGCCGAATCCAGCCTGCCCCAGACCAGCGGGCCGGTCTTGCCCTGGTAGCTCCAGGGAGCGGCATTCTGATCGACGATTTGCGCTGCGGCCATCGTGGCCATACCCAGTGCAATAGCTGCAAGTACAGGAAGACGCATCGGTTACTCCTCAACAGAAAAGACGCTCAGCGCGCTAGAGAGCATTCTAAGGCATTAGAACGGAACCAGAGTAACGGTGTCCTATGAAGTCTCGTGCAAGGTCGCCGCTCCCTGGTGGTCGCGTCGACTTGAATGCTGTGGTTTCGGGATACATCCACTCTGGTTCCGCTGTAGCGGTATGGCTGTAGCCGGAGGTCGAAACAAGTTCCCGTGCGGACCGGAATGGTGGAACATCAAGGGAAAAGGGGCCATTTAGGGCTTGCTTATCGACGAAAAAGAGGGCATTTTGGGGTTAAATCGGCCCTTTTTGGGGCTAAAAAGGGGCAAAATCGAGGGTTTGCAGTTACTGTTTAGTAAACAATCGTAAAATGCAAGTTGATGAATACATGTTAGTTATCGTCCGACAGAAGCACGAAAAGACGATTTCCACAGGGAGGGGGGGTGGGGGTAGCTGAAAAACAGGGACTAGGGACTAGGGACTAGGGAATAGAAAAAGCCCGCGGCGGCGAAAGTGATCGATCGGGCGGAGGGAGGACATACGGTCATTCTGCGCTACCGGATCGTAATTATCTGCAACGATTTGCGGTGGGGCCGATCGCATTTGGTGGCGGCGCGACTCTTATGCGTAGATATGGGTGTGGTTTTTGGGGCATTTATGCGTATTTATGCGTAGGCTTCTGGAAACTTATGCGTAAATATGGGCGTGGATTGGGGAACATGGGACAGGAAATAGGGACTAACCCACCACACCGCAGTTCTGCCCGGCTCAGTTGACTGCTTTCATTGTGCGCTGAAGAACTCTTCAGCCTTCAATGTTCGACGGCGCATTGGTGATTCGCGCCAGAGATTTATCGCCAAGGGGTTTTCAAGCCCAGCTGAATCCGCTTCGCTGGAGCGGCAAGGTCCGAATCCTCTTGCCGGTTGCGGCAAAGATGGCGTTGCACACCGCCGGCAAGATTGGCGGCAGCCCCGGCTCGCCCAGGCCTGTCGGTGCGTAATCAGTCTTGCGCCAATACACCTCGATCTTCGGCGCTTGCCTTATGCGCATCAGAGGGTGGTTATGAAAGTTGGATTGCTGAATCTTGCCGTCCACCAGCGTGATCTCCTGTGCCATGTGGCTCATGCCTTCGATGACGCCGCCGAAGAGGAGATTCTCAGCCGCCGCTGGGTTGATGATCTGGCTGCCAATATCTCCTGCAACCCAGACCTGATGCACTGTGACTCGATTTTGGGCGTCGACGCTCACGTCGGCAACGTGAGCGAAGTAGCCCAAATGGCAGAACCAGGCAGCGATGCCCATCCCGCGTCCAGGTGTTTTGCCGCGGTGAGCCCAGCCTGATTTTTCCGCCACCAGTTCAAGCACACCTTTGTACCGCTCGGGGATGAGAACAGATTGCCCCGTTGGCTCGTGGTCGCCCACGGCATCGCGTTCACTTGCGGACCAGGGCGATTGCTTGTTGCTGAGCAGTTCAAGCTGGAACTCAAGTGGATCGCGACCTGCGGCCTGAGCCAACTCGTCAAGGAAGGACTGCGCCACCCAGCAGTAAGCGTTGTCGCCGGGGGCACGCAGCGCTCCAGTGCGCAGCATGAGCGGCTGCGCGGAGGTGTAAAGAGCGTATGCCGGCGGAAAGCCTGCGGGATACGCGTCCTGCCCGATGCCTCCGCCGGAGGTGGAGCGCTTTTCATCGCCAAAGGTCGCGAAGTGCTGCCGCCAGGCCGTCATCTTGCCCTGCGCATCAAGGCCCCCTCTTAAGCCAAATGTTCCGCCGGGACGGAAAGGGTCGTGGGCAATATCATCTTCGCGCGACCAGAGCAGTTTGACCGGCGCGTCAATGCGTTTGGCAATCCATGCAGCCTCCACCAGGTAGTCGTTCTGAAGCCGCCGTCCAAAGCTGCCTCCCGAGCGCACCATGTGGGTGGTGATGTCGCTCTCCTGAATTCCAAGCGTCTTCGCCACCAGTTTGTGCCCATCTTCCGGCAGCGTACTGGTGGACCACATCTCCAGCTTGCCGTCTTTCCATAGCGCCGTGGCGCCCTGCGGCTCAAGCGTGACGTGTGCAATGAACGGGTATTCATAGGTGGCCTCGACGACCTTGGCCGATGACTTCAGCGCGGCGTCCACATCGCCATACTTGCGCACGGTGGTTGCCGGCTGTGCTTTAAGCAGTTCCTCAGCGCGCTTGAGGAAGCCTTCCGTGCTTTGCGCGGCTGCCGGGCCCAGATCCCAATCGACCTTGAGCTGTTTGCGAGCCTGCTGCGCCAGCCACCAGTTGTCCGCCACAATTGCGATGCCGGGTTCCATGCCCGGTTCCCACGGCGTGTAGGCAGCGGGAGTGATGCCGCCCTCAATCACCAGCACGTGACGCACACCCGGCAGCGCCTTGACCTGATCGATGTTGGCAGACTTCACCTTGCCGGCAAAGACGGGCGCCTTCTCAATCGATGCGTACAACATTCCCGGAAGCTGGACGTCGATGCCGAAAAGCGGCTTGCCGGTGACGATGGCGTGTGTGTCTACACCGGGTTGCGAATGGCCGATGATGCGGTAATCTTTCGGGTCTTTGAGCTTGACGCTGCTTAACTCAGGCGCAGGCAGCGCGGCGGCTTTAGCGGCAAGCTCGCCATAACCAGCAGATCGCCCCGAGGCGCTGTGAAGCACCCGGCCGGATTGCGTGGCGCACTCAGCCTCAGGCACGCCCCACGTTTGTGCGGCGGCGGCGATGAGCAACTGGCGCCCGGCTGCGCCGACGCGGCGCATTGGTTCCCAGCCCTCAGGCGTGTTCGCAGAGCCTCCGGAAAACTGCGGGCCGTAGATCGTCTCATTCAGTTCCGCCTGCTGCACGCGAACGTTCTTCCAATCGACATCCAGCTCCTCTGCAATCAGCATGGGCAGCATGTTGCGCATGCCCTGGCCGGACTCCGAGGCACGCGCCATGATGGTGACCACACCATCCGGTGCAATGTGGATGAAGGCCTGGGGCGTAAGGTCGGGCGGCTCCTTTCGCTTCTGAGCTGCGATGATGGGTGAGCGATAAAGTTCCAGAGCGAGGCCGCCGCCTGCAAGGGCCGTCAACTGGAGAAACAATCTCCTATTCATGCGCATGAGAGGACCCTCCCTCAACTGGGACGAGCTACAGCGCCCGCATCTGCTGCTTCGTGAATGGCTTGACGGATGCGCGTATAAGTACCGCAGCGGCAGAGGTTGCCGCTCATCGCGGTGTCAATCTCCGCATCCGTGGGATGAGGCGTGCGTTGCAACAAGGCGGCGGCAGAGATGATCTGGCCGGCCTGGCAGTATCCGCACTGTGGAACTTCGTGGGTTTCCCAGGCGACCTGCAGGGCGTGCTGGCCGTCTGGCGAGAGCCCTTCGATGGTGGTGATTGGCTCGCCCCCAACTGATCCCACTTTCGTCATGCAGGATCGAACCGCCCGGCCGCCTATCAGCACCGTGCAGGCGCCACAGACTCCCATTCCGCATCCGAACTTGGAGCCTTTCAGGTTCAAAATGTCGCGCAGAACCCACAGCAGGGGCATATCCGGCGGCGCGTCCACCGCGACAGCTTCATTGTTGATTTTCAATTGAATCGGCATCTGTTCACATCCTAATCCGGTTAGAGGAGAAGCTGAGGCGAACACAGGATTGCGACCGGAGTATAGCAAATCTCGACTTTGAATTCCACCAAGAAGACAAGATCGGAATTCAAGCCAATTGCCGGCAGGTTCAAGCGAGCAAAGCTTCAAGACAGGATGACCTGCTCGGTCATCATTCCGACCGGGTGTTCATGTATCCCATGGTTCCACCGGCGACGCCGCGCAGAATCGGCACGATTCTCTCGATGCGATGATGATTCATGCGATGCAGCGCGTACATGACGGTCAACTGCGCCGCGTTATCGAGAATGCCAACTCCGATTTGCCCTGGCCATCCCTGGTTGACGAAAGGCCTGGTCAGAGGATCGGCTTCTGAGACCCCATGCTTGATGAAACGCTGGGTGGTGATTGCATCCGAGGCTTGACCGAGAAGGCTGACAGTGAGAACGGTGAAGTTGGTTTTGTCGAAGAAGCGGTGACTCGGTGTTTGATGGATATCTGGCGGCGTCCAGGGCGGCCACGCCCAGCGCAATGGCGGCAATTGCTGTGAAACGCAAGGGAAATCTCTTTAGCGGCGACGCGGGCTGACCTGCGAACCATTCTATTTTATTTGTGCGGCATGAATGAAGATGAGTTGCTCCGCCGACTCGGATTGAGATTTATCTGGTCATTTGTGGTCAAAAATGAGCAGCGCACGAAATCTCCTATCGAAGACACTCACATATTAGTCGCTATTTCTTGGCGCATATTCTGCTCCTAGTCAATTATTTGGGGGGTATGTGAACACTAGTGTAAAAGCGCTTCTCATCGTAGGTATGCTTGGCATGGCGCTGGTTTTGCCGGCGGCACTGCGGGCCGATAGCTGTACCTCGGCCAGCAATCTTGTGGCTAACTGCAGCTTTGGAACGGGCGACTTTACAGACTGGACTGTCACTCATGCCGTCAGAGAATCTAAGCTCTCCATTAAACAATCCGTAGGGTATAACGGCGATAATGCAGCGGAATTCAACGGAGGAGCTAGTCAGTACGACATGATTTCACAGGCCCTGACAACGACGCCGGGCCAGGAGTACACGCTGAACTTCTATCTGTACTTTCTTGGCGGTGGGAGCAACACTGACTTCCAGGCCTTGTGGGATGGCACAGCGCTCCTGGATCAGTACACGTCAACCGGCGGCAATGTCGAATTCACCTACTCCTTAACCGGAACTGGCAGCGACATTCTGGAATTCGAAGGGTACAACCATTCGTATGCTGATTATTTGAGCGATGTGACGGTTGAAGCCACTGATGCCACTCCGGAGCCGTCGAGTTTATGGTTGCTGGGCAGTGGCCTCGCCGGTTTGGCCGGGATGCTGCGCCGCCGCTTCGTGTAACTCTCTCTATCCCTCAAACAAATGAAGCCGCCCACTGCGGGCGGCTTCGCTGTTTAGGTGCTTGATGGCGTTTACTTCACTGCGGCCTTCAATCCTGCTTGCTCGGCGAGGGTGGCAGCCTTGTCGGTGGCCTCCCAGGTGAATTCCGGTTCGTTGCGGCCGAAGTGGCCGTAGGCAGCGGTCTTCTGGTAGATGGGCCGGCGCAGGTTCAAGCTCTCGATGATCTTTTTGGGCGTGAGAGCGAAGTTCTTTCGGATCAGCTCGGTCAGTTTGGCCTCGCCAATCTTGCCCGTTCCAAATGTATCGACGCGCACGCTGACCGGCTCGGCGACGCCGATGGCGTAGGCAAGCTGAACTTCGGCGCGGTCGGCCAACCCCGCCGCCACAATGTTTTTGGCGATGTAGCGGGCCATGTAAGCCGCGCTGCGATCTACCTTCGTCGGGTCTTTGCCTGAAAAAGCTCCACCGCCGTGACGGCCCGCGCCGCCGTAGGTGTCCACAATGATCTTGCGGCCGGTGAGGCCTGTGTCGCCCATGGGTCCGCCAATGACAAAGCGGCCCGTGGGATTGATGTGGTATTTGGTGTGCTCGTCGAGCCACGCGGCCGGCAGCACAGCCTGAATGACGTGCTTGAGAATGTCGGCATGCAACTCTTCATTGGTGACGCTCTCGGAGTGCTGGCTGCTGATGACCACGGCATCGATGCGGGCGGGCTTGCCGGACTCATCATATTCAACGGTGACCTGGCTCTTGCCGTCGGGACGCAGGTAGGGCAGCTTGCCGCTTTTGCGCACCTCGGTCAGCCGCTTGGTTAACTTGTGGGCCAACGAAATGGGAGCCGGCATCAGCTCGGGCGTTTCATTGGAGGCGTAGCCGAACATCATGCCCTGATCGCCGGCTCCGCCCGTGTCAACGCCCTGGGCAATGTCGCCCGACTGCTTGTTGATGGTGGAAATTACGGCGCAAGTGTTGGAGTCAAAGCCATACACCGCATTGTCGTAGCCGATGGAGGCAACGACGCCGCGCACCAGGGTCTGGAAATCGACGTAGGCCTTGGTGGTGATTTCGCCGGCGATGACCACCAGGCCGGTAGCTGTCAGCGTCTCAGCGGCGACGCGGCTGTAGGGATCCTGCTCCAGGCAGGCATCAAGAATAGCGTCAGAGACCTGATCGGCAATCTTGTCGGGATGGCCTTCAGTGACGCTCTCAGAGGTAAACAAGAAACGGTCGCTCAATGTAAAACTCTCCTCCCATTGCAGGGAATTCAATTTGGGCAGTCTGTCACGAGGACCGGTACATGCCGGGTCACCGGCGCGGGAAGCTGGATTCACTCACCACATCGGACCCACTCTCGCACAGGAACTGCCAGCACCGTCAGGTTTGCGCCTTGGGATGCATTTTTCTATGGTAATTGCCGCGGGCTTCCGGGGGCAAAGAGTTGCAGTGAACGGGCGGCAAAGACAGGTGAGGCGCGATTTCCGCTCGCCGAATGGAGACTGAGCTTCTAAGCACAACGCCTTTGTGCTTCGACGTACGCTCGGAGAACGGCGTTCATGCGTGTAAGGTGTCCTTTGCCGTCCGCCTTGAACCACTCAACCACATCACTGTCGAGGCGCAGGTGAATAGAGGTCTTTCCAGTTGGCATCACCACCCGCGCAGACTTCCAGAACGCCGCGCCAAGTGATGCGGCGGCAGGAGCGTCCGTGCGGGTGCGGTCCTCGTCGCGCTCACGCATTGCCCGGATCTTGCTAATCGAATGTTTCACGATAGTAGATTTCTCTTTCATCTTTGCTCGCTTTCTGGGCACTGATGATGCGAATCAGGTATTCATCTCGCCACGTATACACAACGCGATAGACCTCGCTATCGACGCGGCCCAGCGCAATCCAACGGAGTTCGCCATACTCCTTGCGGTCGTCGATGCGCTCCAATCTCGCGCTCAAAAAGATTGCAGCTGCGGTCAAAAACGAAACTCTATGCTTCTCCAGGTTGACTTTGGCTTTGGCCTCGTCCCACTCGAATTCGAGTTCCTTGAAAGCCATTGCCTACCTACCATTATGTACACAAATGTAGACACAAATCAAGCCAATAGTATGGGACGGTCCCTGAATGTCATTGAAATATCGTGCGCTCTAGTCCAGCTTGAAGGGCAGCAGCGTGGGCCACCAGCCCGCGTGCATCCCATAGTAACGCACGGCCAGAAATGCTCCGGCGAGCCCCACCAGCAGCAACAGGACCACTCCGACCCAGCGCAAGTGCTTCTCCGTCGCGTAGCCGTGTTGGCGGCGGGCTCTGCCCACGTTCGCGGCAAACTCCAGCCAGCTGCGGTCTTCGTCGAGCATTTGTCCGCTGGCGGCATAGGCTTTGAGAAACCTCTCCGTCCACTCGTTCTGATCGAGGCCGACGGTGTCCGCGTAGCCGCGGACAATGCCCTTGCTTAGTATCCCGCCGGGAAGCTCACGGAACCTATCCTGCTCCAGCGCGATCAAGTGGCGCTGGCTGATCTTGGTCTTTGCCGTGATGTCTTCCAGCGCGATGCCGCGGGACAACCGCTCCATGCGCAGGTCTTCTCCAAAGTTGCCCATTTTTTACCAGATCACAGTACAACTAACTCATTTTACCCCTCAACAATAACCCGGCTCCTCGTTCCGGTCAAAGAAAATCTATAATTTACTCCCTTTATTTGCCGGTGGTTGCGTATTTTCCCGGTCAAACGCGTCTCCGGTATCGATTCTCCCCAGCTCCCAGCCCTGTCAGCCAGGGCTGTTACCCTGAAAGCGAGGGCTTTTCCAGCGATTTACAGCCCCTCGGAGCCGTCTCAAGGGAATGAATAAGCTCATCATTGCCAATCTGTTGAACCGCCCTATCCGCTCCATCATCAGCGTGCTGGCGGTGGCCATTGAAGTGATCATGATTCTGTCTATCGTGGGCATCTTCATGGGCATTCTGAATGACTCCAAGCAGCGCACCAACGGCATCGGCGCGGATTTGGTTGTGCGCCCGTCCAATACCAGCTTCCTGAGCGGCGTCAGCGGCGCGCCCATGCCTGCCCGGACCGCCGAGGTCTTTCGCCGCATGGATCACGTGGCCGTGGCCTCGCCGGTGATTACCAGCTTCTCCATGGCCGGCTCGGTAGAGATTCTCTACGGCATCGATTACCCCAGTTATAACGCGCTGAAGCCCTTTACCTGGGTCTCCGGCGGGCCGTTCCAGGGGCCAAACGACGTGATTGTCGACGACGTATATATGCGCACCGGCCAAGGCCACCACCTGGGTGAGACCATCGAGATTCTCAACCATCCCTTCCGCATCTGCGGCGTGGTGGAGAGCGGCAAGGGCGGGCGCAAAATGGTGCCCATCGATACGCTGGGCGTGTTGATCGGCTCGGAAGGAAAAGCCTCTGTCATTTACGTTAAAAGCGACAACCCGGCCAATGATGATGCCATCGAGAAGGAGATCGCCGCCACCAGGGGACTTGAAGGATATCACGTGCAGACCATGGACGAGCTGCTCTCGCAATACACGCCATCCAAGTTTCCCGGTTTCGATCTGGCGCTGGACGTGGTGATCACAATTGCCGTCATCGTGGGCTTCCTGGTCATCTTCCAGACCATGTACACAGCGGTGTTGGAGCGGACGCGGGAGATTGGAATTCTCAAATCGATGGGCGCCTCCAAGCTCACGATCGTCGGCGTGGTGCTGCGCGAGTGCGCGGCGCTGGCCGTGGTTGGAGTGCTGGTGGGCATCGTGGCCACCTTCGGAGTGCAGGTGCTGCTGCACGTGAAGTTTCCCTCCCTGGCTTTTGAGCTGACCGCGGCCTGGATCATCAACGGCGCGCTTATCGCCTTTGCCGGAGCCCTCTCCGGAGCCCTCTACCCGGCCTGGATGGCTGCCCGCAAGGACCCCATCGACGCACTGGCTTACGAATAGGATTCCCCATGAAAAAATTTGCCATCAGCATTTACGCCGCCGTTACCGTCGCCCTCCTGGCCTGGGGCTTTTACCAGGCCATCTACATAGCCCCCGCGGACGACCGGCTGGGTGGGCAGGGCGAGCTCTATCGCATCATCTTCTACCATGTGCCCTCGGCGATGGTTGCTTTCCTCTTCTTCGCCATCTCGCTGGCCGGCTCCATCGGCTATTTGAGTTTCCGCCGCAGCCGCGACGCCTGGGCGCAGATCTCCGACGCCTGGGCCCTGGCCGGAGCCGAGGTTGGCGTGGTCTTCTGCACCGTGGTGCTCATCACCGGCCCCTTGTGGGGCCGTCGCGCCTGGGGCATCTGGTGGACCTGGGACTGGCGCCTGACCACCACCCTCGTCCTGTGGTTGATCTACGTCAGCTACCTGCTGTTGCGCCGCTTTGCAGCGGGGCCGCAGATGCAGACACTGGCCGCCGTCCTCGGCATCTTCGGCGCACTCGACGTGCCTATCGTCTATATGTCCAATCGCTGGTGGCGCACCCAGCACCCTGCCCCGGTCTTCGGAGGAGACGCCGACTCCGGTTTCAAGGATCCCAGAATGTTGCACGCCTTTGGCTGGAACATCCTCGCATGGCTCGCCTGGGGTTTGCTCATCCTTGTATTGCGCTATTACTCCGAGCGCCGCAGCCAGAAGATTGCCGCGCAGGATGTGCAAGACGCCCTGAACGCATGAACCCGGCCTGAATCTGTTACAAAACGAGGTAAATGATGAAAAAACTTACCACCAGCCTGATCTTCGCCCTCCCCGTCGCCCTCTTTGGCTGGGCCTGCACCCTGCTCCTCCTGGCCCCCGCCGAGCCACCCTTCGACTGGATGAACAGTATGTCAGTCGTCGATCACAATGCTCTCGTAGCCCATATCGACCACCATTACACCGTCGCCACCTACGTCATCACCTGGGCCATCCAACTGGGCTACCTTGCATGGCTAGGTCTGCGCTGGCAGACGCAAAAGCGAGGCTCCGCCCGCCCGTCCCGGAATTCATGATCCTCCGTGCTCCATTCTTTCGCATTTTATCTCCACCCCAGTACACGTAATTCATGTGCTGGGGACCCCGGTCTGGCGAAAGGGTGGGAAACCACGAACCCCATGGCGCGCAATCGCCTGCTGGCCGCTCCGCAGGTGCTTTGCAGATTATTACCTTGCGACGGCGCACGATCTTCTTATGTCCTTGTTTTCAACCACAACTTCAGGAATATTCCGGATTCAATCTGTCAGGAATGTGACCGGTTTATCAGCTTGCGGAAAGAGGCATGTTTCTGTGCGATTCACACGAAAAGCAAGCCGCAGGGGCTAAAGCCCATCATTTGTTTTGTGGCGCTTGCGGCACGACTGAAGTCGTGCCCTGACGCTTCTTGCTCCAACTTTTGCATTTTTCCGCAGCCTGTGAAGCCCATCATTTGTTTTGTTGCGCTTGCGGCACGACTGAAGTCGTGCCCTGACGCTTCTTGCTCCAACTTTTGCATTTTTCCGCAGCCTGTTATACCCCTAGAGGCACCCACCACCCCCTATTTACTGTGAAACTGTGAACTCCAGCGTATTTCACCGCCATGTGACGAACGGAACGCCTCTTTCGAGCTAAGAATCGCCATCGTACTTAAGGATTTGCCAATTTCGCCGATAACCCCTTTGGAAGCGGGTGTGCAGGTGAGAGCAGTATCTTGCCTGCCGGCCGCACGGCATGGAGATGCGGGGAAGAAATCGATGCGTCTCTGTGCAGTTTTGAGCATCGCTGAAGATTGCTTTTTGTAAATATCTCAGAGGTGGAGCGAAACGACGGCTTATCTCATTGAAAGCGCGAGATATGCCTGGCTGTGGCGTTGGGTGGCAATGGCCTTTGCTGTATGTCAAACAGAGGCTGGGTTCCACCTGTCAACCTTACGTTGATTATCGGGAGAACGGAAAGAACTATGCCTGCTGATTTCGGTGACATCACAGCTTATCACCAAGAAGAAGCCGCTCGGCATTATGCGCTTGCACAAGCGGCGCGCGAACGGGGATGTTTCGCTGATGCGGAGTATCAGGCCGGGCTGGCAGCGCGTTGGGATGAAGCCGCCCAGGAGCAGAAGATTGGGAAGATGCAGGCACCATCCCGCCGCATGGCAAAGCAAAGGCCGCACTGCCCGGCGTCGCCTCCTCCCACATCACTTGCCTTCTCCTGCTTATTGGCCGTTGAGCGCTGCGTCAAACGCATTGCCGTTGCGATCCGTCAATCCATCATCAAACGGAGTGCTCATTTCGACGGGTTGTCGCTCCGCTGACTGCGGCCAGAAATTACATACTAAAAACCTGTCACCGGGAGCGAAGATCGGCGCATTCCTGCGTCAGTGCTGTCCACCGAATGCAACTGGACGCTACGGCAGCTTGAAGGCTTTCACGGCAACGGCGTTGGGAGCGCGGCCGGCGGGGAGCAAAGTAAAAAAGGAGAGCGTGGCAGTGCGCACCACGGCTACGTCTCCGGAACGGGAATTGACAACAAAGAGCAGCTGGCCGGAGCTGGAAAACGCCAGCGCTGAAGGGCCGTCTCCGACGCGGATTGAGCCGCCTTGGGTGGCCGGAAGGCGCCTGCCGTCATCGATGGAGTAAACCGCGACATACTGGGTGTGGAAGTTGGCCACATAGAGCAGAGAGTTGTCGGCGGTAACAAGGCCGCGCACGGGATTGTCTCCAATGATGGTCGAGCCGCTGACGTCGTCGGTGGTGGTGATGACCTCGGAGATGGAGTCTGAGAGTGAGTTCAGGGAGAAGACTTCGCCGCCGTCTGGCTTGAGGGCCAACTGCATCGGCGCCTGTCCCACGTCGAGCAGGGCTTCCAGCCGGTCAGGCCGAGCTGGAACGAGCTGTGCGCTGCCTGGTTGAGCGGGACGAACTTCTGCGTGAGCCAGAGCGATGACCATAATCTGGTGGCCGGCCGAGCAGGGCACAAATGCTTTAGAGGAATCTGGAAGAATGACGGCATCCGAAGCGCCGGGGCAGCCCGTGAAGATTGCGCGGACGCGACGCGTTGCCGGATCGAAGAGGCTGACCGAGTTGCCGCGCCGGTTGGCAACCACAAGGGTTTTGTTATCGGGAGAGAGGCGAGCGGCGGCCGGCTCCTCACCGGCTCCGATGGCCGCTATCTCGCGCCGCGCCTTGAGGTCCAGCACGGATATGGTGTTGGAGCCGGAGTTGGCCACGTAGGCCAGGCCGCCTGTGGAATCAATCTCGATGGAGACTGGTTGGCGGTGAACGCTGATAGTGCCCGTGACGGTATTGTTTTCCGCGTTAATGACCGAGACGGAACCCTGGCCGTCAGCCGTGCCGGAGCTGACCACGTAGACTTCGTTGCGGGTGGGGCTGACGGCGACGGCAACGGGCTTTTGCCCGACCATAAGCTCACGGTCCACGCGCACATTCACTACATCCAGAACGGTGACGGTGTTGCTGCCGCCGTTGGTGATGTAAGCATATTCGCGGTAGTCGGATGGGTACTGCGGAAAGTCGTGGGAGCGGCAGCCGGTGAGGGCCAGCAGGGCCAGCAAGGCGAAAACGGATAAGCGGGCGATCCTGGCGTTTGACGAGTTCATAGGCTTATACCGATTTTACGGAATGCGGACGGGTTGAGGGTTTGGGTTTCTATCCTTTTCATAAATACATGAATAGGACTGGGTACAGATCGACTGTTGGCCACCTGACCTACTTATTGTTCGGGAAAAGCAAGTGGATGACAACCGACAGGATTGAAAATTAATACTGTGAAATTGTTCTTATCGCGAGGAGAGAGCTTATTCACTGCCTTCACGAAATCCTTGTGATCGGCCAAACAGACCGATTTCATTTGCACCGCATAGTCGCTATGAGGGCCTTGGACTGATGTAGAAGCATAAGAAACGTAGTCCAGCATTCTTTCGGGAACGATTAAAACGGCTCTTGCCAAGTCGTGTGGAAGGCGACTCCCAAACTTATCCAATGCATTCATCTCTTCAAGAGATTCGGCCTGGCAGAAGCTGTCACCGAATGTCATCCATACCAAATGCTGTGCATCGTCTTTTGGGATAAGATCAAGTAACTTTATGGCATTGCTACGTGAATTAGGGTTTAGTTCAAACAAGCGAGATGCAAATAATAGATGAGCACGATAACTATTGCCGGCCTTCTTCATTTCAACAATCAAGGATTCCGATGATTTAGCATGTGTCATTCTCGCCATAGCAGAGACTTCGCTACAGTTCGCCTCCTGCGCCGAAGAGTTCGTGCAAGAGGCACAACATAGAATCAATCCAACAGTCCAATACGCAGTCAGATTCAGTTTCATATGCAGAATCCTTAATCTTCTCAGAGTAGACCGTCATCAATTACGCTTTTGTCGCCTCGATGCGAACACCGCGGGGCAAATTGCGGCCAACCACCGGGGCGATCTGTTCCAGTTCGTCCATCATGCGGGCAAACTGATCGGGGTAGATAGACTGGGGTCCGTCGGAGAGAGCGTTTTCCGGATGATCGTGGACTTCGACGAGAATGCCGTCGGCGCCCGAGGCGACGGCGGCGCGCGCCATAGGCAGTACGCTGTCGCGCTTGCCTGTGCCGTGGCTGGGATCAACCAGAATCGGCAGGTGGCTCACTCGCCGGACAGCCGGGATGATGCTCAGGTCGAGGGTGTTGCGGGTGTGATCGGCAAAGGTGCGCACACCGCGTTCGCAGAGGATCACTTCGTAGTTGCCCTCGCTCATCACGTACTCGGCGGCCATCAGAAACTCATCCAGGGTGGCTGAGAGGCCGCGCTTGATCATCACCGGCATGCGCAGTTGCCCGGCGCGCTTGAGCAGGGAATAGTTCTGCATGTTGCGCGCGCCGATCTGCACCACGTCAGCCCACTCAGCGACCAGATCGAGGGTCTCGTTGTCGATGGCTTCGGTGACAATGCGCAATCCGAAGCGCGAGCGAATCTCGGCCATAATGCGCAACGCCTCCAGGCCCAGGCCTTGAAATGCGTAGGGAGATGTACGGGGCTTGTAAGCGCCGCCGCGGAAGAACTGCGCTCCGGAGGCGGCCACCAGCTCGGCGATTGCGAAGGCCTGGTCGCGGCTTTCAATCGAGCAGGGCCCGGCGATGATGGCCAGGCCTTTCCCGCCTATGAAGGCATCGGGGCGGGTTCCGTCGCCGGCGAAGCGGATGACGGTGTCTTCTTCCTTCACGTCCCGGCTGGCCAGCTTGTAGGCCTTGGAGACGCGGATGACTTCAGCTACGCCGGAGAGCTCCTCAAGGTTGCCGCGGTCCACTTCGCCCTGGTTGCCGGTGATGCCGATTGCGGTGCGCTGGGCTCCGGGAAGCGGGTGAGCACGAAAGCCCAGCCGTTCAATGGCTTCGCAGACCGCCTGGATTTGTTCCTGCGTTGCCTGCGCCTTCATGACAACCAACATGGCTGAACCCCTCGAATCATCAGTCTAACGGCTGCGACGGCGAAGAGTAAATGCCCGGCCGCGGCAGGCTTGGCAGCCTGTCTTATAGTATGTCGGTATGGTTCGTTCTCTTCTCCGGGGTGTGCTGCTGGCGCTGCTGATTGCGGCATCGCTGGCTCCGCTAGCTGAAAGCTTCGATACTTGGGACACAACGCCCGGACTTACCAGCGATACGGAGTTCAACGTGGCCGCGCTGGCATTGGTCGCCGGCCTGTTTGCTACGGTTGCCTTGCTGGCAGTTCAACTCTGCAACTCGTACACTTCGCAGACGCATTTCCGGTTGCCGGTAAGCGGCAAAACATTTCGCGGCGTTACGCTCCTGCCCTTCTTTCCAGGCTGCTCTCCACCAGGCACGCCTCTTCGCATTTGATCCTTTTCAACGCGTTTCTCAGGTGAGAATTGCGGTTCGGTGATGTGTACCTACATATGCGCCGCCGCACCGCCAGCGTTACCACGCGCGCAAATAGAAAAGGACAATTCATGAGAAAGAGACGTTTTACATTGTTGCCATGGACATCGATCCTGGGTATATGTCTCCTGGCTGGGTTGAAGAGCGCCGCGATGGGCCAGGTTCCGAGCGCAAAGCCCGCTCCAGCCGCCCAGAATGTTCTGCCGGTTTACATTGAGGAATTTTTTCTATCGGAGGCCGTGCGCAGCGAGGAACACGGTGAATTGCAGTTGACGCTGGACGGAATGGCATTCAGGGGCCGTGGCAGCGCGGCGGACGGCAAGTCGGCGGATTTGGACATCGAGTACGGCATTACCCGGCGTTTGCAGTTCGGAATGGAAATACCCTACGGAATCCAATCCACTGCAACCAGCGAGCTGCCGGTAAGCTGGAGCACCCTGAATGCCAGCCTGTTGTATCAATTCATCCGCGGCAACCATCCCTTTGCCCTGAGCGGCGCAATGGGGGTGAATTTGCCGTTGACTGCGCGTGGCAGCGTGAGTTACGAGCCGGAAGTGCTGGCTGCCAAAGGATTCGGCAAACTGCAGATCCACGCCAGTTTCATTCCTGAGTTAAGCGACGACGATAAATCCCTGGAATACAATGTGGCCGCACTACATCCATTTGCGCATCATTTGATTCCGACGCTGGAGTTCAATGGGCGGCGCAACTCCGGCATAAACAGTTTCTATCTGACTCCGGGTATCTACAAGCATTTTCCGCGCCGGTTGGAGATCGGATTGGGCGTGCCGGCGGGAGTCGGCAAGGCGAGTAGTCCTTTGGGCGTAGTAGTCAAGATGACCTGGGAAATAGGGGGCGATGACGATTGAGCGGCTCGGCGGGAAGTATCTCGGCTTGCCAGAGGTGAAGCAGCCCCAGGCCCGCAATCAGCGCGGGAATCGGAGTTGGGACAGGTGTGATTACGGTTCTGCTGTGTAGCTCAGAATCCAGTCCGTTTGCTCCTGTGTGTCGGGCACAGGGAGGCCGCGAGCCGCTTCAATGGCCTTTAGCGCCGCCTCGGGTTGCCAACCCAGATGAATGAGGGTGCAAGCCACAACTATGGCGGACCTGCCGACGCTAAAGCTGCGAAAGAAATCCGTGTCCACCGGAACATGTGTATAGGGAAATGGATAAGAGAGAAAATTCAATCCGACATGCACGGCTGCCGGGCCTTCGTCTGCCAGGCCGAGTGAGCCCGCTTCCCAGTGTTCCAGCAAGGAAACCAACGTGTGGATGCCGCTGCGTTTCAAGCGGAGCAGTTCTTCCTCCAGCTTGTTATCTCCCTGCGGACGAAGGACGATGGCCAGCTTTGCGGGCGGGTTGCCTTTAATCCAGAAGATGTTTTTCATGTCGCTCAGGCTCCTACGAACCTTTTGATATGGTCGCGGATGCCGGGGATACCGAAGCCTAGCACTGCACCAACTTCAAGCAGCGGATTCAGCTTATCAAACTTGGGGCCGGAGTGGGAGCGGGTACCAGTGTTGCCAACATGCAACTGGCCGATGGGGAATGGAGCAACGCGGATGCGGGGAGGGGTGGACATCACAAGTCTTGATGATAGATGCTGTCAGTCAGAAAACCGGTCAATACTGATTGACGCGATAGGTAAAGAATGCTATCTTTACTTCAAGGAGCAGTGGTAAAGATGACACCTTCCAGCACCATCAGCAGTAAGGGGCAGGTCACTGTACCCATTGAAGTTCGCCACCGTCTCGGGCTCAGAGAAGGTGACCGCGTAGAGTTCGTGTATGAGGATGGGAAGACATTCCTTCGCCCGAAACAGCCCGAGACGAACCCGTTCGCTGCTTTTGTCGGAACTCAGCCTGCTTTTTCGTCTCTTGAGGAAATTCTTGCCTGGCATCGCGATTTGAGGGACGACGACCCTTGGGAAGAGAAGCTACGCGAAGGGAGCGAACCGTGAGAACGGCAATCGATGCCAATGTCTTTTCAGCCATCTGGAACGGGGAGGCGACGGTACCCCGATTGCTCGCTCAACTGGGGAATGCGATGCGCGAAGGCGCGCTTCTCATTTCGCCCTTTGTCTTTTCGGAGTTACTTGCCTACCCTGGGATAACGGAAGCGAATGTGCGCAAATTGCTTGAGGCAACCGGGGTCTCCGTGGATTTGAGAATCGAAGAGCGCGTCTGGACCTTAGCTGGCTTGCGCTATGCACGTTA
>JBEKFS010000068.1:0-17194 GCA_050013195.1 Occallatibacter sp.
AATTCGAACGGCTTGTTATGGCAAGGCAATGTCGATACCGCAGTCGCGTTCTATCTCCTCGTAGCACGGACGCAGCCGCCCGGCATCCTGCGGGTTGTAGTACTGCGGATTGGGGCGCCAGCGTAAAGTGGCAATATCCTCGGTCCATTCAGCGCCGCTGTCAAGCGCGTGCTGTTTCAGAACCTCGTTTAGCGTCTGAGAACTGGAGACACAATCGACACCGTTTTCCATCACCCACTTGCGCGGTAGGTATTGCGCCGCGGATTCAACGAAGTCTTTGAGTTGCTCGGCCAAATTATTGTGTTTGAGCAGACGCCCGGTGAACTCGTTGATGAAGACGCGCGAACCCACCTCCGCATCTTCGTAGACGCCGACGGGCGTGTTGGCGAACATGGATTCCACGACGGCGACGCAGGAGCCTTCGCGCCGGGAGAGTATGAGGCTGGTTTTGGCGCGCACGAAGCAGCTATGCAGTTCCTCGTCGCTGACGTTTTCACGGATTTCAATGCGGTCGCGAACGCCAAAGGCAGCAGCCTCACAGAGCAGAGTATCTCGGTCGCGCCCGCGCTCGCGCTGTCCTACGAGCAGAACGCGGTAGTTGCGCGGAAGGCCGCCAATAGCAGCAAATAGCGCATGGTGGCGCTTGTACTTGGCAAAGTTCGCCAGCATGAAGATTTCGATGTTCTTTTCGGCAAAAGGAACCGGAGTAAATTCGCGCGGATCGACCCAGTTAGACGCATAAAGCGGTATCATCCTGTACTTATCGCTGATCCGCGGGAAAATTCCGAGGTCTCGAGGGTTGCTGATGAGGCAGAATATCGGGTCAGGATAAAGGCGAGGAAAGAGATATGAAGCTATAGTGTGTGGCGGCGACCACTGCGGGGAAAGCACAAGAGTGTAGTGTTCAGCAAACTTCCGTAGATCTTTGGCTTTTGCCAGTCGCGCCATCTGATTATCGAATGAGACAAAGACGACGCCCTTCTCGCGCTCGCTCACATAGCGCTTCAGAACGATTGTCTTGTGGATGCGATCAAGTCCGAAGTCGGAAAGAAACTCGGCCCAGGGCACTTGCTCAGGATTGATGGCGGGGAGTTGGCGGGTGATCGCCGCCTCCGCCTTGAGCATCATCGATGAGGAGGCGGTAAGTCGAGCTGCCAGGCATAGCTGGTGAATAATACGGGCAGCCTCTACGGTGCTCGCGGCCGGCGCCGTGGGTGTCTTCAATAGAATGGCGAAGGCAAGCAGATTGCGGACAGCCGGATTATACCGGAGCATATCCTCGGCTTGAATCTTTAGTCTTTTTAGCATGGAGGCACCTGGTGATCCTGGCTAAACAAGCGTTCTTGTCGCGGATGAAGCTATAAGCGGGAGTTTGGTGAGATCGAGAATGGCCAGGCCGCTGGCTGTTATTCGAACCAATGCCGAGGGCGTGGGATTTTGTGCGATTACAAGCGCGTCGGAGGACGAAATTAACTCATCGAGGCTACGCGTCAGGAGTTTGCCGATGTGAGGCAGCGCAGAAACCACAAAGCTAAGATTACTGCCATAGATCTCGTCGAGCTGAATGTGCGGATCGTAAATGCGAACCGTTCTACCCTTGCCGATCAAATGTTCGATGAGAGTAATCACAGGGCTTTCGCGAAGATCATCGGTATCTTCCTTAAAGGCAAGGCCGAAAATGCCGATCCTCGTTCCCGACAGTTCGAGCACCTCGCGAATGCTGCGCTTGAGATGTTCATCGTTGGAGGGCAAAACGGACTCCAACAGCGGTAGCTTCAAATCCAGCCGAGAGGAGCGAAAGGTGAGGGCGCGCAGGTCTTTGGGCAGGCACGATCCGCCAAACGCGAAGCCGGGCTTGAGATAAGCCGGCGAGATATTCAGTTTTGTATCGCGACACAAGGTCGCCATCACCTGCTCAGGGTTGACGCTTAGGCTGGAAGCAAGCGAGCCAATCTCGTTTGCGAATCCGATCTTCAATGCGTGAAAGGCATTGCAAGCGTACTTGATCATCTCGGCAGTGCGTAACGAGACGATGGAGGCCTCGCCTGGAAGGCCGGCGTACAAGCTGGCTACGGCTTGCGCGGCTTCTTCCGTACTACCGCCAACCACCAGCAGAGAAGGCTCCATAAAATCCTTCACGGCTGTCCCTTCCCTCAGAAACTCAGGATTAGAGACGATGTCAACATCCTCTCTGTGGGTGAAAACGCTTTCAAGAAGGCTCTCGCATGTCCCCGGAAATACGGTACTGCGCACGGCGACGATCAGGCGCTTCGTTCTGCGCCGGAGCAGAGTTGAGATCTCCTCGCAAACCCGCCGCAAATGGCTGAGGTCGATGTTCCCATTCGGCTGCGAGGGAGTGCCGACGCAAAGCATCACAACATCCGCTGCGCCAAGAGCCTTTTCATCCAGCGCACCAGCCTGCAGTCTTCCCGCGGCAACATTTTTTTGGATAAGGGTGTCCAGCCCGGCTTCAAAAAACGGCGATTGCGCCTTCCTGATCGCCTCTACTTTATTGATATCGCGGTCCACCCCGAGAACACTGTGCCCAATTTCAGCCAGACAAGCGGCGCTCACACAACCAACGTATCCCAGGCCCATCACTATAACGTTCTGTTTAGAATTCATACTCTTCAACACTACCTCACACGTGGGGAGTTTATCATGGAAATGCGGACAGCCATAGAGCAACCACGCCGTCCATCGTCTCTGGCGAGGAGATATCCCGCAACAATGAAGATTCTTTGGATCTGCCCATTTTTCTTGCACCCCACGGATCGTGGCGCCCAGATTCGCACTCTCGGCACATTGAAGGAGCTGCACAAGCGTCATGAGATCCATTTTGCAGCTCTCAATAATCCTCAAAATTCCGAGGGTCCGCAGCGAAGCTCGGAATATTCAAGCCGCCACATTTCCGTTGAGCACACGGCGCCGGGCAGAGGTTCTATTGGTATTGTTCCTCAACTATTGAGTAGCCTCGTGAACGCAATGCCGATGGCAGTGTCCCGTTATTCATCGAGTCAGCTCATGCATAAGATCGATGCCTTGATTGCCGCAGAGCATTACGACTCCATCGTTTGCGACTTTCTCTTTTCAGTTCCGAATCTTAGAAACCTGGAACAGAGTGTGCTTTTTCAGCACAATGTCGAGACAACGATCTGGCAACGGCACACCCAGCATAGCAGTTCTCTTTTGAGGAAAGCATTCTATCAAATGCAGGCCAGGAAGATGGAGGTATTCGAGAAGAACGCTTGCAGGAGAGCTAAGCATGTGATTACGGTTTCGGAAATAGATGCTTTAAGGATAAAAAGATTGTTTGGAGTTGAGGCAGTCACGAGTGTCCTCACAGGGGTTGATGTGGAATACTTCGCTCCCCGTGGCGACGCTCCTCAAATGTCGGATATCGTCTTCTGTGGATCGATGGACTGGCTCCCGAATGTGGACGCAGCTCTGTATTTTCTCTCGGAGGTGCTACCCTTGATCCGTAATCGGCTTCCCGGCACGACCTTCACTATCGCGGGACGCTCGCCCGATGCCAAAGTACTCAAAGCGGTGAAGGGGCTCAAGGGCGTATTCGTTACCGGCAAGGTCAAGGATATGCGGCCTTACCTCTGGGGATCGAAGATTTCGGTCGTGCCCATTCGAATCGGCGGAGGAACTCGATTGAAGATCTATGAGTGCATGGCGGCGGGAGTTCCTGTCGTCTCTACGAGAGTAGGCGCGGAGGGGCTGCGTTACAAGGACGGCGAGGACATCGTGCTGGCTTGCGATCCTGGCGAGATTGCCGCTGCCTGCGTTCGCTTGCTCTCCGACGACGAGGCCCGGCGCGCACTTTCGCACAACGCGCTCAAGCGAGCGCAAAGAGAGTTCTCGTGGGAGGCGGTCAGCCGCGAGTTCGAGGCTATCCTTGAGAACAACCGGATTCCATCAAACTCGTTTATGCCACAGGCTTAACCATGAAGATCGCGGTCATCACCCGATATTTCCCCAGTTCGGCGGAGCCTTGGCAGGGACGTTCGATTTATCAGACGCTGCGTGTGCTTGCCAGTGAGGCAGATGTTCGGGTTTTTTATCCCAACGCAAGTTATCCTTCTTTGCTCAAGCCACGCAGCAGGAGTTATGGCAAGCTGGACGCCACTTACAGTCCGCCCGATGTAAAGGCGAGCTACTTCGACTATCCCGCACTGCCGCTGCTCTCTCGCCCGTTCAACGGATGGATGGCCGCCCGCGTTCTGCTGCCGCAAGTGCGCCGGTTTGCGCCCGATCTGATATTCGGTTGTTTTCTATATCCGGACGGTTACGCCGCGCTCAAAATCGGCAAGGCCCTCGCGGTTCCTGTGGTTGCCATGAGCATTGGCTCCGATATCAACAGGATCGGTGATCCGATATCGCGCCTGCTCACGCGTTCCGTACTGCGCGAAGCCGATTATCTGGTCACGGTCAGCAGCGATCTGCGCTCGAAAGCAATAGCCATGGGCGCATCGGCTGAGAAGACTCGCGCCGTTGTCAATGGCTGCGACCTTTCCGTCTTCCATGTGAGGGATCGTCTTGAGGCGAGGCGGAAACTCGGCATCGATACGGCTTCGCAGGCCGTCGTTTATATCGGACGCATGGACGTGAAGAAAGGCATACGTGAGCTCATAGATGCAGCTGCTTCGCTGCGTCCGGAGCGCGCAAACCTGCACGTGTATTTGATCGGCGAAGGACCGGACAGGCCACTCATCCAAAACGCCATTCAGGCCAACAACGCCGCTGATTACATCCACGTGTTGCCCGGGTGCGCCTTCGATGAGGTCGCTGTCTGGATGGCGGCGGCCGATCTGGTTACCCTGCCGAGTTACATGGAAGGCTGCCCCAACGCGGTGCTTGAGGCGCTTGCCAGTGGCCGGCCCGTGGTTGCCACCAATGTCGGCGGCATTCCCGAGATCCTGAGCGATGAGTGCGGACGGCTCGTACCCCCTCGCGACTCCGGTGCGCTGGCTCAGGCTCTCGCATCAGTCCTCGACAGAACCTGGGATGCTAAGGCTGTCTCCGCTCAAGGAGGCCGAAGCTGGAAGGTAGTCGCGGCAGAGCTGCTCGAGATCTTCGAATCGCTTTTGTGTGCCCGTGCGAAAGGCAGCGTATGATGACTCTGCGCAAAGTCGGCCGAACTCTCAACTGCCTGTTCGCAGCCATCGGACTTATCACCGTGCTGGTGATCTCCACACCCATCGTCTCGTGGTGGGCACGGGCTTACTCCGGCCCCATGGAGCAGCCCAAAGGCGACGTTCTTATCCTCCTCAGCGCTGCAGCCGACGAAAAGTATGGCGGCATCTCCTACTCGTCTTACTGGCGCGCTCGCCAGGCGCTTTTTGCATGGCAAACGGGAGGTTTCAGGAAGATTGTGATCTGCGGGGGCGGCGGACCTGGCATTTTCAACTTTCTGATCGCTGACGGCATTCCCCGCGAAGTCTTCGTCACCGAGTGGAGATCCATCAGCACCCGCGAAAACGCCGTCGAGACAGCGCGCCTGATCCAAACCCTGCCCGGCAAGAAGGTTCTTCTCACCAGCGATTTTCATATGTATCGGGCACTACGCGTCTTCCGCAAACTGGGCATCGATGCTGAACCCATGGCAGTACCGGACGTGCTTCACTCCACCGAAAATTGGTACGGGCGCTTTTCCGCCTTCGAAACCATGCTGACCGAATCCGCCAAAATTGTCTATTATGCCGTCCGCGGCTGGATATAGATCATTCGTTTCAATGAGGTGCTTAATCGACCCGTTCGACCAGCAGAACCTGTTCGTCGTTGTCGACTTCCTGGAACTTAACCTCGATGATCTCGCGGCGGCTGGTGGGCACGTGCTTGCCGACATAGGTGGCCTCGATGGGCAACTCGCGATGGCCGCGGTCGATGAGCACTGCCAGCTGCACGCGTCGCGGCCGTCCGTGATCGAACAAAGCATCGAGAGCAGCCCTGACTGTCCTACCTGTGTAAAGCACATCGTCGCATATCACCACGTCGCGGCCCTCTACGTCGATGCCGATGGCGCCCGGGGTGACCACTGGACGCACACCCGCGGTTGTCAGGTCGTCACGATAGAACTGGATATCGAGTATCCCTGTGTCGACCGGGCGCTTCTCGATGCCGGAGATCAGCTTTCCGAGCCTCTCAGCCAGCGGCACGCCGCGGCGCTTGATGCCGACCAGGGCCAGGTCCTTGCTGCCATTGCTCTTTTCCACGATCTCGTGGGCCAGGCGCACCAGTGTGCGCTCGACTTCCGAGGCAGACATCAGCCTGCCTTTAATGCGCAGGGAGGTTTTGCTTTTGGCTTCGCTCATAGGTATTCTCTCTGCATGGCTGTCGCAGCCAGCCTCTCGCAGCCAGCTTCTCGAAGGATGATACGAGGGTTTCGTGCCTGCGAGCAAGTTGTAGACAAATAAAAGGTGATACAAAGTGTAAATGCGAGCTGGAAATTGGGCAATTGTAGAATCGGGATAACCCTGCCATGCAAGCCTATACCTCCGGCTTGGAAGCGCGAGCCAATAATCGTGCCCCCAGAGCACCGCCCGCAGCGGCAAACAAAAGCAAAAAAACCACATTAGTGGCAAACTGGAATACTTCCATGCCAGCGTGCCCCTCAGGCGAGAGCATCCATGCCTGGAACTGAGCGCGAACCGCCTGCGCCTGGGCCGCGTCAGCCGGTGTCATGCCGCTTGTCAGTTGTTCAGCCATTTGCTGGCCCATCAGGACGCGGGTTTTCCACTCGGCATCAATCTGGCTGGACTGATGAAGAAAAAATCGCTGTACAAAAAGAGCGATACCGCTGATGCCAAATGCCAACCAGCCAGCCAGCAGGCCGGTGACCAGGCCAATGCGGGCGCCGGCTCCCAGGGTGATCAATGCCGGTCGCTGACTGCGCATATAAAGAGTAACGGCCCAGACTGCTGCAATAGCCATCCACAAGAGCCCGAGAGCACCGAGAGGCGATACCCCACTCGTCAGCACTCCTGCGGGGACCGCCAGCAGCAGAGCTGCTCGCAGTGCCGGCTTCCAATCAACGCTGCCCGCATCCCGCCCTATATCGTTCCAGCGCTCCGACGGTGTCTGCCCTGGGGGCGCGTCTGACGGGTACACCAGTTGCGGCAGGCCGCAGACGGCGCAATAGCAGTTGCTGGCCTGGACGGCCTGGTGACATCGGGTGCAGGTGACTTCCATACATCTATGAGCCTATCGCATCCAGCCTAAGCTCGTGCAATGCAATGCATGAGAACAGCCGAATCTCAATTCTTGCGAGAGGTTGCAGGGGTAATCTTTGCCGTCACGATGGTCTCGGCGGCAGCCAGTACCTCCTCCAGCGTCAGATGGGTCGAATCCAGCAGAACAGCGTCCAAAGCTGGTTTAAGAGGGGAATTGGCACGGTTGCGGTCTCTCTGGTCACGCTCCCTCAGGTCGCGGATGACCTCTTCGGGCTGCTGGGCCGGCATGGAACCTAGCTGGTCATAGCGGCGCATACCCCGCACCTCGGGCGCGGCATCCAGAAATATCTTGACGTCGGCGTGGGGAAAGACCACGGTACCGATGTCGCGGCCCTCCATGACCACCCCGCCCTGTGCGCCCATCTGCTGCTGCAGACAAACCATCCAGGCGCGAATGGCGGGCCATACGCTGACCCTTGATGCGGCTTCGGTAACAGCTTGACTGCGAATCTGGCCTGTTACATCCTCGCCGTCGAGCAGGACGCGATTTTCCTCATCGCCAGGTTCGAGGCGGATCAAGGTTTCAGCGGCAAGGCCTTCCAGGCTCTTGCTTTCATCCAGAGAGATTCCTGCCCGGAGGGCCTTGAGGGCAAAAGCGCGGTACATGGCCCCAGTCTCCATGTTCAGCAGACCGAAACGACGGGCCAAATAACGTGCGATGGTACTCTTTCCCGCTCCTGCCGGGCCGTCAATGGCGACGATAACCTTGTGGACCGGCTGGGGAGAGCTGACCGATGGGGCATTCATCCGCGCTTCTTCGCCCCATGCTTGGGTTGGGCCCCGAGGCCAAACCGCTTGCCGCTGCCAGACTTTGTGCTGGCGGCAAGGGCGGGCTTCCGGCTGCTGACTCTGCGAGCAGGCCGCGCGGCGGAACGGGAGTCTTTACGGGAAGTTGCGCCGGGCTTGCTGGAGGTCTTGGCGCCGTTGGAATGGACCTGGCGCTTACTGCTGCCGTTACGCGGTGTCCAGGCAGACGCAGCAGACTTACCGGAACGTGCGCCGGAAGAAGATGGGCGAGCTGCCTGCCTGCCTGATCCGTTGGAGCCGTTCCCGCTGGTCGAACTGGCGCCTGCGCGTTGTACCGGACGGCTGCTGGAGGATGACTGAGCCGGCTTGCGATTCCGGGTCTGGGTGGACGGACGGCTAAAGTGGGGCCGTACCGTTGCTGATATTCCGCTTACTGACGGTTTGCGTATGGCCTGGGTGCGGGGCGCATGGATCTCGGCAGGCTTGTGCGGTACTGGCGCAGCAGGCAATTTCTGCTTTGCAACATCAGGCTCCGCCAACTCCTCGTCATGAGAGCGGAGAAAGTATGCCGAGGCTGGTATGGACGCGCTGGCGTAGATCGTGGGAGGGGTGGCGAACTCCGGCAGAGTGCCGGCGACATAGAAGTGAGGCGCATGCCCCAGCGAGATGGTGTGCACCTGGCGTGTGGCCACCAGTCCGCGCAGCACTTCGCGCACCTTGCTGCGGGCGGTGAGCGGGGCCAGGAATAGCTCGACATCTTCCATGCTGGCTGCGATTACCGCCTGCAGGTAGATGGAAGCGAGCACGGAGATGGCGGTCACCTGGGAGGTGGAGGCGCCTTCTGCAATGGCTTTTTGGAAACGCAGGCGCAGCAGTTGCCATTGAGCAGCCTGGCCGGGAGCAGAAACAACCGGGATAATACGGAGCTGTTGCCAAAGCTCGGTGATGGCGCGCAGAACGGCAGCTTCAGTCACTTCCCTTCCCAGTGCGCGGGTGAGCTTGCCAAGAGTCGTATCGCCGCCCGACTCCAGCAACTTGTAAGCCTGAACAGCCAGCTGCGATACCTGGCGCGAACCTGTCAATTGCGGGATGCGGCGCCAGTCACGGTCACCGCGCAGGGCATAGACGTAGGGTAGAACCCAGCTTGCGACTACGAAGTCGGGTGCCTCGCCGGGCAAGCCCAGCAGGTTCAGACGCACGGCCACACCGTCTGTCTCCAGACGCACCAGCAACTCTTCGGCTATGGCAATATCTTTGCGGTCAGGAACGGGGTCGTGTCTGCCGACAACAGCCTCAACAAACGACGGTGCAATGGAGGAGGAAAACTGCCGCTTGGGCAGGAAGAGACACAACCCCGTCTCCTCAATCCACGTCCGGGCGTCCTCCAGGGAGAGGGTCCCATGTCCATTCAGGCGCATCCTTTCGGCGCGCGATGCTTCCAATTGTTCCGATGTCAAAGAAAAACCTCGCTTCCAGGCTGGCGTATACGCCGGACAACCCCGTCCCCTAAGAGGAGGGCTGTCACCTTCCACTGTTTCAGATCCGATGGAAGGCCCGCTGGATCTCCTTCCAAGAATACAACAAAGCGATAGGACGTCCATGCGGGCAACTGGTCGGGTGG
This sequence comes from Occallatibacter sp., assembly GCA_050013195.1. Taxonomy (GTDB): domain Bacteria; phylum Acidobacteriota; class Terriglobia; order Terriglobales; family Acidobacteriaceae; genus Telmatobacter. The sequence continues at coordinate 9,607 of JBEKFS010000068.1, forward strand.
CTCGTTTTCGCTAACTCCAAGAGTAACCATTCCATACGAGTCGGGTCAAGAGGGGTATTGACCTTGATGGCAGAATGACAGGCGATGGAGGCGGCAATTCGCGTGCGTAGGGCTGTAAGATCATGATTTTGCTTGGGTTCGTCAGAATCCGCGCTGGATTGATCGATCACCTCAGACAACATCCGCTCCAGAGCCGCTCCCTCCAGTCCAACCGGGGCAGCCTTAACCGCAAGTGTTTGAGGACCAAAGGGTTCTACCTCGAAACCGTTGCGTTCCAGTTCCTCGGCGATGCCAGCAAATACCACCATCTGGGATGCCTTTAGTTCCACTAAAAGGGGCATTAGTAACCTTTGACGCATTACCTTTTCAACTTGTCGATCCCTTAATATTTTTTCAAAAAGTATTCTTTCGTGTGCCACATGCTGGTCGATTATCCACAAACCGTCTTCGCCGGTGGCCAAAATGAACGATTCGCGCAACTGCCCCAGCGGGCGAAGCGAACCGAGCTGGTTGAGGCTGGCAACGGCCTGCTCAGCCTCGACCAGGGCCGTTTCCGTCGCGGGATTGGTACCGGGAGTGTTGTCGTCGGAGCCAGCGGAGCAGTCACCGGCGGGAGGCAGGCTGGCCGGCAGAAAGAGTGCAGCTGTAGCTTCACCCCACGCCTGCCGGTTGTCCCATCCGCCGGGTTGGAAGCTCGGGGCGGCAAAGGGCAGCTTGCCGGGAACAGGTGTGGGAAGATGTGGCGTCAGCTCGAAGGCTTCTGCGTCAGCCCTGGCTGTCTGGAATGAGGCTGGATCGGAGTCGGGCGGCAGCGACAGGGGCTCACTGTCCGGTGAACCGGGCAGAGGCGATGCGGCCGGCGGCATCAGCGAAGGGCTGGCTGCGGGCGCAGAGTCCAACGCAGCCAGAAAACCGGCGGCGGGCCTCGCCTTCACGAGCGCGGTGCGAAGACTGTCACGTACAAAGTCGTGAATCAAACTCTGCTGGCGAAACCGGACCTCGGTCTTGGCCGGATGAACGTTCACGTCCACCTCTTCGGGTGGCATCTCCAGAAAGAGCAGCACTACCGGGAAGCTGGTGGGTGGAATCACGTTGCGATAGGCCTCAGTAATGGCGTGCATCAGCAGACGGTCGCGAATTAGCCTTTTGTTGACAAAGATGTAAATAGAATTGCGGTTAAGCTTTTGCAGCTCAGGCCTGGAATAGAAACCGGTCAGCCGCAGCGCGCCGGGGGCACGCGTGGGTTCGTCGGGGTTCTTCTTCCAGGGTGGCGGCTCGGGCAGACCGGCGCGCTCCAGAGGGAGTTCCGCGGCCACGGGAAGCAATTGGGCCAGCATGTCTTTGCCAAAAATCTGATAAATGCGCTCCGCCGTGCGCTGGACAGGAGGCGCGGAGACAATGGTGTGCGTTGCCGAGAGCAATTCGAAATGCTTTTCCGGATGAGCCAGGGCATAGTGTGTGACCAGCGCCGTCACATGGGCCAGCTCGGTCGACTCAGCGCGAAGAAATTTGCGGCGGGCCGGAGTGTTGAAGAAAAGGTCGGCGACAGTGAGCGTTGTGCCGCGTGGCAGAGCTGCGTCATCCACATGGAGAATCTTGCCGCCGGCGATCTCGACGCGCGTTCCCGCTGCCTCCTCTCCTGTAGCCGTCTCCAATGTGACGCGGGCTACTGAGGCAATGGAGGGCAGCGCCTCGCCACGAAAGCCGAGGGTTGCGATGGAGAGCAGGTCGTCGACGGTGCGGAGCTTCGAAGTAGCGTGGCGCTCGAAGGCCAGCAACGCGTCGTCGCGGCTCATGCCACAACCGTCGTCGGTAATGCGGATCAGCCTCCGGCCGCCCGCCTCCACCTCCACACGAATACGGGTTGCCCCAGCGTCCAGGGAGTTTTCCAAAAGCTCCTTTACGACCGAGGCAGGCCGGTCCACCACCTCGCCGGCGGCAATCTGATTGGCAACCTGGTCGGGAAGTACGCGGATGCGGCCCATAGTTCCTAAGGTTAACGCAGGCAGGGGTTGAAGATGCCGGTTGAAAACAGGGGATCCTTCAGTTGAATGGCAAATAGCACCTCGACTGATAGGCGAATATAAGGCGAATAAGAGAAGGAGCGGCAGGCGGGATGCATCGAAGAAAAATAATGTTTTATATGTCAACTAAAGCGTTGAGATTTCGTTTACGTTAGAGTGGGACTCTCTTCCAGATGGCCTGTGCCGTCCGCTCAGACTACCTCCCTCGCTCGTTCCATTTGGCTTCAGGAGGAACTTATGCAGTCATTGCTACCTAAAATCAAAAAATCAGGCGCTCTGGCCTTTGCCGCCAGCCTGCTCATCCTTGGAATGGTCATTGCCGGCTGCACAAGCCCAGTCACAAGCACAACCAGCACCAGCAACATCATTCCAAATACCAACACGTCTACAACGCCTGTAAGAATTACGGATGCGCCAAGCGATCAGATTCTTGCTGCCAGCCTTACCCTCAACTCGTTGATTCTCACTGACAGCACGGGCAAGGTGACCACCAACCTGCTTCCCGCCAACGGGATTACCTTCGAGGCGTCCCATCTGGACGCTGTACAAGAACCCTTGTTCATTCCAGCGATTCCCGAGGACACCTACGTCAGCGCGACGCTTATTTACTCAAACGCCCAGGTGGCTTACGTCGACTCCACAACCCATACGGTTGATCTGGTCACGGCGACGCTGGCCAATACTACGCAGACCATCACGTTTACCGCGCCTGTCACCATCAGCAACACAACAACCTCTCTGCTGGTGGACTACCTGGTCGCGAATTCTATCACCATCTCCGGCAGCACCGTCACCGTCACGCCGCAATTCAACGTCGCGGTCGTACCCATTCCCAGTACTGTCGCGACAACCCATAAGGGAAAGGTGACGGCCATCAGCACCAGCACCAATTCCTTCACGCTGACCGATCCCAACGGAACCGTTCAGACCATCTACGTCAATGCGAGCACAGCATTCGCGGACGCCAATACAAGCTTGTCGTGTCTAGGCACCGCCTGCCTCACTACCTTCGCCTCGATGAAAGTCAATGCACTGGTTGAGGTGGATACCATCATCACACCGAGCAGCAGCACCACACCGCCGCCAGGCTCACTGCTGGCCACGCGTGTGGAAGTGGACGACCCCGGAACCACCGCTCCAAAGATGCTGCTTGGCCCGGTCACTTCCCGCACTCCAACCGCTACAGGAACACCGGCAACCTCCTTCAACATGATGATTCGTCAACTGGTGGGGAACAGTTCGGCAACCCCGGTAGAAACAGTTGACGTTAGTGTGACTGGCTCAACCAACTTCCTTCTGCCCCCGCGCTATGCCATCTTCGCTACGGCTCTGCCCTTTGCGCCGAGCTTTACTGCCTCGACCATCTTTGCCGGTCAGCATGTCGCCGTGGTTACGACATCGACGGGCGTGTCGAGTGGCGCGGCTACGGCTGCAACCGTCCTGCTGCAGCCACAGACCATCAATGGCGTCATCACAAACATTGCGCCCTCCGGCGCATACACGGTTTATACCGTCACTCTGCCCGCCGGGCATTGGCTGGCAACGATGACCGGTCAAACCACCGTACTGGTCTACACCAACAGCCTGGTCGTGCCCCTTACTACCACCACACCGGCAGTCAGCGCCACCATGCGTTTCAATGGCTACCTCTTCAACGTCAGTAATCAGCTCCGGTTATTGGCCTGCGTACAAGCCGGCCCTCCGGGCACTCCGATCATCTGATCTGGGTAGCCGTCACCTGACATTAACCGTTGAAATCCGCCGGGGCGCTGCAAGCAAGCAGCGCCCCGGCGGCGTCTGCGATAAGGAATCATCGTTGCATGGCTCATCCGGCTTTTGGGTCACGAAGACCGAAGAAGGTGGCCCTGGAGATGCACGTTTTCGCCTGAGAAATGAGATTTTGAAGCGAAAAAAGTGCACGTATACATACACCAACATCTAACAAAAATGGGTACATCCTCCTCCATCTTCGCTACATTCTGACGCAAGAGGTTGAATCGAATGAGATAGGATGCTGGGTAGGACGGATCGAACGGGTCCTGAGTCCAGCGCCCCGCCCCATGCCCAGACGCCCCAGGCCAAGACGAAGGGAAAACGCATGCCGCAATGCCTGGGGGACATATCTTGGAGCCGATGGCCAGCATCGTGGATTTCCAGATACCGTTGATGCAAGTATCCTGTATGCCGAGACGCAATCATGATCAAGCTTCCCGATCTTAGCGCCCTCAAGACTCTTATAAAACGGATCCTGCACCCCAGGACGAAGTGGGGCCGCGTCACGCTCTGGTCTGGCGGATTGAGCGTTCTGGTCTATCTACTCGGATTGCTCATCAGCTTAGGAGCAAGCGCCAAGCCGGGCGGATGGGCGAAGTTCTTTGCCCTGATCTTTGCCGTATGTGCCTTGCGGTTAGCCTTCCGATGGGTGCGGCTGCGTGTTATGTGGCGGCTGCGTCATCGGCTGATCGTTACCTATCTTTTCATCGGCGTCATTCCGGTTTTGCTGCTGCTGACCATGGGGGGGGTGAGCTACTATCTGTTTGCCGGGCAGTTTGCCGACTATGCCGCGATCACAAATCTGCAATCGGCCTTGCGGCATCTGGATGCGGAGAATGAAGCCATGGTCGTGCGGTGGAGTTCTCTGAGCTCTTCCGGAGAGTCAGAAAAGTCGCTTTCCGACGGCCTCTCCAAAGTTGCCGCGGCCATGGTTACAGCGGATAAATTTCCCGGACGCACGGTCACCGCCTGGCACGGAGACGAGAGTTTCACGCTCTCCGCCGGAGGCGCGCTGGTCAAGGCCCACCCCGCCAGAGTGCCGGATTCGATCAAGGAGAACTTCAGTGGTTTTGTTCTCGATGGGGATCAGCTGCATCTGAGAGCAGTCAAGCGTTTCGCTGTGGGCGGAGAGCAGCGCACCCTGATCTCCGACCTTCCCATCACGACGGAGATGCTTCATGCGGCCACTGCGCATATGGGCTCGGCGACGTTGATTCTGCCCGCACGGGGGGGAGATCTGCAAGTTCCCGCGCCTGCTGTGGCCCGCCCAAACGAGCGCAGGAGAGTGGCGACCGCACGCCTGACGCCCTCTTCCAGCCGCTTCGATCCGGACTTCAGTTTTCCCTCGATCTTCCAGGTGCTCGACTGGGGAGACGGAAAATGGCAATCCTGCGCGATCATCGTCGTCACCCGGCCATCGCTGCTGTACGGCGCCTTGTTCGCCACTATGGGCGAAGAGGCAAACCTGTTGCGCTACGTTCTCATGTTCATCGCGATTCTTCTGGGGCTGGTCGAGCTGGCGGCGCTCTATATTGGCATGCGCCTGTCGCGCAGCATGACACGATCTGTGGCGGAACTCTATAAAGCCACCGAGCATGTGAACCGCGGCGATCTCACGCATCGCATCCAGATCCGCGGCTACGATCAGATGGCGGCGCTGGAACAATCATTCAATTCCATGACCGAATCGCTGGTGGAGTTTGCAGCCGAGCAGAAACGGATGCAGCAACTAGAGAACGAACTGGCAATTGCCTACGAAGTGCAGGAAGTGCTTTTCCCCCACAAGTTACCGCAACTTGCCTCTTTGGATGTGTATGGCGTCTGCCGTCCAGCGCGCATGGTAAGCGGAGATTACTACGACTTTATCCCGATGGGCCATGATCGACTGGTGCTGGCGGTGGGCGATATCAGCGGAAAGGGAATATCCGCCGCTCTGTTGATGGCGACCGCTCATGCTTTCGTGCGCGCGTATTCGCTGCCGTGGGACAGGGTATCGACACCGGCAGAAGCGGGCGCCGCGCGGCGGATCGATGCCGGCCGCAGCAATTATTTCTGGGAAGACGGCGTCGTCGCGTCGCGGCCCTCTGTCGGCATGTTGATGAGCACCCTGAACCATCAGCTATTTCGCTGCACTGCGCCGGAGAAATACGCGACCATGTTTTTAGGCTGCTATGACGAGGCCGCGCGCGAGTTGACTTATTGCAATGCGGGCCACTTGCCGCCCATCCTGCTCGGCAAGAATGGAAGCATCAGCCGCCTCGACACCTCGGGCACGGTCGTCGGGCTTTTTGATCATGAGACCTATAGTGAATCTACGATCATCATGCAGCCGGGCGATCTGATTGTTGCATACAGCGACGGAGTTACCGAACCGGAGAACGAGTCAGGCGAATTCGGAGAGGAACGTCTGATCGCGCTGCTCAAAGAGCATCGGCACCGGCCGCTCTCTGAAATTGGCAATGCCATTGCAAGCTCTGTGGCCGACTGGATAGGCGATGCGGAGCAGCCGGATGATGTGACCGTCGTTCTGGCTCGCACCCGTTAAGTCGATATTGCTCTGAGATTTGTACTTCAACGAAAATTCACACAACAATTTTACGAAGCGACACAAATGCAAATGCCGCCCGGAAGCGGCATTTGTAATCTCAAAAACGGAAAGTGGATTTAGACGCCGAGGCCGAATTCGCCGGTCGGCTTTTCACCAGCGTGGGCATAGAATTCGTAGGGGTTGCGATGGTTGAACTTGTAGCGACAGAACATTTCGCGTCCCAGGTAGATCCCCACGGCAGCCACGGCCACCCCTACCGAGAGCCAGCCGATCACCTTCAGGGTGCTGGTTTCCTTTGTCTCTTCCGCAGACACTTCCGCGGTGGTTGGGGCTTCGGGCTCTGTGGACATGGCAGATTTCTCCTGCAAGTATGATACCGCAATTCCGCCAACTCCGGCTCAATGAACTCAGCCGATATTCGGAGGGTTATCAAGCCCGGCAATCAGAGAGCTACCTGCGCATCGGACGGGGCTGCCTCAACTGCCAGCCCCCTGGTGGTTCCCAGAAAAGCGTAGGCCGCGACAGAGACGTATCCCGCAAGGGGCACCAGATAGGCCAGCGCGATGCTATGGGTCCGGTCGTTGATCAACCCCATCAGCGGAGTGAGCGCTGCGCCGCCCACGATGGCCATCACGATGAGCGACCCGCCTATTTTGGTATTGGGACCAAGCCCCTTGAGTCCCAATGCAAAGATGGTAGGGAACATGAGCGACATGAAAAAGCTGGTCAGCACCATTGCCCACACGCCGATCCATCCCGGATGAAGCACGCCCACCGTGACCAGCAGCACATTGATGACCGCATACGCGCCCATCAGCCGATTAGGCCGCACCACGCGCATCAGTGCGGTGGAGACGAAGCGGCCGATGCCGAATGCTACCAGGGAGACGATTAGATAATTTGCGGCTGGTTTCTCCGGCAGGTGGGTGTTGTCCTGAACATATTGAATCAGGTAACTCCATGTGCCTACCTGCGCGCCGACGTACATGAATTGCGCCAATACAGCCAGCAGAAAATGGCGATGCTTGAGGAGATCGCGGAAATGTCCGTGATCGCCGCTATCTTCGTGCTCGCTTTGAATTGCAGGAAACTTCTTGAGCAGGATGAAAAATGCCCATACGAGTACTACCGCGGCGAGAAAGAGATAAGGCTTGACCACGCGCAGGGTCTCAAAGCGAAGATAAGCCGGATAAGTTCCAGCCGCCTGCATAGAGGCAATCTGGCCGGACTGCAACTCAATACC
>JBEKFS010000069.1:0-17634 GCA_050013195.1 Occallatibacter sp.
AGCGCGTCGCGGAAGATGCTGTTGCAGAAGGGACAGGCTGTTCCCACGGTCGTGGCTCCTGTGGCGACTAACTCGGCTGCGCGCACCTTGCCGACTCGTTCGCCGGTCTCTTCTCCGAGGAAGACCAGCCCGCCACCAGCGCCGCAGCAGAAGCTGCGCTCGTGATTGCGCGGGGCCTCGACCAGTTTTCCGGCCAGCTTCACCACTGTGCGCGGCTGCTTGTAGACATTGCGATAGCGGCCCAGATAGCAGGGATCGTGGTAGACGATGCTCTCCTGGCTTTGTTGGCTGGGCAGCTTGTTGGCAAAGCGGGCTAGAAATTCAGAGTGATGCTCAACTGCCGGTGGCGTACCGTATTCCTTCCAATCTTCTTGAAGAGTGCGGACACAGTGCGGACAGATGGAAACGACCTTCTTGACGCCGCTCTGCTCGAAGACTTCGAGATTCGATTCGGCAAGCTGCTGAAAGACGAGGTCGTTGCCCAGGCGGCGGACAGGATCACCGCAACATTTTTCCTTGCGCAGTACACCGTAGCTTGCGCCCAGATAGTTCATCACGCGAGCGAAGTCGGCGATGATCTCGCGGCCCTTGGGGTCGTAGCCGCCCATGCAGCCGAGCCATAAACAAAACTCTTGAGTCCCATCGAAGATAGGCAAGCCTGCCTTCTCGATGAACTTATCGCGCTCGGAAGCGTGCAATCCGTGGGCATTCGAGCCACGCTCCAAAGACAAAAAGAGTTTAGCCCCATAGTCGTCTTCCCAGGCGCCGGTGTTGACCGCGCCGCGGCGCAGGCCGACCAGAATGGGCAGGTGCTCGATGCCTACCGGGCACTGAAACTCGCATGCGCCGCAGGTGGTGCATTGGAAAGGCGCTTCCTGGGGGTTGTACTTGCCGAGCAGGGGTACTTCCGAGGCCGGGCCAAGGTCGTTCAGGTAGCTGCGCAGGCCGAGGATGATCTCTTTTGGATTGAGCAATTTGCCTGTATTGGCGGCGGGGCAGTGCTCGGTGCAGCGGCCGCATTCCACGCAGGAGAAGGCTTGCAGGCTTACCAGGCGGGTGAGGTCCGTGCCCGCGATAAGGCCGAAGTCTTCGTCGCCCGCAAGCGGAGGAATCTGGCTGAAGCTGCCGCGCGAGAGAAAGACGGTGGCCGGGCTGAGAACCAGGTGCAGGTGCTTGGTGTGGGGAATGATGGGTAGAAAAGTCAGAAGGGCCAGCGTGTGGACCCACCAGAGAACCCGCGTGGCCGGGTCGGAGTCGGCGACAAAGAACGAGGCCAGGTAGGTGACCATCAGCAGGAAGATCAGAAAGGCGATGAAGCCGGACTGGTAAGAGAGCTTCTCGCCGAGCCATTTGGGCCGGACCAGGAAGCGGCGGACGAATAATCCCAGGATGCCCACAGCGCAGGCCAGGGCAAAGACAGCGGCGAAATCAAAATAGAAGCGGCCAAAGAAGCCCGTGGGCGACAAAAATCCAATGCCCAACCCGATGGCGAAATGGTTCAGCGTGACCAGGATAAAGGCGCAGAAACCCCAGAAGACCAGGGCGTGGGCCAGGCCGGGCAGCGGGCGCTGGCGAATGACCTTGGCCTGGAATGCTACCTCCCAAAGAAAATCCCAGATACGCTTGCCGATGGGGAAGAGGCGGAAGCTCGAGTCTTTTTTGGATTGGAGGATTTTGCCGAGGACAACGCGGAAACGGAGCCAGAAACCAGCGGCAGAGGCGGCGACCAGCACCACGAGGAGTAATTTCTCCGCGAGAGAGAAGGAGAGGGGTTCAGCCAGGGTTGCATTCAGAGGGAGCATAAGCGAACTTACCCAAGATACAGGATGGGGTGGGGGGCTGTCGCGGGGGGTGCAATCGGAAGAGGTTGATCCTGGTCTGATCTCCGAACAATGTAGAAAGTTAGCACCCGCTTCGCGGGGTTAGCTAGTTAGCAAGTGAGCTCTTCCGGAAAGACTCAGCAGCGCACAATCTTCGCCGAATCGATGCCCTTGGTGGCGTTGCGGGTATCCACCACCAACTGCGACTGCTCGACGATGGCCCGGTAATCGTAAGAGGAGTGGTCGGTGACGATGACCACGGCGTCGTACTGGCCGAGATTGTCGAGCGGAGTGTTGTTCATGTTCAGGTCATAGTGGCGGCCGCGGCCCACGGTGGCAAAGAAGGGGTCGTTGTAAGCGACGAGCGCGCCCTTTTCGCGCAACAGCTCGATGATGGTCAGCGAGGGTGACTCGCGCAGATCGTCGATGTCGCGCTTGTAGGCCACGCCCAGCACCAGAATCTTCGATCCCTTGATGGATTTGCGCTGCTCGTTGAGGGCGGCGGCGATTTGCTCGATGACGAAGTAGGGCATGGCGGTGTTAATCTCGCCGGCCACATCGATGAATCGGGTGCGAAAGTCGAACTGCTTGGCTTTCCAGGAGAGATAAAACGGATCGATAGGAATGCAATGGCCGCCGAGGCCAGGGCCGGGATAGAAGGCCTGGAATCCGAAGGGCTTGGTTTTGGCCGCGTCGATTACCTCATGGATGTCGATTCCCATCCTCATACAGAGTTGCTTGAGCTCGTTGACCAGCGCGATGTTTACGCAGCGGTAGATGTTTTCCAACAGCTTGGTCATCTCAGCAACCGAGGGGCTGCTGACCGGCACCACGCGGCGGAAGATAGCGCCGTACATTGCCGAGGCCAACTGGGTAGCTGCCGGGCCGCAGCCGCCGATGACCTTGGGAATGTCATGGCGTGCCACATCAGTGTTGCCGGGGTCCTCGCGCTCGGGCGAGAAGGCTACATGCAGGCCGAACTGGTCGAGCGAGCGCGAGACCTTCAGGCCGCCAGAATTGCCGGCTTCAAGTAAGGGCACCACAATTTCCTCGGTGGTGCCGGGATAGGTGGTGCTTTCCAGCACAATGAGCTGGCCCTCGCGCAGCCAGGGAGCAATCGATTTGACCGTCCCGGTCACGAAGCTCAGATCGGGCTCGTGGTGCTCGTTGAGAGGGGTGGGCACGCAGATGATGACCGCATCCATCCGGGCGATTTCGGAATAATCCGAAGTGGCGCGGAAGCCGGCCTTTTGCGCCGCCTGAATCTCGCTGGGGAGAATATGCAGGATGTAAGATTTGCCGGCGTTGAGGGTTTTTACCTTGCTGGGCTCGATATCAAAGCCTGTCACCTTGAAGCGCTGGTCGCTGAACAAAAGCGCCAACGGCAAACCCACATATCCCATCCCTACGATGCCGATGCAGGCTTCACGGGAGTCAATTCTTGCTATGAGGCCGGCGAGCCGGTTCACGGATGCAGTGGTCATGTTCTTGATTGTAGGGCCAAACTCTGAGCCAGCCGACTGAACGTGTTGCGCAACCAGCGGCTTGTTCCGAATAGAGTATTCTTTTCAAAGTGGGTCGCGGCTAGGGAATCAGCCGCAAACGGGCCTTTTCAGGGAGATTCTCTTGCCTAGTTATCTCGTAACTGGAGCTGCGGGATTTATCGGTCGCTCCATTGCCGCGGCTTTGCTGGCCCGCGGTGAGAGCGTGCGCGGCATCGACAACCTTATTACCGGCAAGCGCACCAATTTGGCCGGGCTGGAAGCGATGGAGTTTATTGAAGGCGACCTGTGCGACCCGGCAGCCTGCGCCAAGGCCTGCGCCGGGGTGGAGTTCGTCTTCCACGAGGCTGCGCTGGCCTCGGTGCCGCGTTCGGTAGCCGATCCGGTGGCCACCAACCGGAACTGCCTTGACGCTACTTTGAATGTGCTGGTAGCCGCACGCGCTGCCGGGGTGCGGCGGGTGGTTTACGCCGGGTCGTCCTCCGTTTACGGGGATTCTCCGACCCTGCCCAAGCACGAAAAGATGCTGCCCAACCCCATCTCCCCCTACGCGGTGGCCAAGCTGGCCGGCGAGCACTACATGAGCGCCTTTGCCCGTGTCTATGGGCTGGAGACGGTCGCGCTGCGCTACTTCAATGTCTTCGGACCCTATCAGGACCCGGGCTCACACTACTCCGGCGTGCTGGCTATCTTCTGCCGTCGCATGCTGGCCGGGCAAGAGCCCACCATCTACGGCGACGGCCAACAAAGCCGCGACTTTACCTACATCGACAACGTGGTAGAGGCCAACTTGCTGGCCGCTGCCGCTCCGGCGGAAAAGGTTTCTGGCCGTATGATGAACGTGGCCACCGGCAGCCGCATCGCGCTGAATGAAACCGTCGCTATTCTGCGCGAGTTGACCGGTTACAACGGTCAACCAGCCTATGCTCCGCCACGCGCAGGCGACATCCACGATTCGCTCGCGGATATTCGTTTGGCCGGAGAGCTGCTGGGCTACGCGCCCACTGTTGACTTCCTTGAAGGGCTGCGCCGCACTGTCGAGTGGTACCGGAGCGGCGGGGGAGCAGCGTGAAAGCCGGGCAATGCGGCATTTTTACCCATACGGCCTTATTGAGTGATGGAATCTATTGACGGATTGATTTCAATCAAGCACACTGACGAAGATTACCCTTGTTGCATTGTTGTGTTTTAAATCCCTGGTCTGCCTCCGCCTATTGAATGTTGGGATGGGGGTTACCTGCCTGTGCCGGAAGTAAACGACGTTCCGTCTGATTCACCATACGAATTCGATCAGAGGCCCCATGCGCGGCCCGGCAACGGCTCACGCGGCCGCTCCCGAAGCCTGAGCGAGCTTTGGGAGGTGCTGGTTCGCCGCCGCCGGCTGGTTGGCTGGGTGGTGGGTAGCTTGCTGCTGGCCTGCCTGCTGTATTGCCTCATTGCTCCCAATCAATACGAAGCCAGCGCCAGGGTGGCGATGCGCACCTCGCCCATTTCAGCGCTCAGCCTGGAGGCGCCGGATCCGTTTGTGTCGGCCTCCATTCTTTCCGCGCCGGTGCAGCAGGAGACGCTGGCAAACGTTTTTCGCAGCGACCAACTGGCCTGGAAGGTGATTACCGGCCTCAAACTCTACCAGGCGCCGGGATTCATGGGCAGATTCCCCAGCAAGTTTCCTAGTTTTCGCGCCGAAGCGCCGTCTGCCGATGCGCAGGAATGGCTGCTGGAGCGCTTCCAACGACGGCTCCACGTGCAGACTTTGCCGCGCACGCTGCTGATTGAGATTCGCTTCCGATGCAGGGATGCGGCCCTGTCGGCCAGCGTGGTGAACGCCCTGATTCGCGCTTATGGCGATCAGGACACCGAGGCGCGGGTGCAGGCCACGGCTCAAGCCTCGACGTGGCTGGAGAGCCAGCTCAAGGAATTGAAGGCCCGCGTGGATCAGGACCAGCAGAGGCTGGCGGCCTTCCAGCGGGAGCACGACCTGTTGAACACGCCGGAGACGCTGGCTGACGGTAAACAGGGCGAGACCGACCATACCTCGACCGTGCTGGAGATCGATGAGCTGGGCCGCCAGTTGGTGGCGGTGTCTACAGATCGTATTTTGCGTGAAGCCCAGTACCGCGCGGCTCAGCAAGGCGACCCGGAGCTGGTGATCGCCTCTGACCCGCGTCTGCAGGCCGAGAGCGGCAACTTTGCCACCGCCCTGTTGCAACAGATTCACGCTCACAAGAGCGATCTGGAACAGGAGCAGGCCCAGCTCAGCATTGAACATGGCCCCAACTTTCCCCGCGTGGTGGAGATTCGCGGGCTGTTGCAGAATCTGGACCAGCAGAAAAAGGCCGAGGACGCCAAGCTCGTGGAGCGGTTTCGCAGTGCGTGGCAGACGGCCACAGACCGCGAGCGGCTTGTACGCGATAATCTCGCGGAGCTGACCGCTGAAGGAATGAAGGCTAATGAAGCGGCCACCCAGTATGCGGCAATGCGCGAGGAGGCCAACGCCAGCCATGAGCTATACGTACAGGTGCTGGCAAAGGTGGAGGAAGCTGGTCTGGCCGCCGGTCTCCACAGTTCCAATATCTCCGTGGTGGATTATGCCCGCCAGCCGGACAAGCCGGTGGCGCCCGATCTGCCGCTCTACATGCTCATCACACTCTTTGCCGGCCTTTGGCTGGCGATTGGAGGCGCGTTCCTGATGGAGTCGATTCGTCCCTCGGTGTTTCGTGCAGGCATGGTCATGCTGGCGGCCGTTCTGGCTGGCGCGGCGGTTCATGCTCAGGCGCCCACTCCCAGCACCTCCGGCCTGCCCACGGGAGTAGTGCGGTTGCCCGCCACGCCTGATCCTCGAAACCTGCCCAATCCCAGGGAGGCGCCGCTAACCTGGGGCAACCCGGGCCAGTCTGGCGTGCCGCCGCTGGCCGGAACACAGTCGGCCACTCCCATGCCCGCGCCTATCGCTCCCGGCGATTTTCTTGATATCAGCGAAGTGCACACCCCGGAGTTCCATTCCATGGTGCGCGTCTCCCCGGCGGGCACGGTGACGCTGCCCATGATCAACGAGGTGCAGATTGGCGGGTTGAACGAGCAATCTGCCGCGCGCGCTATTGAGGCGGCGCTGGTTGCCCAGGGTATGCTGCTGCATCCGCTGGTTTCAGTGCTGGTGACCTCTTATGCCGGGCAGGACGTAAGCGTGCTGGGTGAGGTAGTGCGTCCCGGGGTCTATCCCTACACGATGCACCATCGGCTGCTGGACCTGATCTCCGCCGCTTCCGGCCTGGCGCCGAGCGCGGGGCGGTTGGTAAACATCTTCCACCGCGACGACGCCAAGACGCCGCATCCGGTGGTTTTAGACCCCAGCGGCACCGACACCTCCGTCGAGCATAACCCCGAACTGCTCCCCGGCGACACGGTCCAGGTCAGCCGCGCGGGGCTGATTTACGTAGTGGGCGATGTGCAGCGTCCCGGCGGTTTTCCTGTCGATCCGGCGCAAGGGCTTACTGTGGTGCAGGCGCTCTCTTTGGCCTGGGGCCCGACGCAGAACGCCGCCATGGGTAAGGCATTGCTCATCCGCGAGCAGAAGGGCGGGCGTACCCTCACCAGCCTCAATCTGAAGCGCATGTTGCACGGCCAGGAGCCGGATCAGCCCGTCCGCGACCGCGATATTCTCTACGTGCCCGACTCGACGGCCAAAAATATCTGGAACCGGACCGTGGAATCTGCCATTCAATCGGCGATTGGCGTCACCATCTACGCCGGCCTGGTTTATTCGCAGAGGTTTTAGGCCTATGCGTCGCATCGCCTGGATCCTGTTGCTGATCTTCGCCTTCGCAATTCCCTGGGAGTACTCCCTGGATCTGGGCGAACCGCTGGGCAACATTGCCCGAGTGGTGGGTTTGCTGTTGCTGCTGGTGGCGATTCCGGCGGTGCTTCAGGCCGGCCGACTGCGAACTCCCGGTGTAATGCTTTGGCTCGTGCTGGCTCTCTATCTCTGGTTCTGCTGCACCTACTTCTGGACTATTGAACCTATAGTCACCCTGGCCCGAATGCGCGGCTACTTCCAGGAGATGATGATTGTCTGGCTGGTTTGGGAGTTTGCTCAAAGCGCCGGCGATCTGCGCGCGCTGTTGCGGGCCTATGTGGCCGGATCGTGGGTACTGGCTCTGCTGACCCTGGCTAACTTTGCCACGGCCGAGGCCGTAGCCGAGCAGATTCGCTTTGCCGCCGCCGGACAAGACCCCAACGACGTGGCCCGTTTTCTCAACCTGGGTTTTCCGTTGGCGGCGCTGCTGGTGAACAGCGAGCGACGCTGGCCGTGGCGGCTGATGGCGGCCGGATACCTGCCGCTGGGACTGGTTGCCGTGTTGCTCACAGCCTCTCGCGGAGGCTTTCTGGCGGCCGTGGTGGCTCTCACGGGCAGCGGTGTTCTGCTGGCATACGGACATCCAAAGAGGGCGATGGCCGGTGTGATGGCTTTGCCGCCGCTTGTCGCGTTCCTGTGGTGGATGATTCCTCGCGGCAGCTTTGAGCGGCTGGCTACCATCGGTGAGCAGCTTCAGGGGGGCGGCCTGAACCAGCGGTGGAACATCTGGACGGCCGGTTGGCATGCCTTTGTGCGGGCGCCGATTCTCGGCACGGGAGCGGGCTCATTTGCCAGCGCGGCAGGCTTGTCGCCCCTTGACACGGCGCACAACACGGCGCTTTCCATCGCTGTTGCCGGCGGCTTATGTGCGCTGTTTCTAGCCATGGCCATTGTGGCCGTCGCGACCTGGTCAATCGCACAAACCAAAGGACCTCTCCGCTGGGCGCTGACTCTGGCGCTCGTGGTTTGGGGCATCACCTCGATGGTAGCCACCGTGGAGGAGAACCGCTCCACCTGGCTGCTGCTGGCGCTGATTGCGCTTGCCGGGCGGCTGGCTGCCGAAGAACCGGAGGGGCTGTCGGATCAATTTCCTGCCAATCAATGACTTGAAGTTGTTCTTGCTGAAACGTAACATTATATGTTACGCTACGTCTGTGATCAAGACATTCCGGCATCGAGGCATTAAGAGGTTTTTTGAGGAAGGCTCAAAGGCCGGAATCCAGCCGAAACATGAAGCCCGGTTGCGCATCCTGCTCACCACTTTGAACTTGGCATCGACGCCGCTCGATATGAACCGGGCAGGCTGGGACTGGCATCCGCTCAAGGGAGACCTCAAAGGACATTGGTCGGTAAGCGTTAGCGGCAACTGGCGTTTGACCTTCAGCTTTGAGGGCAAGGATGCGATCCTCGTGGATTATCAGGATTACCACTAAAAGGAGCAATGATTATGACGATGATGCACAATCCGGCCAGTCCAGGGGAACTGCTGAAGGAGTTCCTCGGCGACAAAACCGCAACCGAGCTTGCCGAGCATATCGGCGTAGCGCGCGCCACCGTCTCGCGCATTCTCAATGGCCGCACCGCCGTGACCATGGACCTCAGCATCCGGCTCGGTGAGGCTCTGGCGCTCTCTCCGGACTTCTTCTCGAAGGCGCAACTCCAGTACGACCTGTGGATTGAATCGCAGAAGAAGCGGCGTAAGATCAGGCCGCTGGCCGCCTGAACAAGTGTGGTGGAGCCAACTGCCATCGGAAGGATGAATGAGATGTTGTGATCTCTCACCCTGCGCCATCATGAGTAGGTGTATTTGTGCGAGAATTGTCAGAATGAATCACGACGATTGGGCCGATACAACAGCGACTATCTATAGCTGCGGGTGGGAAGATACACCGGGTCGAGGCTTTGTTCTTCGTTCACTCAGCGGCCTCTTCTCAGGTCAATACATCATAGTTTTTAGTTATACGATTTACGGAAAATATTTCAGCGGTGAATTCACTTCTTACAAAGAATGGAAAGAAGGCAGTACTTTCCCACTAAAATACAACCCCCAGAATCCAGAAGAAACCGACCGTGAGGACGAGGAGATCAATTCACTCACGACAATCGCGAGTTTTGTTGTCAGTATTATGCTCATCATCTTGTATTTCTGGTGGAAAGCTCGAAAGTAGCGCTGCGAATAAGACCAGAATGTTCCCCATCCCCCAACTCGCGCGGCACTTTCAGGGCGCAAGCGTCAACCGGCGCATTCTGAGAGCGGCGGTGTCGGTTACGGCGGCGGGGATTCTGGTCAAGATTGTCGCCACCTTCAAGGAGTTTACCGTCGCCGGTGTCTATGGCCGCTCGGATGCGATGGACGCATTTCTCGCGGCCTTTCTGATTCCCAATCTGCTCATCAACCTGATTTCAGAATCGATGAACCAGGCGCTGGTGCCGACGCTGGTGCGGGTGAGGGAGCGCGAGGGCCACGAGCGCGCGCAGCAGCTTCTGTCGAGTTCGATGCTGTGGGTTTGTCTGCTGCTGACCGCGGCAATAGCCGTGATGGCTCTGACCGCGCGCGGCTTCTTTCCGCTGATTGCCTCGCACTTTCCGCCGGCAAAGCTGGAGCTTGCCATCCGGCTCTTCTACGCGCTGCTGCCGGTGGTGCTGATTACCGGCATCGCCACCAACTGCACCGCCGTTCTGAACACCTTTGACCGCTTTGCATGGCCTGCGCTGGCGCCGATAGCGACTCCTGTCCTCATCATCGTGGGAGCGCTCACGCTGAGCGGTCGCTATGGAATCTGGGCGATGGTCTACGCGACGCTGGCAGGTGCTCTCGTCCATGCCGGCGCAGTGGCGTGGATGATGGACGCGCGTGGTTACCGCTTTCGCCTGTGGTGGCACGGGGCGACTGAGGCCACGCGCGAGGTGGCGCACCAGTACGGTCCGGTGCTGCTGAGCGGGGTGGCGGCCTCCGGCGGGCTGCTGGTGGATCAATCAATGGCTGCCATGCTGCCAGCGGGAAGCGTCTCCGCGCTGGCCTACGCCAACCGCTTTGTGAGCGTGGTGATTACGCTGCTGGCCGGGGCGGTCTCCTCGGCCGTGACGCCGCATTTCTCGCGCATGATTGCTCACCGAGAGTGGGCCGGATGCCGGCGGACACTGCGCACTTGGGTCCGGCTGACGGCGCTGGTCTCCACGCCCATCGCTTTGGCCCTGATTGTCGGCTCGCACTGGCTGATTCGCACCGCCTACCAGCACGGCGTTTTCGGGCCAAGCGACACGGCGCTGGTGACACCTGTGCTGGCCATGTACGCCATTCAGATCCCGTTTTTTGTCTCCAGCCGCGTTTTTTATCGCTTTCTGGTTGCCATGCGCCGCTCCGACCTGATTTTCTATTGTGGCGCTCTGAATCTGGCGCTGGATATTATCCTGAATCTGGTTCTCATGCGCTGGTACGGCGTGGCAGGAATCGCGCTGGCCACTTCGTTGTGGACCGTGAGCACGTTTGTATTTCTCTGGTATTGGACTCGGAAGCTCCTCCCTGAAGAGTCTTAAGATCGGGCATGATGTCGAAGCTGGTTCAATGATGTAGCCAGCACACCTTTGCCGCGAGGCTAGAAAGCACGATGAGGGCAACCGAATGATTCCCAGGCCTGCGCAATATCTTTTGCGCTTCGACGATCTTTGCCCCACCATAGAGCATGACCACTGGCTGCGTTGCCTTCCGTTGATCGAGGATTTCGGGCTGAAGCCGATTCTAGCCGTGATTCCCGACAACCAGGACGAGGGACTGAATATATCACCGCCGGACCCAATGTTCTGGCCGCTGATGCGGGCCATGGAAGCAGAAGGAGCGACCATTGCCCTGCATGGCTATCGTCATCTCTGCGCCAGCCAAGGCGAGAGTCTGTTGCCGCTGCATCACCATACTGAGTTTGCCGGCGTGCCGGAAGTGACTCAGCGGCGGTGGATTCGCGAAGGGCGTGGAATTCTCCGTGGCCATGGACTCAATCCCATGATCTTCGTCGCACCGCGCCACGGCTTTGACCACGCTACTCTTCGCGCGCTTCGCAGGGAGGGAATTCCGTTGCTCTCGGATGGCTTTGCACGCGTTCCATTCGAGCGTGGCGGTATCACATGGATTCCGCAGCAGCTTTGGGGACCGGTGGAAAAATCACGTGGGCTGTGGACCATTTGCATCCATAGCAACTTTATCAATGCTGCCAAGGTAGACGAGCTTCGCGCTTTTATCCGCACTCATGCCGCGCAGTTCACCTCCGTGGACCGTGTGCTGGACGAGTATCCACTTGCCGAGCTGGGCCCGATTGAAAGGCTCTATGAGGCTTGGGCACTTTGGCGAGCCCGGGTTCACCGAGCCAGAAGACGCCGGAAGCTCCGTCCCCGCCGTGGCGGCAAGGCTTAGGGTTCGTTCGTTCTGCTCAGGCTCAGATTGATTCCCATGCTTTGCCATCTTCCAACCCGCCCTCCCCACACTGCTGAAAAGCTGATCTTCAGCCGTGGAGCGCGGGGAAAGATGCTTCTTCTGCCGCTGATTGCCGCCACCTACTTCATGGTCTCCGGCGGACCGTATGGCATCGAAGATATTCTGGGTGGCGCTGGCTACGGCGCGGCCATCCTCATTCTTCTGGTGTTGCCGTTTGTCTGGAGCCTGCCGACGGCGCTGATGGTGGGCGAACTGGCAAGCGCGATTCCGGCTGATGGCGGCTTTTACGTCTGGGTGCGCCGGGCGATGGGGCCTTTCTGGGGCTATCAGGAGGGTTGGCTCTCGCTGGCTGCCAGCGTCTTTGATATGGCCCTCTATCCGGCGCTTTTTGTCAGCTATCTGGGCAAGTTCAATCCTTCACTTACTGCTGGCTGGGGCCACTATGCGTGGGCACTTGGGTTGGTGTTGGTTTGTACCGCGTGGAATCTGCGCGGCGCGCCCTCGGTGGGCAATGGCTCCGTGGCGATGTTCATACTTCTGCTGTCGCCGTTTGCGGTCCTCACGGCGCTCGGCTTGTGGCATGGGTTTACGTTGCATCCCGCGGTGCAATGGGGAGGTGCGCGCTCGCAGGTTGGAATCGCAACCGCCATTCAGGTGGGAATGTGGAACTACATGGGTTGGGACAATGCGGCCACCGTCGCCGGCGAGGTGGAGAACCCGCAGCGCAACTATCCGCGGGCGATGATTTGGTCGACGATGCTGGTGGCAGTGAGTTACCTGCTGCCGCTGACGGCGATGGCGCTGGCGGGGATTTCGACGGCCAGCTTCTCGACGGGCGACTGGACGAATGTGGCGGTGCTGCTGGGCGGGCCGTTGCTGGGGCTCGCGGTGGTGGCCGGCGGCTGCATCAACGGTTTTGGAATGTTCAACGCTCTGGTGTTGAGTTATACGCGGCTGCCCATGGCCATGGCCGAAGAGGGAATGTTGCCGCGGATTTTTATCCGGCGCAACCGCCGCGATGTGCCGTGGGTTTCGGTGCTCGTGTGCGGAACAGCGTGGGCTGCGGCTCTCAGCCTGAGTTTTGAGCGGCTGATATCGATTGACCTGATTCTCTACGGGTCTAGCCTGCTGCTGGAATTTGCGGCGCTGGTGGTGTTGCGCCTGCGCGAGCCGGAGCTGAAACGACCCTTCAAGGCGGGGAACCTTGGCGTTGCTTCTCTGCTGGGCGTAGCTCCGGCGATGCTGATCGGCTATGCGCTCTACGCTGCACGAGACGAAAAGATCGGCTCCATCTCCGCGCTGCTGCTGGCCACGGCGGTTGCGCTGCTTGGGCCTGTCTTCTACTGGTTCTCCGCAAGGGTTTGGTCAATCAGGCGTTCATAGTCCTGAATAGCGCGGTCAATGCGGAAAGCTTCGACAAAAGAATGGGCAAAGCGCTCCCCCGGCCTGAGGGCGCGAAGAGCGGTCAGCAGGGAATCGGCCAGTGCATCTTTGGAGATTGAGGAGGCCAGCCACACCCCAGATTGTCCGCGAAGCAGCTCGGCGAGGCCTCCCGAGGCAGGCAAGGCCACAATGGGGAGCCCTCCGGCAGCTGCCTCCAGCAGGGCATTGGGCAGGCCTTCGTGCCGGGAGGAGAGCACATAGAGCGTTGCCGTTGGGAAGAGCGTCCAGGGCCGGTCGATGTAGCCTGCAAAGTGAACCGTGGCGTCGAGTCCCAGTGCGTGGGACAGAGCCTTCAGCGCTGTCTCCTCCGTGCCCTCGCCGGCAATCTGAAGGCTGGCTTCAGGAAACTCTATCCGGACTGAAACCATGGCTCCCAGCAGCAAATCGAAGCCTTTTTCCGGCGCGAGCCTTCCCACGGCGAGCAGATGGGGGCCGTGGCCGGTTTGCAAGCCCGGATTCAGGCTGATGGAAGTGCGAATCTCTTCAACGTCTACGGGGTTGGGCAACACTACCAGCCGATTTTTCGGTACTCCCAGCTCTCGGGCCAGTTCGTCGGCCATGGACAGCGTCTGGCAGATAACCCGGTCTGCGCGGCGGTAGAGCAGGCGGTAAAGCAGGCGGGTGTAGGCCGGCACCTTGCCAAAGGCCAGAGCGGCGGAGACGGTTCCGTTCTGGCGCACCAGGACGCGCGTTCCGTGAGGAAAGAGAGGGCGCAGCAGCAGTACCAGGAAGTTCAGGTGAGCCATTCCGGAGAGAATCAGCTCCGGCTTCACCCGCCAGATCAACCGGAGCAGCCTGAAAGCACTGGCGCGCACCCTGCGAGCGCCCAGAGCGTGAACCCTGACCGAGGCTGGTAGCGCCTCGCTTGTTGCTGATTGCGTGATCAGCCCTAGATGCAGCTCGTACTTTTTCGCCGGCAGGGCCCGGGCCAGGAGCGCCGTCACACGCTCTGCGCCGCCGCCGCCAAGATGCGGAATCAGCAACAGGATCTTTGGGCGCGGATTCGCGGACATGTGGTTATCCTTGAAATCTCAGTGAGTATAGAGCCAACGCCCGTATTTATCTGGAATTAACGCGCATTATTCCAGAAAAAGCTTCCTCTTGACATAATAAAGCCTGGTAATGTTACCCTTGAGTACTGAATCTGATTTTCTCCAGCGGGAGACCGCCTTTTATGGCCTCTTCTGCGTTGTCACGAGGGGAGAGGCTGAGGCGGAATACAGGAGTGAACTCACCGGAGCAGGGAATTGCCCGGTAGAGCGTTTGGTTCACATGAACTCCTGAAACTGTCGAGCACTCTTCCTAACGCGTTTCCGAGGTTGTTTTATCGGGACGCGAAGGCCCTTTTTGGGAGAGGCTCGTGCTCAAACGCAACGGAGAAATTGCAGATTCTATTTTTTTGCCCACATTCTTTCGTGTGAGCAACCGCTTATTCCCGGTATCCGCCCGCCTGGCGGAGCCTTCCAGCACATCGCAACGCCCCCACATCGTCGTCGGTATTACCAGCCCGCAAACCTGCTTGGTGCTTGGTGGCCGTCTGCGCACTCTGCGCGAAGCGGGATTCCGGGTAACGCTGGTTTCAAGCCCTGGCGCGCTGCTAACTCGCACAGCTGCTCGGGAAGGGGTTGAGTCGGTTGCGATTCCTATGCGCCGGGGGATGGCGCCGGTCTCGGACCTGCTGTCGCTGTTGAGATTGTGCTGGCTGCTCTGGCGGCTGAAGCCTGAGATGACGGAGTTCAGCACGCCCAAGGCCGGTCTTCTAGGCTCGGTGGCCGCCATGCTCTGCGGCGTGCCGTCGCGGGTCTATTTTCTTCGCGGGCTAAAACTTGAGACCTCGACCGGAATCAAGCGCCGCATTCTGCTGGCCACTGAGCGTCTGGCCTCGGCCTGTTCTCATGCCGTGCTGTGCAATAGCGAGAGCCTGCGCAACCAGGCGCTGGCTTTGCGCCTGGCTCCTGAAGCCAAACTGCGCCTGCTGGGGAGCGGCAGCAGCGGCGGTGTCGATGTGGAGCGCTTCTCGCCGGGCCCGGACAGTCTGCGCGCCCGGCTTGGCCTTCCTCCGGATGCGCCCGTGGTGGGATTTGTGGGCCGCCTGACCCGTGATAAAGGGCTGCCGGAGCTGGTTGAGGCATTTGACGCCATTCTGGCCGCCAGGCCGCAGGCGCATTTGCTACTGGTGGGCTGGTTTGATGCTTCCGAAGATGCGCTTGGCCGCGATCTGCGCTCCCGCATCAAAAACCATCCACGCATTCACATGACCGGGTACGTTGCCGATACGGCGCCCTATTACCGCGCCATGGACGTGATGGTGTTGCCCACATGGCGGGAGGGTTTTCCGAATGTCGTCTTGGAAGCCGCGGCCAGCGGGATTCCCGTGGTGACCACCTTGTGCACCGGTTCGCGCGACGCCGTGGTGCCGGAGGTGACCGGGCTGTTGATTCCTCCCGGCTACCCGGTCGCCATTTATGAGGCCGTGTTGCAGTTGCTCGGCAACCCACAGCGCCACTGCCGCATGGGGAAGGCTGCGCGCGCATGGGTGCTGGAAAATTATGTGAATGGACGCGTTCTGGGACTTACCGTGCGCTACTACAAAAACCTTCTTGAGCGAAATCGGCCTGTCGATGCACGAAGAGTGCCGGTCCCGGTGGATTCCGTGCTCAATCCGATTTAAGTGTGAAGATTCTCAGCAATAAAATCTCGGGTGTCCCATCCTCGTCGCTGTCATCCTGAGTGGAGCGTAGCGGAGTCGAAGGTTCTGCTGTTTGTAACTGTTCCAGCCAGGGCAGAATCGCAAATCAGCGCTGTGTCTGCGGCCCGGTAGGAATCTCCGGACTGCTGGTCTCCGCCGGAGGCGCTTGTAGCGTATGCGCGCCGGATTCGGCTGCATGCAACACGTCGCCGGGAACAATTCCCAGCACCAATGTGGCCGCAACCGCCAGTAGCAGAGCCGCGCCGACGGCCACGCCAACCCGCGGCGACACTTGCGGTGTGGCAGACTTTGCATCATTCTCAAGGTCGGGACGCTGTGCGGTGGCAAGCGCCAGGCGGAGATAATACGCCGCCGCCAGGCCGGAATTCAGCAGGCCGATGATGGCCAGCCAGATGGCTCCGCCGCCCACCGCGGCTGCAAACGAATAGAACTTGCCGAAGAATCCGCCGGTGAATGGAATGCCGACCAGCGAAACCAGGAAGAAGATCAGCAGGCTGCCGAGCAGGGGCGAGCGGTAGATGAGCCCGCGATAATCGTTGATCAGTGGCAGCTTCTCGTCGTAGCCGCTGACCAGCGTAACCACGGCGAAGATGCCCACGTTCATGGCCGCGTAGGCCGCGGTGTAAAAGCTGGCGGCGGCGATGCCGCTGGAGCCGAGTCCAGCGAAGGCCGCCAGCAGGTAGCCGGCATGGGCGATGGCGGAGTAGGCCAGCATGCGCTTCACGTTCTGTTGGCGCAGCGCGGCCAGATTGCCCACCGTCATCGAAAGCACGGCCACCACCCATAGCAGCGGCTGCCATACGGAGCGCAGGGTGGGCAGCATCTCGTAGACCACGCGCAACAGTAGCGCGAAGGCCGCGGCCTTGGGTGCGGTGGACATCAGCGCTACCACCGGCGTGGGCGAGCCTTCGTAAACGTCCGGCGTCCACACGTGAAAGGGCACAGCGGAGACCTTGAAGAGAATCCCCACCAGCATCAGCCCCATCCCTGCAAGAATGAACGCGTGATTTTGCGCGGCTGGCACAAGGCGGGCGATCTCGTAGATCTGCGTGGTGCCGGTGGCGCCGAAGATCATTGCAATGCCGTAGAGCAGGAATGCGGTGGCAAAGGAGCCGAGCAGAAAATATTTGATGGCGGCTTCCGGTCCACGGGCGGTGTGCTTGCGGTAGCCGGCCAGAATGTAGGTGGCGATGGAGGAGATTTCCAGCGCAATGAAGACCAGCAGCAGTTCAACCGCGCCGGTGAGCAGGCACATGCCCACCGCGCCGAAGACGATCAGCGCGTAGAACTCGCCCTGATGATGGCTCTTTTCAGGCAAGGTGTCGAGCGAGAGCAGCAGCGCAACCAGAACGATGCCGCAGGCAAGGTGTCGAGCGAGAGCAGCAGCGCAACCAGAACGATGCCGCAAATCAGCACGTGGAAGAAGACGGTAAAGGCACTGGTCTCCACTGTGCCGGAGAAGCCGGTTCCTTCCGGCAGGGCAAGTTGGCATTGACTGGCCCATAAAGCAAACATGGTTCCGAAGGCGGCTACCCAGCCCAACGAACGGCGCGCCCAATGTGGAGGAATCGTCGCGTCGAGCAACATCACCAGAACGCCGGTCAGCGTAAGGACGACCTCGGGAAGGATGCGGAAGAGATCCGCATGGTGCAAAAGGAAAAGTAAGACGGGATTCAAAACAAGATTCACCGCTGCACCTCCCCTTCGGACGAATTCGGCATTGCGGATTGAGGCTGAACGAGAGGCACGGTGTCAGGAGTCCTTAATTGCGGAGGATGCGCTCCGGTTGTAATGGTTGGCAGCCACAGCATCGGCGCCACGCCCATCACCAGCATCAATGCGGTCAGCGGCCATAACACTGCCAGTTGACCCATGCGTAG
>JBEKFS010000070.1:0-17053 GCA_050013195.1 Occallatibacter sp.
AAGTAGAACTGCGGCCGGTAGCCCTTGAAGAACGGCGTGTGCCGCCCGCCCTCTTCCTTCGAGAGCACGTACACTTCGCCCTTGAAAACCGTGTGCGGCGTAATCGAGCCCGGCTTGGCCAGCACCATCCCGCGCTCCACATCCTCTTTCGGTGTGCCGCGCAGAAGAATGCCCGCGTTGTCGCCCGCCATGCCCTCGTCGAGCTGCTTCTTGAACATTTCGACACCGGTGCAGACGGTTTTGCGCGTCTCGCGGAAACCAACAATCTCCACGTCCTCGCCCACCTTCACCTTGCCGCGCTCAATGCGACCGGTCACCACCGTGCCGCGTCCGGAGATCGAGAAAATATCCTCAATCGGCATCAGGAAGGGCTTGTCCACGGCGCGATCAGGCCGCGGCACATATGCGTCCACCGCATCCATCAGCTCCTCGACCTTGGCTTCCCACTGCGGCTCGCCATTCAGCGCGCCCAGTGCAGAGCCGCGAATCACAGGAACATCGTCGCCGGGGAACTGGTACTTGCTGAGAAGCTCGCGAACTTCCATCTCCACCAGGTCAATCAGCTCAGGATCTTCCACCGCGTCGCACTTGTTTAGATAGACCACCATGCAAGGCACGCCCACCTGGCGCGCCAGCAGCACGTGCTCCTTGGTCTGCGGCATCGGACCGTCCGTCGCCGCGACCACGAGTATCGCCCCGTCCATCTGCGCCGCGCCGGTAATCATGTTCTTGATGTAGTCGGCGTGACCCGGGCAATCCACGTGCGCATAGTGCCGGTTCTTGGTCTCGTACTCCACGTGCGCCGTGGCAATGGTGATGCCCCGCTCCCGCTCTTCCGGCGCGTTATCAATCGAATCGAAAGACCGGAACTGGATCTTGGGGTTGTTCTTGCCCAACACCTTGGTGATGGCCGCCGTCAACGTCGTCTTGCCGTGATCGATGTGACCAATCGTTCCCACGTTCACGTGGGGCTTCGTGCGATCAAACTTTTCCTTGCCCATAAAAGTCCCAACTCCCTTTCATAGCTTTTACTGCCCGTTTCAACTCAGGGCGCCGGCCATCCGGCTCCAGCCCCAAAACCTTTCTTCCAGCTACTTGCCCTGCGATCTGCCGATAATTTCGTCGGCAATCATGCGCGGAGCCTCTTCATAGCGTGCAAACTGCATTGAATACGATGCCCGTCCTTGCGTCGACGAGCGAATGTCATTCACGTAGCCGAACATTTCCTTGAGCGGCACAATCGCCTTGATCACCTGCGAGCCGGCCAGATGCTCCATCCCCTCGATGCGCCCGCGGCGCGAGTTGATGTCGCCGATGATCACGCCCATGAACTCTTCGGGGACGGTGACCTCGACGGCCATCACCGGCTCCAGCAGCACTGGCGAAGCCTTGCGCGCTGCTTCCTTGAATGCGATGGAACCGGCAAACTTGAAGGCCATTTCGTTGGAATCCACTTCGTGATAGCTGCCGTCGTACAGCGTCACCTTGACGTCCACCAGCGGGTAGCCGGCCAGGATGCCCAGCTCCAGCGCGCCCTGCACGCCCTGATCGATAGGTTTGATGAACTCCTTGGGTACCGAACCGCTCTTGATGGCGTTGATAAACTCGTAGCCGGCGCCTGGCAAATTCGGTTCCACGCGCAGTTTGCAGTGGCCGTAGTTGCCTGAGCCACCAGTCTGGCGAATGTACTTGCCCTCGGCCTCAGCCTTCTTGCGGATAGTCTCGCGGAAAGCCACCTTGGGCTCGCCTACATTGGCCTCGACCTTGTGCTCGCGCTTCATGCGGTCGACCAGAATCTCCAGGTGCAGCTCGCCCATGCCGCTGATAATCGTCTGCCCGGAATCTTCATCGGTCCGCACCTTGAAGGTGGGGTCCTCATCAGCGAGGCGCGACAAAGCAACGCCCATTTTTTCCTGGTCGGCCTTGGTCTTGGGCTCGATGGCCACCGAGATAACCGTCTCCGGAAAAGTGATGGCGCCCAAAGCGATGGCGTGATGCGGGTCGCACAGTGTGTCGCCCGTCTTCAGCTCCTTCATTCCCACGCAGGCGCAGATATCGCCGGCCATGATCTCGCTGACGTCCTCGCGCTTGTCGGCATGCATTTTAACCAGCCGGCCGATGCGCTCCGTCTTGCCGGTGCGGGGGTTCAGCACCATATCGCCGGTCTTGAGCGATCCCGAATAGACCCGAACAAAGCCCAGCTTGCCAAAGGGATCGTTGATGATTTTGAAGGCCAGTGCGGCAAGCGGCTCTTTGTCGTCCGGCTTGCGCGACTCTATATGGTTGATGTGGCGGGGATCGACGCCCTCAACCGGGGGCTTGTCCAGCGGGCTGGGCAGATAATCGACCACCGCGTCCAGCAGCGTCTGAATGCCTTTATTTTTGAAGGCGCTGCCGCACAGCACCGGGAAGACCTTCAAATCGATGGTGGCCTGGCGGATGCCGGCCTTCAGCTCGTCGATGGTCGGGGTTTCGCCCTCGAGAAATTTTTCCAGCAGCACGTCGTCGGTTTCGGCGATCACCTCGATCAACTGCAGGCGGAAGGCCTCGGCCTTTTTCTGCAGATTGGCCGGGATTGGCTCGATGGAAAACTCCGCGCCCAGGGTCTCATCGTGCCAGAGGACGGCCTTCATCTCAATCAGGTCAACGACGCCCTTGAAATTTGCCTCGGCGCCGATGGGAATCTGCAACGCCACGGGCCGCGCGCCCAGCCGCTTGCGAATGCTCTCCAGAACGTGCTCAAAGTCGGCGCCGTTCTTGTCCATCTTGTTCACAAAGCAGATGCGCGGCACCTTGTATTTGTCGCCCTGCCGCCACACGGTTTCCGTCTGTGGCTGCACTCCACTCACGGAATCAAACAGCGCCACCGCGCTATCCAAAACTCGAAGCGAGCGCTCCACTTCGGCCGTAAAATCCACATGGCCCGGGGTGTCGATGATGTTGATGAGGTAGTCGTTCCAGGTGCAGGTAGTGGCCGCCGAAGTAATCGTAATGCCGCGCTCCTGCTCCTGCTCCATGTAGTCCATGGTCGCCGTGCCCTCATGCACTTCGCCGATGCGGTGCGTGATGCCCGTGTAAAACAGGATGCGCTCCGTCGCTGTCGTCTTCCCGGCGTCGATGTGCGCCATGATTCCGATGTTTCGGCAGCGATTTAGAGGTACGGTGCGAGCCACGGCTACTACTTCCTTGCGGGCACATTCAGCCCGCTGTTCTAAAACTTCAACAATTCAACAACTTTGGGTGCCCCATCCTCGCCGCGTTTTTGTTTTTGCGGCTAGGGTGGGAACTGAATCTTCTCCGCTTACCAGCGGTAGTGAGCAAAGGCCTTATTGGCCTCGGCCATGCGGTGTACGTCTTCCTTCTTCTTCATCGCCGCGCCGCGCCCGTTGGCCGCATCCAGCAGCTCGTTGCCCAGCTTGTCGGTCATGCCCTTCTCGCCGCGGCTGCGGCCATAAGTAATCAGCCAGCGAATGGCCAGTGAGGTGCGCCGGTCGGGATTGACCTCAATCGGCACCTGGTAGTTGGCGCCGCCCACGCGGCGGGTCTTCACCTCAAGCAGCGGCTTGCAGTTCTCCACCGCCTTTTTGAAGAGCTTGAGGGCATCGTCGCCCCCGCCCTTCTCTTCCAGCATCTTCATCGCCCCATAGAAGATGCTCTGGGCCGTCGACTTCTTGCCGCCCCACATCATCGAGTTGACAAACTTGGTGACCAACTCGGATCCGTAAACCGGGTCCGCCGCCACTTCCCGCTTCGCAATGTGCCCTTTTCTCGGCATAATCCCTCAAAATCCTCAAAAAACAGCTTTCAGCTTTTAGCCATTAGCTTTTAGCTCCATTCCTCCCGAGCTCGCCGCATCGGCTCAATCCGCCACCGAACAAGCTAAAGGCTAATAGCTAAGAGCTAACAGCTCGTCCCACTACTTCTTCGCCGCGCCGCCCTTGGCGCGCTTGGCTCCGTACTTCGACCGGCTCTGCTTGCGCTCGGCCACGCCCACCGAATCCAGCGTTCCCCGCACCACGTGATAGCGCACACCGGGCAGATCTTTTACGCGCCCGCCGCGAATCAGCACAATCGAGTGCTCCTGAAGGTTGTGGCCGATGCCGGGAATATAGGTGGTGACCTCAATCCCGTTTGTCAGTCTCACGCGGGCAACTTTGCGCAGGGCCGAGTTCGGCTTTTTAGGCGTCTGCGTATACACGCGGGTGCAAACTCCGCGCCGCTGCGGCGAGGCCTGCAAGGCAGGTGACGCCGTCTTGTACCGCGGGGCCGTGCGCCCCTTGCGAACCAACTGATTGAATGTAGGCAAACCAAAACTCCTTAACGCAAAAACCTTGACCCACCCTGTTGTCAGTCGCGCGCAGACTAAATGGGGCCTCCCGTGGTGAGAGCGCACGACTAAAAAGCTGTCGCGCACGCGCACGGAAGCCCTTATTTACTGCTTCGCGTCTGCCTTCGTTCCAATCTCAGACGAAAACCAGGACGGTGGCCGGGCGTTTCCAAATTCGCTGGAAAGCCAACTCCGTTTCGCCGGTTTCGGCCCGCATAGCCCTCCGAGGTGGAGAACGCGCGGGCGCCGTAGCGATTTGTCTCTCCACCCCAGCGACGAAGACCTGTCGCCGGGGACCCCGGCTGCCCTTGCAAGAAAAGAGCGATTCCGGGAACCTGTCTGGCCAGCTAACTGTCCCTGGCCTTGGGAATCAGCGCCGCCCGCTTCAGCCGGACCGGCCTGCCCCTCGCCTCCGCCGTCAAGACACACGGATAGAGGCGTTCTTGCGCAACCATTTAACCATATCAAGAAACCCGGGTGGGGTCAAATAAAGCTTCCCGTCAGCATGGAATTCGTTTCGCTTTACAGCCGCTGACGGCTGCAACGGGAGATTCCAGTAGATAAGTCCTGGGACGGGCGCAGGAAATCGAGGTGGGGTCAGTCTATTCTGCCCCACCCCTCATAATTTTTCGGCTTTATTCGATCGATTTCAGCGTCCAGGCGCCGTTTTCAAAAGCAAAGTCAGCATGACGCTTGGTGACCAGCTTATTGACCGCGTTGTGGGCAATTTTGGCCAACGGGGCCGGCAAGCCGTCCAGGTTCACCACCTCGTTAAAATCTGCTCCTTTGGCCGTATCCGCGCCCGGAAGCACTTCATCCTGAATCTCCTGCACGTCCTGCGCCTTGAGGTGATTGGTGGCTACCGATGTCACCACTACCGAATAGTTCGGCTCAGGATCGTGATCCGGGCGCCACTTGAGCACATCGCCCCCATCGGCCAGCTTGAGCACCTTCTTGCCTTCAGCCGTCAGCTTGAAGTCGCCCCAGATCCTGTTGGCATAAACCGTGGCCTTTTCCCAATACTTGGCGGCCACACCATCCTTCAGCCCCATCACATCCACCGCGATGGGGACGCCCGCCGCTGGTTTCTGGTCATAATTGGCCTGGATCAAGGCCAGCGCGTTGGCCTTGGTCAACTCCGGCGCCTTCTTGCAGCCGCTCAGCAACATCCCCGCGCTCAAAATCCCTACCATACCCAAAACAAGCATCTTCCCTGCGTTTTTCACTTTCCCTCCATAGACCGCATAAAACGGCTCAGATTGCCCCGCTCCGCCATTTTTCTCTTCCTATCTACCGCTGTCAATGGGGTTGAAAGTGACCCCGCTCACAATCAGCGGATTTGTGACCTAAAAACGCAACATCTCGTTGTCTGAAATGGAAAAATAGTGGAAATTGAGGCCAATTTTCCTCCCCGAATTCTTTCCCGGATCAGGGAACGGTCTTCCCCTTGAGCCGGTTGAAACCGCACCCAATCCGGCTCCAGAGCCACTTGGCTCTCTTCGCCGGCCGCATCTATCCTGTTCGCACACAACTCAGTGACTGGCGGTATAAAAGCTCAAGGCCGCATCGCCCTGTTCCAGCAGCCTCGTGCGCACGAGCGATCCATAGCTGTCTTCAAGAAGCTGTTTGCGCCGATGCTCTGCAATAACCGCCGCGCCCTCGCCAAGCAGCCCGGCAGCCGATCCGCCCAGCAGGCCTAGCGTAGCCGCGTATTCCTCCGCAGCATCCCATGGCGGGTCGAGAAAGACCAAGTCAAATTTCATTTCGCAGCCCGGCTTGTAAGCCGCAACCATTTTTCGCAGCGTTGCTCCCACGGTGCCAGCATGAATAACGAATCCCGCCCTGATCCCCAGCCTCTCCAGGTTGCCGCGCAAAATCTTCAGCGCCGCCGGTGCCCGCTCCACGAACTCCACCTGCGCAGCCCCGCGGCTCAGCGCTTCAATCCCCACCGCGCCCGAGCCTGCATACAAATCTAAAAAGGCCGCTCCTTCAATCCGTGGCGCCAACACATTAAAAAGAGTTTCGCGCAGACGGTCGCTGCTTGGCCGGGTAGCAACCCCCGGCGGAGCCAACAGTGTGCGGGAACGAAGCGATCCGGCAATGATACGCATAAGAAACCAGCATACGGGAATCGGGGTCCGACCCTCTACAATCATTCTGTATGCGTGGCTGGTCAATTCCGCTGGGCCGCTGGATGGGCGTCGAGATCCGCGTCCACGTCTTTTTTCCGCTTCTGGCCGTCGTTTGCCTGGCGCTGAGCGGCTCTTCCGGCTGGCCGCGCGGCCTGGGATTATTTATGGTGCTGGTAGCTGCCGTAGCCGTGCGCGAGACCGCGCGGCTGCTGGTGGCTGCATGGCTGGGATTGCGGCTGCGCGCCATCCTGCTGTTGCCCATCGGCGGAATGTTTGCCTATGCCGACCCGGAAAGTCAGGAAGGCTCCAACCAGGGCGGCGGACAGTTCAGCTTGTCTCTGGCAGGTCCCCTGGCAAATCTGGCCACAGCGCTTTTTCTCGCCGCAATGTTTATGGGCGCCGGCGGCGATATCAAACTTTTTACCCAGCCGTGGATTTCGGCTGCTGCGCTGGTGCGCAGCATGGTGTGGATGCAGGCCTGTATGGGCCTTGTGCACCTGCTCCCGGCCTACCCTCTTGACGGCGGGCGTTTGCTCCGGGGCAACTTTGCCCGCAAGCACGGTTTTACTCCCGCCGGCCGCATGGCTACCGGGCTGGGCCAGATTCTCGCGCTCATCGCCATGGTCGCCGGCATGTGGTTGCACAGTCCCTGGCTCATCATCGCCGGCTTCTTCATCATGATCGGCGCGCAAATCGAGGACCAGGGCGTCTTCTTCCAGTCGGTGGTAGACACCGTGCATATGCGCGAGGTCATGCTCACCGATTTCGCCTCGCTCTCAGCCTCTGACACTCTGGCCGGTGCACTGGGGCGCTGCGTTCATTCGCTGCAAGAAGATTTTCCCGTAGTGCGCGGCCCGCAACTGGTAGGCATCATCAGCCGCCAGCGCATCGTGGACGCGCTGCGCAGCGACGGCAACGGCTACGTGCAGGCGGCCATGTCCAAGGCCTTCCAGGTGGCGCGCCCCGACGACACGCTGGGAACCACCATTCGCCGCATCCAAACCGGCCGCGGACTCTCCCTGATTCCCATCGCCGATAGCGGCCGCATCGTAGGCATAGTCAGCGTCCAGAACCTGATGAGCGCCATGTCCCTCCTCTCCGAGCAGCGCCGCCTGGAACGCGAAGAAGCCCGCGACAAAGCCCTCTAGAAAGCCCGCCATCAAGCTTTGAATCAGCCGAAGTTTTGAAAGGTACAGGCTTTATGAAGTAGGCGGCCCATGCTTCGATTCTGCCTCCTTCGATCGTTATCCAAGATGGAAGTCAGGTGGCCCATTCATCGCGATCAGACCGCTATGAGCGGGCCACCTGCCTGACCACCCACCGTATGCTAGAATCTGAAGCCGTAACAACCTTGTCCATAAGTCATCACCTTGACTCGACAACGCGGACTATAGTTCCATCCCACGCCACCGATGTCCGCCCTAAAATCGTAACCGGAGTCCTCCAATGAAATGCCTGAACTGCGGTACCGAGATGACCACCAACCAGGTCGTCACCAAGAAGGACAGCATCTCCTACGACATGTGCGATAAATGCGGCAGCCTCTGGCTCGACGCAGGCGACCTCGACAAGATGGCCTTTAAAACTGTCGGAAGCATCGAATACTGCGAAGAGATCGGGACCAACGAGCCTGAGAAGAAGCCAAAGAAGTGTCCCCGCTGCGACGACTTCAATTTGAGCAAGGTGAAGTTTCTGGAGTCCGATGACATTCAGCTACACCTGTGCAGAAACTGCGGCGGCTTCTGGCTCGACGGCGGCGAGTTGAATCGAATCGATAAGGTACTGGCCGAAGACGGACCGATCCAGGGTCACGGTTTCTCCGACTTCGTCAATAACGTCCACGTTCCGTACTGGTTCAAGCGAATAAAGAAGAGAAGCTCTGAGACCGACTTCACCGTGGACGTTCCTCCGATCAAGGACGCGGTCCAAAAGGAGAAGACCTCCGATATTTGTCCTGCATGTGGGCAAAATCTGTTTGTATATTCCATCTACTCCATGGACTTTGAAGGCTGCCCGAAGTGCAAGGGAATGTGGCTGATCAAAGACGAACTGCGAAAACTGAAGAACAAGGTGAACGAAGGCTCCATGCGCTGGCTGAACGACGAGATCGAGGACATGGAGAAGACGAGCGCACAGGTGACCAACCGCTCCTGCGTGAAATGCAAGACCACCAAAATGGTTTCCGTCATCTTCGGCAAGTCCTCCATCATTGTCGATTGGTGCCCGCAATGTCACGGAGTCTGGCTCGATAAGGGAGAATTCGATGCAATCACTGCCTACTTGAGGGAGGAACTGGGCGCCATGCACCCAAAGGACATCGAAAAACTCGTAGCGGAAGACATCGAACGCGTCTGGAGCGGAGGACCGGAGACTCGCGTCCAGGAGCTGCTGGACGCCCATGCCGCCGTCTCTGCCCTCATCAACACCACCATCTTCGACCATCCGGCACTGTTCGGGCTCTGCACGACCGCTGGTGCAATTTCTCGATCAATGTAGTGATCCTAATTTCGCGATCAATGTAGAGATCCTAATCGAAGCCTGGTGGCCCTACCTTCGCCACGTTTTTGTTTATGTAGCTTGGGGTCCCCATCAACTGGTCTTCGTCGATGGGGTGGCTTTACAGCTTGCGGAAAAATGCAAATGGTGGAGCAAGAAGTATCAGACACGACTTAACAACTTGCTTAAAAATGCAAATGGTGGAGCAAGAAGCGTCAGGGCACGACTTCAGTCGTGCCACAAATTGCCCAATGAAACTGAGGGCTTTAGCCCCTGAGGGCCTTTTTCTCCTGGAGGGAGAATGTGAAAATAGCCCCGAGCTGGGGTCCCCACGGACAGGTCTTCGTCCGTGGGGTGGCAGGGTGGAGCAAAGCGCAACCCGGGGACAGCAGCAATAAATTGCGCGTCGTCCCGTAGGGCCGACGTGAATGCTACATAATCGATGCAGGGTTTATCCCCGTGGGAATGCAAGATTCGTTGCAAATAATTGATCAGAGGTTCCCTGATAAACCGGAGATTGACCGTGCCCACCACCGCCGAACCCGATTCACCTCTTGCCCCCGGCCTCTACCTCGTCGCCACCCCCATCGGCAACCTGGGCGACATCACCCTGCGCGCTCTCGACGTACTCCGCCGCGTGGACCGCATCGCATGCGAAGACACCCGCCAAACGCAGAAGCTACTCAACCACTTCGAGATCGCCACCCCCACCGTAAGCTGCCACCAGCACAACGAGCACACCCGTGCCACCGAACTGATCCAAAGCATATTGGCCGACAAGGCCATCGCCGTAGTCTCCGACGCCGGAATGCCGGGCATCAGCGATCCCGGAGGCCAGCTCGCCGCCCAGGCCATCGCCGCCGGCGTCGCGGTCATCCCCATCCCCGGAGCCAATGCGGCGCTCAGCGCGCTGGTGGCCTCCGGATTGCCCGCCGATGAGTTTCACTTCATCGGATTCCTGCCGGAAAAAGCCGGAGCGCGGCGAACCCGCCTCGAAGAGCTGGCCGCCGAGGTGCAAAGAAACGAAGCCGCGCGCACCCTGGTCTTCTACGAAGCACCACACCGCATTCTGGAGACCCTGGCGGATCTGGAAAGCGTGTGGGGTCCCACCCTGCGCGTAGTCCTGGCCCGCGAACTGACCAAGATTCACGAGGAGTTTTTGCGCGGGACGGTAGCCGAAGTGCGCGGCGAGCTTGCCGGCCGCGATCGCATGCGTGGCGAGATGACTCTGCTGGTCCACGCGCAGTCAGCGGGTGCCCCAGGTCCCTCGCATTTGGGGACTAGGGAATCTGTTGCCGTTCGAGTCGCCCGTCTACAGGCCGAAGCTGGCATCGACGAAAAGGAAGCCCTCAAGCGCCTTGCCCGCGAACTGGGCCAATCCAAGAGTGATGTCTATCGCGAACTGCAACGCGAACGCGCACGGCGGAGATAAGGTTCTTACTAGTCCCTAGTCCCTGTTCCCTGCTTCACAATTTCACTATTTCACTTTTTCACTACTTTATTTTCAAATCCTTGCAGATAATTAACTAGTAAACATGGCAACAACCCCAATAGAATGAATATGTTCCACGTGGAACATTTTTGGCTCTAACCCCTTGATTCTGTTCAAAGCGGGTCTTCTCCAATGGGTGATTTGTGCTCGCTGGGGTGGCTGTTCCCTTGCCGGGGTCCCCAGTGACAGGTCTTCGTCGCTGGGGTGGCTATTCCCTATTCCCTGTTTTTCATCTCCCGAATATCTTCTATCAACTGCTCCACTTGCTCCCGCTTGCGGCTGCTCATGTCCAGAAAGCGGATGCCCACTGTGTGCTTATCGTGGATGGCCTGGGTAACGCCGCCCAGCCGGAAGGCCAGCCCCTCCAGTTGAAACTCAGTCTCCACCCGTGTATAGATGCCCACCGGAAAGCGTTCATCGGTGCGAATGCGGCAGCCGCCCAGGCTCAGGTCGAGAATGCGTCCTCGCAGCCGCGATCCAACATTGATGAGATGAATCACCGCCGTGTTATCGACCATTTCCCGCGACGCCTCACGCCGGTCGCGCCCGGCAGCCTTTGCCTGCGATGGACAAGCGGCCTGCGCCTTTTCTCCCCATGCCATTGCCGTCACCGCCTGCATCCGGAACAATTTGTACCCATTTATCCCGCGAACGGGTGCATATCCAGCTACACTTTTCCTGCTACTTACGGGCGTTGCTGCACAGCTTCGCGGCCCTTCAAGCGGTCATACAGATAAACGTCGCTGGTCGTCCCCAGCGATTCGTTGTAGAGATCAATGTCGCCGGTCAACTGCTTCAACTCTTCGCTGAACCGGTGAATCGCGTGCAACTGGATGGCTGTGGCAGGAAGCTCTAATTTGTTCGTTTTAATGAACTTCTGATGGCCGCGATCCAGCAGCCGGGCCACCTGTCCCCCAACCAGCACTCCCGGATGCACGGCATAGGCAACCGGAGCCGCTTTGTCCGCGGCTGCCACCAGAACCGCCCCGGCCCCGTACTTCGTCACCAGCATACCGTCTGTGACTGCGGCCCAGGGCGCCACATCGAATGAATGTGCGCGCAGCTTATCCATTACCTGATTAAAGTCAGGAGTGCGTGTTTTTCTGCTCAAGGTAACCTTCCAGTCTGCGAGGTTATTAAAGCTGTTATCGGCAAAATCTTCTCGAATCTGCAATCTCGCATTCCCAATCTCGCATACCCGGAGCACTGACCGCAATTCCATTAAGAGCGAAAATTTACCGGCGAAACTCGACCCCTCGTTCCCG
This sequence comes from Occallatibacter sp., assembly GCA_050013195.1. Taxonomy (GTDB): domain Bacteria; phylum Acidobacteriota; class Terriglobia; order Terriglobales; family Acidobacteriaceae; genus Telmatobacter. Next base: position 11,713 of record JBEKFS010000070.1, read on the forward strand.
GAGCGAACTTTCGAGGCCAAAAATATTTCTATCAATATGCAAGAAAACCACTTTACACACATGCATTCCAACCTATCTAATCACAAATACTTGGGACGTACGCACTTCCCCCCTGGTTTCCCCTCCTTCGCGTCCGACTCCAAGAAAACCACGGAGGTTTTACACATGAATAAGATCAGCCCCTTTTTGCTGGGACTGTCTCTTGCGGTTGCTGGCAGCTCAGTAGCCGTCGCGCAGGATCAATCAACTGCATCTGTTTCGACACCCAAGTATTTGCAGATCATTGTGGAATACACCAAGCCCGGCAAGGGCGGTCTGGCCCACGACAAGACGGAGAGCGCCTTCGTCCAGGCCGTAACCAAGGCCAATTTCCCCATCAACTACATCGCCTTCAACGCGATGTCCGGCAAGCCACGGGCCATCTATCTATCACACTTCGACTCTTTTGAAGCCCTGGAAAAGGCCATGAAGATTTTCGAAGGCCCAGCAGCGGCTGACTTCGAAAAACTCAACGTGGCCGATGGAGAGCTTCTGGAAGACAGCAAGTCGTTGTACTTCAGCTTTGTGCCTGAACTCAGCTACCACACCAGAACGGACATTTCGCATGGCCATTTCCTGGAAGCGCGCATCCTCCACGTTCGTCCCGGCCATGGGAAGGAATTCAACGAGCTGGTGAAGATGTGGATAGCTGCTGAGGACAAAGTCGGCGGCGCAGACCACTGGGGCGCATACCGCATAGAGTACGGCGAACAGCTCGGCTCCTACGTTTTCCTCACCAGTGACAATTCGCTGGCCGATATCGACCAGAGCAATGCGCTGGAGTCGAAGTTCAACGCAGCCCTGAGCGAGAGCGATAAGGTCAGGCTGCGCGAACTCCGCGAAGCCGCCATCGACACTGATCGCTTCGAGCTGTACTCCGTCAATCCTGCCCAGAGCTATGTCCCCGACGCATTCACCAAAGCCGATCCTGAGTTCTGGAAGCCGAAGGCTGCCGAGGCCCCGGCCACCGAGCCCAAAAAGCACAAACCGTAACTGACTCCACCTTGCAATCCACGAACGGCTCCGGCATCCCGGAGCCGTTCGTGTTTGTTAACCTGTATATGCGTCCAACTTTCCCGCAACCACAACTGCACGTCCACCAGAGAATGGAAGACCATGAATAAATCTGCCGCATTGCCCGAGCTGACCACCGATGACCTCTCCCGCTACGCGCGTCACCTGATACTGCCCGAGGTGGGCATGGAAGGCCAGCAGAAACTCAAAGCTGCGCGCGTGCTCTGCGTGGGCACCGGCGGACTAGGTTCGCCCCTGGCTTTCTATCTCACCGCTGCCGGCATCGGCACTCTGGGCCTGGTGGACTTCGACGTCGTGGACGCCAGCAATCTGCAACGCCAGATCATCCACTCGACAAAAGATATAGGCCGCAAGAAACTTGATTCGGCCGCGGAAAAGCTCACCGCTCTCAATCCGTCCGTCAATATTGTCAAGCACGAAACCATGCTCACCAGCGCCAACGCCATGGAAATTCTCAAGGACTACGACATAGTTGCCGACGGCACTGACAACTTCCCCACCCGCTACCTGGTCAACGACGCCTGCGTGCTGCTGGGCAAGCCCAACGTCTACGGCTCCATTTTCCGTTTTGAAGGGCAGGCCAGCGTCTTCGCCACTGAGCAGGGTCCCTGCTACCGCTGCCTCTATCCCGAACCGCCGCCGCCCGGCCTGGTTCCAAGTTGCGCCGAGGGAGGAGTGCTGGGCATTCTTCCAGGCCTGGTCGGTGTCATTCAGGCCACCGAGGTCATCAAGCTCATACTCGGCAAAGGCGAATCGCTCATCGGGAGGCTGCTGCTGGTCGACGCCCTTACCATGAAATTTCGTGAACTCAAGCTGCGCAAGAATCTCGAGTGCCCGGTCTGCGGCACCAACCCCACCGTGACCCAGCTCATCGACTACCAGCATTTCTGCGGCATCGTGCCTGAAACTCCAGAGGAGAAAAGCGTGAAGAACGGAATCCCCCAGCTCGCCGTGAAGGAACTCAAGCGCCGCATCGATGCCGGCGAAGACGTCTTCATCCTTGATGTGCGCGAACCCTACGAGTACCGGATCGCGCAGATCGGCGGCAAACTGATTCCGCAGACTGACGTACCGAATCGCCTCTCCGAGATCGACCGCAATCAAGAAATTATTGTGCAGTGCCGCTCCGGCGTCCGCTCGCAGCGCATTGCAGAGTTCCTCAAGCAGCAAGGCTACCCCCGCGTCGTCAACCTAGCCGGTGGCATTTTAGCCTGGGCGGACGAGATCGACCCCAAGATGCAGAAGTACTGAGAAACAAACAAATTCAGCGCATTAACGGCAATTTATCGGTATAATAACGGCAGAATATCGGCACGTTATCGGCAGCCAGTCTGCGTGCCTAAGGCACCCATGGCCAGCAAACCCCAAGTCCGTTTCGCTCCTCTTTTCACCATCACGCCAGCCATTGCCCGCGCGCTCATGCGGATCGAGGCCGCGCGGCAAGCTGTCCTCACACTTCCGGTCACTCCCCGCGTTCTCGCCCGCCTGCGGGAGACGGCTCGCCTGTTTACCACTCACTATTCGACCATGATCGAAGGCAATCGCCTGACCCAGGAACAGGTTGCGCAGGTCATTGTTTCCGGACAGCACTTTCCCGGACGGGAACGCGACCAGAACGAAGTAAAGGGATATTATGCCGCTCTCGATGAAGTTGAGAATCTGACGGCGCGTGGAGAGAGGTTGGCCGAAGCCGCTGTGCGCAGGCTCCATGCTCTGGTCATGGGCGGTGGCAGGTGGCGCGTCAAGCCCACGCCCTATCGCGACGGGCAAAACGTCATCCGCGACAGCCGCTCCAACAGCATTGTCTATCTGCCGCCTGAAGCCAAAGACGTACCACAGTTAATGGAGCAATTAATCGCTTGGTTGAATGCGGGAGGAAAAACCGGCGAAGAGTTGCCCGTGCCGATCAAGGCGGCCATCGCGCATTATCAGTACGCCACGATTCACCCATATTTCGATGGAAACGGGCGCACCGCCCGGCTGCTGACCACGCTGATTCTCCACCTTGGCGGCTACGGTCTGAAGGGCTTGTACGCTCTGGAGGAATACTATGCCCGCAACCTCGGCGAATACTACACGGCGCTGGCCATCGGGCCGTCTCACAACTATTACATGGGACGTGCAGAAGCCGATATCACCGGTTGGGTTGCCTACTTCATGGAGGGGATGGCGGATTCCTTCGAGAGAGTTAAAGAGCTGACCCTCATTGAGGCCAAGGTTGGAGTTGCGGATCTTTCCGCGCAGCTGCGCAATCTGGATGCTCGGCAGCGAAAGGTTTTGGCGCTGTTTGAGAAATCCCGTGAGCTGACGGCAAAGGAGATCGGCGACCTTTTCGGCTATCGGCCGCGCACTGCTTCGGAGCTTTGCCGGCGTTGGGTCGAACAAGGCTTTCTGGAGGTTGCCGACGCTGCCAAAAAATCACGACGCTACCGGCTCGCCAGTCCCTATGAGGACATGGTAGGCAAGCGATAAGGCTGGGCAGCCCAGGCGGGGTTTCCCATATGCAGGAACCCCATGCAATCGCGATCTTTGCGAAAGGATGTGGAACCACAAATACTTCTGTGAGCACGGTTATTTCTGCTCGACCGGCTCCGGTTCCACATTTGCGCGCGGGTCACGCTCTTCGCACAGAACGATGGCTTTCGACAAAGTTGCAGCGAGTACCGCAAGAATCAGATAGATTTCCGCTGCCTGATGTTGCCAGATAGTCGGGGACACCGCGGAAAAGAGCAACAACACAAGAAGATACTGTAACGCTTTCTTCGATGCTGCGTTTATCTCCGCCAACTCACGCTCGTCCGGCACGCGAGGATCGAATCCGCTCGCGCTCTTGAAAGGCAATAAATAATTGCCCACGCGGTAGGTGCGCAACAACTCCTTCTGTTCCTCCGGCGAGGTCTGGTCGAAAATATTGCCATACCGGTACTTCGCCCAATCATCCAGACTACCGAGCATTACCTTCTTCCCGATTAGTCTGCCGCCTGCCGGTATCGGCACATCGCCAAACGACTTCAACGGGCTGAAGATTCCAAAGATACTGAAGAAGATCACGCAAATCGAAACAAACCAGTCGACGACACGTTCGCTCGGAAAAACATTTCTTCCTTCAGCCAAGAAGATGACTCCCACGTAAATAAAGTAAGTCAGATAGACGATCACGCGACGCCGCCATCGCGGGCGCAGGTCAATTCCCAATCGCTTCAATCGTTTCGGATCGCTGCTCAACATCGCTCAATCTTCCTTTCTTTCCATGGGATATACCTGCTCGCTCAGCGGACGAAAAGGCTCCGGCGAAAAGATCGCTTCCACCGGCAGATTGAAGAATCTGGTTAATTTGAAGACCAGCTCCAGCGAGGGAGCATAATCTCCCCGCTCGAGAAAGCCGACTGTCTGCGGATTGACGCCGATTTCATGAGCCAACTCCTGCCGGCTGATCTTTCGCTCTGTGCGGAGTACGGCAATGCGGTTGTGCATCATTTGATTATTATATAGCATTGAATGGTTGCGTAGGCGCAATAATCAAGCTTGCTGCACCAATTCCCGCCTTTGTATCCTGAGAAAGAAGATCCTAGGCTGCCACCTCCGGCCGTTTTAGCCCAATTTTGCGACGATTTTTCTCTATCTCGACGGAAAGCTTATCTTGCGCGATAACCACACAATATCGGCGCGTTATAGACCATCCCGCCTACGCTCCCAGGCGCACCCGGTTTTATTTACCTACAGATGTTGGAATCGCCCCAGGGATTTTGCCGTTCTCCTCCATCTTGCCGAAGATCATCTTGCCGCTGGCGGTTTGCAGCACGCTGGTCACGGAGATCTCCACCGACTTGCCGATCAGCTTGCGCGCATGATCGACCACCACCATGGTGCCGTCGTCAAGGTAACCCACGCCCTGGTTGAATTCCTTGCCTTCCTTGAGGATGAGCACCGTCATCTTTTCACCGGGCAGCACCACCGGCCTGAGCGCGTTGGCCAGGTCGTTGATGTTCAGTACCTCAACGTGGTGCAGGTGGGCCACCTTGTTCAGGTTGAAGTCGTTGGTCACCACTTTGGCCTGCCATTTTTTGGCCAGTTCCAGAAGTTTGAGGTCTACCTCGCGAATGGAAGGAAAGTCGTCGGAGACGATCTGCACCTGGATAGCGGTGTTGGACTGCATGCGTTGCAGCATATCCAGGCCGCGGCGGCCCCGCTGCCGCTTTGAGCCGTCGGTGGAGTCGGCCACGGTCTGCAATTCGCGCAGGACAAACTCCGGCACCACCATCATGCC
>JBEKFS010000071.1:0-16875 GCA_050013195.1 Occallatibacter sp.
CGTAAACCATGCTGGCCATGCCCGCGCGCTGATCGCTGGCGCCGCGTCCGTAGATGAAACCATCCTCCACTTTGCCCTTGTACGGATCCCAGGCCCATTCCTTCGGATCGCCAATACCGACGGTGTCGGTGTGCGCGTCCATCATGATCACGTGTTTGCCTGAGCCGATGCGCCCCAGCACGTTACCCATGGCATCAATGCGGACCTCGTTGAAGCCCACGCGTTCCATTTCCTGCTTGATGCGCTGAACGACAGGACCTTCGTGAGAACTTTCGCCGGGAATGGCGACCATGTCGCGCAGAAAGCGGACCATGTCCCCTTCCAGCGCGTTTGCGGCGGCGATTAAACGCGCGGAGTCAATCGTAATTTTGGCAGGCATGTTAATCTTCCTTATTCATCAGTAAATGACAGAACTACTATTCAACCACTTCGGATGGAGGTCAGTCAACTGTCTTCATGTCCCGAATAACTCTGGTTCTGAATGACTGACTGGCACTGGGCAATGAGCTGTTGGCTTTATTCTGCTGTCATCATGAGTGAGATGCTCCTTGATGTTCTTGCTTATCTGCGTCCTCAACGGCGGTAAGGAGTATCTTTGAGCGGAAGGCTATTGCGGAACTTTCCGTCGTGATTGAAGTATGCGCCGGCCACCGCGGGTGCCGTCGTTAGCATCACAATCTCTCCCACACCCTTGGCCCCGTAGGCCAGTTCGGGGGAGTTCTTCTCAATGAGGTGGCATACAATCTCAGGAACCTGTGCTGCGCGCATCAGCCCAAGTGTGCCCAGAGTGACGGCCGGCGCGCCGTCGCGAAGCCGAAACTCCTCGGTCAGTGCGAATCCCAATCCCATCACGATGCCGCCTTCGATCTGCCCTTCTACGCCGTTTGGGTTAATAGCTTTGCCCACATCATGAGCGGCGACAACCTTCTGCACTCTTCCATCGCTCCCCAGAATGACGACGTGAGTGGCGTACCCATAAGCAATATGGCTGACACGGTTGGGCTTGTCGGAAGTCATGGGATCGGTGACGCAATCGTACTCCCCGTAAAAATCGCGTCCTTCCAACTCAGCCAGCGAATGTTTGGCCAACGCCTGCTTCAGCGCGTCCGCGGCCCGTCGCGCCGCCTCGCCGGTAATCAGCGTCTGTCGCGATGCCGTACTGGTTCCGCTGTCGGGAGTCACCATCGTGTCCGGTTCATGCACTCTGAGTGCGGACCTTGCGAGACCCGTGGCCTCACCCACAATCTGCAACACCACAGTGGCTATTCCCTGGCCCATGCAGGCCGCGCTGGTGCAGATGACGACGACGCCGTTTTCAATCTTCAATTTCACGCGACCCACATCATGCACACCGACGCCTTTGCCGCTGTTCTTGAAGGAACATGCAATCCCCGCGCCGGGATGTGCGTCGTAGGCATCTTTCACTGCCAGCAGCGTTTCCTTCAATGCGGTTCCCGAGTCGGCAATCTGCCCGTTGGATAGCACTCCGCCGGGCTCAATGGCGTTGCGGAAGCGAATCTCCCAAGGGGAGATTCCCAGCTTTGCCGCCAGCAGATTCAGGTTGCTTTCTCCGGCGAAGCAGGTTTGCGTTACGCCAAAGCCGCGGAATGCGCCGGAGGGAACATTGTTGGTGTAATATGCGCGCCCCTCAATATCCACATTGTCGATCTGGTACGGCCCCGCGGCGTGTGTGCAGGCCCGCTGCAAAACCGGTCCGCCCAAAGAGGCGTATGCGCCCGTGTCGGCTACGATGCGCGCGCGCACCGCCGTAATTTTGCCGCGCTCATCGCACGCGGTGGTGAAATCCATCTCCATAGGGTGGCGCTTGGGGTGAACTCGAAAACTCTCTTCGCGCGTGAATGTCACTTTCACCGGCTTCTTACTGTGCCATGCCAATAAAGCGGCGTGATGCTGCACGGATAGATCTTCCTTGCCGCCGAATCCGCCGCCCACATATTTGCTGATCACGCGAACTTTTTCTTCTTGAAGACCGAGCATCTCCATGATGCCCTGGCGATCGTCATAAACACCCTGCCCGCCGGTATAGACCGTGAGCGAGCCGCATTGCGTCGGAATTGCCAGCGCGCTCTCCGGTTCCAGAAAAGCGTGCTCCTGGTGCGGCGTAGAGTAGTGCTGAGTGACGACGTGCTTCGCCTCGGCGATTGCCTTATCAACATCGCCGCGCTTCATGATGGTTTCAGAGAGCAGATTTCCCTTGGGATGGATGCGTGGCGCGCCCTCCGCCATGGCCGCCTCGGGCGACAGCATCGGCGTAAGCTCCTCATACTCGACGCGAATCAACTCCAGCGCTTTCCGCGCCGTCTCCTTCGTCGTGGCGGCCAGCACAGCCAGCGCGTCGCCCACATAGCGAGTCTCTTCGCCCTCGGCAATCATCACCGGCCAGTCATGCACGATATGCCCCAGTAGTCGTTCGCCGGGAACATCCTTTGCGGTCAGCACGACCTCCACGCCGGGGCAGGCCTGCGCGGCGGAGATGTCGATCTTCTTAACTAAAGCTCGCGGATACCTGGCTCGGAGCGCAGCACCATAGAGCATACCCGGAACCTTCATATCGTCGACAAATTCGCCTGTACCCAGTAGCTTATCTTCAGAGTCCACGCGAACCATCCGTGCGCCCACTTTGGCCGTGCCGCCCTCCGCGCTGAAAATATACCCATCGCGGAATGCCTTCGCGGCCAATTGAATTGCGCGCTCGATCTTCAGATAGCCCGTGCAACGGCATAAGTTATACCGGAGGGCGTTTTTGATTTCCGCGGAGGTGGGAGCTGGATTCTGGTTCAGCAGCGACTTCGCGCTGATGACAACTCCTGGCATGCAGAATCCGCACTGTACCGCTCCCACTTCGCCGAAGGCCCATGAATAGACCTCCCTTTCGCGAGACGACAGGCCTTCGAGGGTAGTTACCGCCTTGCCCTGCACTTTGGCTACGGTCAGCTTGCAGGCTCGCCACGCCTTTCCATCCACCAGCACGGAGCATGAGCCGCAGACGCCCTCGGCGCAGCCGTCTTTCACGGAAATCAGGCGAGCATCTTCACGCAGATATTCCAGCAGGTTCTTGTCCGCTTCCACGGTCACGTCATTCTGGTTCAGAGTGAACTTGAACATAGCTGGAGCTCCTTGGTTCAAACTACCGCGAGGCGAGAATTTTCCGGTTGTACTCGCCCACCTTTGCATACTGCGCGTCCCAGAACGCCTGGTTGCGCATGGAGTCGAGGAACGCTTTGGTGTAACCGAACTTCAACCAATCGTTCTCCTTTTGCTTAAAGAGCTGCTCCTTTGCTGAGGTCTTGCGGAAGTCAAATACATGTTCATCGGTTGCGCCCAGGAAGATATCATGCGTCCAGCGACTCAATACCTGCGGGGCCAGTTCCAAATAGCGGCTGTTCAACTCCTCCAGCACCGAGTTATAACGATCAAAGCCGTCGGTAGCTATAGTTACAACATTATCTCCCGGTCCCAGGCGCAGGTGCTTCGCCAGCTTGATTGCGCCCAGCACGTTGCAGATGCCGGAAGGGCCGAATAACTCCCGCAGGCTCAGGGCAAAGTTCCGGTCCACGCCCAGGTTGACCAGCGCATCCACGCCATCGTGGAAGATCTTCACTCCCTGTACCGTTTCTTCATCCTTAATGAGGATGACGAAATCGGTGTTCAGCACGTTGTGAATCAGCGTGCACATCTTGTCGCCGATGCCCTCGATGCGATGCTGCCCGCGGCCTCCATTTGCCAGCGTCGAACATTCATAAGGCTCAAGCGCGGCTACCTTCGCCTCGGGAAACGCAACCTTGATCTGATCGCCCGCCGCCAGCGTGCCCGCCGAACCCGGCGCCGATGTGAATCCAGCGATCCGGCCGTTGCCTACGCCCCTTACCGCTTCGATGGCGCTGTTACCCGTAACATGGCGATGAAAACGATAGTTAGGAAAGAGCTCGAACTGGGCCAGGGCCTTGTTCTTGGGATTCTTCATTAACTCCCGCGTCTTTTCCAGGGTTAGAATCACGTCCGACTCGGAGCCAGGAGTTAGTTCCAGCTCGCCGCCATATCTCTTGATGCGCTCATAGCGCTCCTTGCTCATGCTGTCCGGCATGATAACAATGGCGCGGAAGCCAAGTAACTTCGAGACATAGGCCGTTCCAATCCCGAAGTTACCCGTTGATGGACCAAGTATGGTGTGCTCGCCGGGAATGATCTCCCCGTCCACTAACCCCTCGATTAGTGTGCTATAGGCAGGACCTACCTTGTGAGAGCCGGAAGGGAATCCGCAACCCAGCATCACCACGACGTTGGCATCAATCCCCGTCAAGGCCGGCGGTAGCACGACTTTGCGAACCTGGTTGGTCGCGTCCTTCCAGGTAATGTTAAACAGATTGATGGGATCAAGCTCATTCTGCTTCAGCGCAGCTAGGGCTTTGGCTCGCACATCCTTGCCGACAAGGCTGGGATCGAGCATCTCATCATAAGTAGGGCCGAACGGAATCTTTGCCATCTTGAACCTTTCTCACTTTCATTTCTTTGCGGCGATAGAGCCATCAGGCTGTAGCCGCGGCTCTTACTGCGTTGCGAACTTCTTCCATTTTGGGCTGCACAGAAACCGTGCGTCCCGCTGCGCGAATTGCGCTTTGAATATCTTTCAGTCCATTACCGGTCATGATGATCGCAACAGATTCCGAGCGATGGATGATGCCAGACTCCACTGCCCGCCTGACTCCCGCTGCGCCGGCAACACCCGCCGGTTCGCCAAAGACGCCCGCCTTGCGTGCCAACATGGGGATAGACTGAAGTATCTCTTCGTCGGAGACGGCGACGAACGCGCCGCTCGATTCGGTGACCGCCCTCATTCCCTTTACGAAATTACGTGGATGTCCAACCGCGATAGAATCCGCCAGGGTAATTGCCTCGCATGGAGTCAGGCCACCGCCATTCTTCCACGCTGTCAAAAACGGCTTGCATCCTTCTGCCTGCACGCCTAGGATGCGAGGCAATCGGGGAATGAAGCCGAGAGTGTGCATCTCTTTCAGTCCCTTCCACACTCCGCCAATAGTGCACCCATCGCCGACACTAACTACCACCCAGTCAGGAAACTTATTAGGAGTTAGCGTCCTGAACTGCTCGGCTAACTCCAAAGATACCGTCTTCTTGCCTTCGATCAGGTATGGATTAATGGCGCAGTTGCGGTTGTACCAGCCGAATTCCGCTGCCGCCGCCATGCACAGTTCCCAGGCCTCATCATAGGTTCCTTGAACGGAGAATACCTGCGCCCCGTAGATGAGTAACTGGGCCACCTTGGCCTCCGGCGCGCGCGCTGGAACGAAGATGGTTGCCGGAATTCCCGCAGCGGCGGCAAAGCCGGCCAATGAAGACGCGGCGTTGCCGGTGGATGCACAGGTGATCCGCGATGCCTTCTTCTCCAATGCCTTCACCACGCCCATCGCACTGGCGCGATCCTTGAACGATGCGGTTGGATTGCGCCCCTCGTCTTTAACCCAGCAGCGCGCCACGCCTAATTCGCCGGCCACTCGGGGAGCGTCATATAGCGGCGTCCATCCCACTTGCAGATGGGGAATCAGCGTACGATCCGCGACCGGCAGCAAGGGTAGATAGCGCCACATGGATCGATCGGAGTTAGCGGCAAGCGTCGCGGGGCTAAGTTCCTTCCGCATCGCGTCATAATCGTAGAGCACGTCCAGAATGCCGTCGTGATAGCCGCATGCCGCGCAGTAGTATTCCACTTCATCCGTGTTGTATGTGCGTCCGCAATGAACGCATCGAAGTCCGGTAAAATACGTCATCTGATTTCCAACTCGTCAAAAAATACGCAACACATGCGTCGCGCGTACTTATTGATCCATGGCGAGCGCATGTTGCTTGCAACGCGTCACGCACAACCCACAGGTAAAACACTTCTCACCGTCGATAATCAGCACCTCACCCCTGGAGATGGCGCCGTATGGGCAGCTGATTTCACACAATCCGCAGAGATTGCACCGCTTCATATCGACATCAGGCGCTCTCGTTGCTTTGGGTGCGCCACGCTCCTCCATCCTGCGGATGGTTAGGCCCTTGATTTCATCGACCGACTTGTAACCGTGCTTGTCGAGAAAAGCATCAAGCTCACGGGCAATTTTTCCGTAGACGGAGGGGCCGCGCAAAATGGCCTCCGTGCAAACCTGCACGGCGGAAGCTCCCGCCATGAACATCTCTGCTACATCGCGGCCGTTCACCACGCCGCCCACGCCGAAGATGGGAATCTTCACCGCGCGTGCCGCGTCATAAACACAGCGCAAGGCCAGAGGCTTAATGGCCGCGCCGGAGAGCCAGCCGAATCCGTCCTTGCTGCCCATCAGCGGCAGTCCCGTCTCCAGATCGATGCTCAGGCAAGGGCCGAATGAATTGATCATCACCAGTGCATCTGCGCCCGCCTGCTCCAGCGCAATGGCGATCTGTTGAATATTCGGATGCGGGCTCAGCTTCATAAACACCGGCACATTGACCGCATCCTTGGCTGCTCGCAGTGCCTGGATGATGGGAGAAATATCGTTGCCGACATAATGCGTTGAAAGCTCAAGAGCGTCGGCAAAAGGCTTCACCATGGGCGCAAGTTCCCGAATCTGGTCGGCCGTATAACCCAGACCAACAATCACCGGCAGCCCTGTCGCCCTGACCAGCGCGTATTCCGTCTCGATCCATTGTTCTTTGGGTAACTCGGACCATAGCTCCGTATTCAGAAATCCGCCCCTAATCTCTGCCATGCAGGGGCGAGGCACATCGGCCGGATTCACGGAGATCGTCTTGGTGACTAATCCGCCTGCGCCTCCATTCGCCGCGGCTTGAAGCATCGCCCCGTCCTTCGACGGAGGCCCGGCAGCGGGCAAAATTGGGTTCAAGAAATTGAGCCCGCAGATTTGTACGCTTAATTTTGCCATTCCACCTTCCACTCAATTGGAGTTATCAAGAATAACATATCCGGCATCATGCGGTATAACCTATGCAGACCAAATCTCGAGCAACTCTATCAGAAAAAATCAAAGTATCAAGCTTGGCATAATAAAGATTATAATCCGCTTTTACATTCATTGGAGGCATTTCCATGTTGTTGGTCGGGAATGGAAAGCTGATCACGCAGGACGCCAGTTCCCCGCTGATCGAGGACGGGTGTGTCGCCATACAGGATGGCCTCATCGCAGAGGTTGGCGGGACGGCCGATTTGCAGCGCAAGCATCCTGGCGCTCAGTTCGTGAATGCGCGCGGTCGAATCATTATGCCGGGGCTGATCAACACCCACATGCATCTGTACAGCACCTTTGCTCGCGGAATGGAGCTGAAGGACGACGCCCCCGGAAACTTTCTCCAGATTCTGGAACGCCTCTGGTGGCGACTGGACAAGGTTCTCACTCTGGAGGACGTATATTTGAGTGCCATGGTGGCGCTGATCGATTGCATTAAAAATGGTACGACCACCATCTTCGATCACCATTCCAGTCCCGGCGCGGTCACCGGGAGCCTCTTTCGCATTGCAGAGGCCGCGCGCCGCACCGGCGTGCGCAGTTGTCTCTGCTACGAGGTTACGGATCGCGATGGTGCGGCAGTCGCGGATCAAAGCATCGAGGAAAACCGAGCCTTCCTCGCAGACTGCAAGCAAACCGATGATAGCCTGCTAAGAGGCCTCTTCGGGTTGCACGCCTCCTTTACTGTGAGCGACAAGACGATGGCCCGCTGCACGGGTCTTGCTGCAGAGCTCAATGCCGGCTTCCATATACACGTTGCGGAGGGAGAGGCCGATCTGGCTCAATGCCAGCGAGAGCATGGAAAACGAGTGGTCGAGCGCTTGCACGATTGCGGCGTCCTGGGCAGCAAGACTATCGCCGCTCATTGCGTCCACGTGAATGACGCCGAGATTGAGTTGCTAAAAGAAAGCAAGACAAATGTTGTGCACAACCCAGAATCGAACATGGCGAATGCGGTAGGCTCCGCGCCGGTACTCGAGATGATTCATCGCGGCGTGCGGGTTGGTCTTGGATCTGACGGCTACACCACGGATATGTTTGAATCGCTGAAGGTGGCCAACGCTCTGCAAAAGCATCGTACTGGCCAGCCCGGCGCAGGTTGGACGGAGGCTCCCACGATGCTCTTCGCAGCGAATGCCGCCTTGGCGAGCGAGACTTTCGGGAGATCTGTGGGCAAGCTGATTCCCGGCGCGCACGCCGATCTGATCGTCGTGGACTACGATCCGCCCACTCCTTTAAACGCCTCAAATATCGCCGGCCACATTCTCTTCGGCGTCTCCGGACGCACAGTCGAAACCACCATCATCGACGGGCAAATCGTCATGGCGGATAGAAAGCTACTGGAGATCGATGAACACGAAGTTATGGCCAAGGCGAGAGTAGCTGCCGAAAAACTGTGGCAAAGATTTTGAGATTATCCGGATTTCTTACAGGGGTGACTTCGAATCCGAGACGACCATCTGCTCAAGAAATTCTTCCAGCAAATTCGCCGCCACCTGGGCGCGATAGTTTGCCGTAGAACGAATGTCGTCGATCGGTTTCACTTCCTGGAGAAGAGCTTTACGCGCCGCCTGAATCCGCGCGGAGGTCAGTGTGTGGCCGAGCAGCGCGGACTCGGTCGCGCTCAGACGCGCAGGCGTCTCGCACAAACTAGCCGCGGCGATGCGCACTGTTTGTACCTTTCCCGATTGCATCGCTCCCACACCTGCCAGTGCAACCTTGGAAATGGCCAGAGCATTGCGCGTTCCCACCTTGCGCAGATATTCTACCGGGAGGCGGCGGCGGCGCGGCAGGTGCACGGCCTTCACCAGTTCCTGTGGCTTCATCACCGTGCGCTTGTATCCCATGTGAAATTCGCTATACGGCATGCGGCGCGCGCCCTCAGCGGAAACCAGCTCGATCTCCGCCTCATAGACCAGCAACACGGGCGGAGAATCCGCCGCGGGCGACGCGTTCACAATGTTGCCGCCCAGCGTCCCGCGGTTCTGATTGGCAATCGCCCCCGTCCAGCTTGCCGCGCGCGCCAGCAGCGGAAATTCCTTTGCAACAACGGCGTTCTGGCGAATGTCGGTAAAGGTTGCCCCGGCGCCGATGCTCAGCCAATCATCGCTTGCCGTGATGCAGCGCAACTCATCGATGCCCCACAGGCTGACCAGCTTGCGCTGGGCCAGTCGGCCCGCACCCAGTGCGACCATCAATTCCGTGCCGCCGGCCATGGGTGTCCATGCGCCTGGCTCCGCGGCCAGCAGCGTCAGAACCGCGCTGAGCGAGCCTGGCGCAACTAATTCGTACTGGGAGACATTCGATCTCATCGGCGCACCGCGTCTAACTCTGCTTGTTCCTCGGCGAGGAGTGGCATCTGGCTCGCGTGCCTCACCGCGTCGATGATGCGCATATAGCCGGTGCAGCGGCAGAGATTCCCGGCCAGGCCTTCACGAATCTCATCCAGGTCCGGATGAGGATTATTTCTCAGCAGCGATTCCGCGGCCAGCATCATGCCCGGCGTGCATATGCCGCACTGCGTTCCGCCCAGCTCTAGAAATGTCTTTTGAATATGCGCCAGCGCGCCGTTGGTCGCCAGTCCTTCGACTGTGATCACATCGCAGCCATCGGCCTGCAATGCCGGCACCAGGCAGCTATTTACGAGCACACCGTCCAGAAGCACGGAGCATGATCCGCATTCTCCTTCGCCGCAACCCTCTTTTACGCCGGTCAACTGCAGCTCTTCGCGCAGCACGTCCAAAAGCCGCTTCATTGGCGGAACACTCACGCAGCGCTCTGCGCCGTTCACCTTGAAGCGGATTTCCGTCAACTGCATCTTCGCGGCGCTCATTTCAAGCTCTCCACGGTTTCCATCGCGCAGGTTTCCATCGACTCCGTCATGCGCAGGTACATATCTTCCGGCAGCAAGGGAATGGATGTGAAGCTGATGCCGGTCGCATTCTGAATCGCGTTCAGAATAGCGGGTGCGGGACCATCATGCGGCAACTCGCCCAAGCCCTTGGCGCCGTAGGGTCCGTGTTCGCTTGGTATCTCCTCAAAGTAGACCTCGATATTGGGCACATCCACCGCCGTAGGCATAATGTAGTTGGTCATCTGATTGTTGCTCATGCGGCCGTTCTTCCACACAACCTTTTCGTAGAGAGCATAGCCCACGCCCTGCGCCACGCCGCCTTCAATCTGTCCTGCGGCCAGCAGGGGGTTCATCACCCGGCCGACCTCCTGCACGGTGTAGAAGTTGACCACCTGGGCGGAATAGGTGCGCATGTCAACAGCCACCTCCGCCACGTAGACGGCCCAGGCAAATGCCGGATACGCCTCTCCCTTGTACGCCGCGTCATCCCAGAAGATGTCCTTCGGCGCCTGGTAGCGAGCCTCAGCGCGCAGAACGCCAAAGCGCTTGGTATAAGCTGCGCAAGCGGCGCGAAACTCCGCCACTGTATATTTTTCGCCGAGCAGTTTCTTTTCCCGCAAAATGCCGGCCAGCGCATGCGCCGCATCCCTCACAAGCCGGCCAACGATCATCGTGGTACGAGAGGCAACAGTTGGCCCGCTGTTGGGCACGCGACTTGTATCGGGCTGCGCAATGGAAACATCCTCACACGCCAGGCCGAGCGCCTCGGCGGTAACCTGGCTGAGCATAGTGTTCGTTCCCTGGCCAAACTCCGTGCTGGAGACCAGCACCGTAACATGCCCTGCGGCATCCGCCTCCAGCCCAACTAATGAATTTAAATAGCGCTCGCCGGACCCTGTAAATCCCGCGCCATGCATAAAGCTGGCTACACCGATGCCGCGCTTAATCGGATTTGATTCCGCGTTCTCGCGCGCAAAACGCAGGCGCTTGGCTTTGTAGTCCGAAACCTTCATTGCTCGATCCAGCATTCCCGGCAAATCAATAGGATCGCGGATTACCTGGCCCGTAGCCGTCGTCTTGCCCTGTGCAAGAAAATTCCGGCGGCGTACTTCCTCCGGAGAAATTCCCACGGTCTTCGCGATCTGATCCATATGCCGTTCGATACCGAAGATGGTCTGCGGCGATCCGAATCCGCGAAAAGCTCCATGCGGCGGCACATTCGTTGCCCAGGCGCGCGAGCGAATGCGGATGTTCTCGCAGAGGTATGGACCAGAGGCATGAATCGTTGCCCGCGAAAGCACCGTAGGCGTCACGGTGGCGTATGCGCCGCCATCCAGGTCCACCTGGATATCCATGGCCAGCAGGCGC
The DNA here is from genome assembly GCA_050013195.1 of Occallatibacter sp. Taxonomy (GTDB): domain Bacteria; phylum Acidobacteriota; class Terriglobia; order Terriglobales; family Acidobacteriaceae; genus Telmatobacter. Next base: position 11,245 of record JBEKFS010000071.1, read on the forward strand.
CCATCCTCATCCACCGCCGTGCGGTAACGGGTGCGCGACGGATGACGCTTGGTGGTTGCCGCCAGATCTTCCTCGCGGTCGTAGATGATCTTGACGGGGCGTCCAGCCTTTTTCGCCAGCAATCCGGCATGCGCTGCAATCAGCGAGGGATAATCTTCCTTGCCGCCAAATGCGCCGCCCGTCTCCGCCTGAATTACACGAACCTTATCCGCGGGTAAATCAAAAACGCGCAGCAGCGCCCTGTGCACATAGTACGGACACTGCATCGATCCCTGAATGGTGATGCCGTCGGCTTCGGACCAATCCGCAATTACGCCGTTGTTCTCAATGTAGAGCTGCTCCTGCGCGCCGGTATGGTATTCGCCCGTTACAATATGCGCCGCCCGCTCCCACGCGGAATCCACATCGCCCTTTTCCACCAGGAAGCGCTTGATGACGTTGTCCTCGCCCCACACAATCGTCTGCTGCCGTTCGCTCTCCTCGATAGTAAAAACGGCAGGCAGCGCTTCGTAGTCAATCTCCACCGCGGCCACGGCCTCATGCAGCCGCGCCTTGTCCGGATGCGCCAGCAGCACTACCGGCTCCTCGGGATGATTTACCTGCGTCTCGGCCAGCACCGGCTGTTCGTGATCCACGATCAGCGGAATGCAATTTTCTCCCGGAATGTCCTTCGCGGTAACAATCACGAACTCGTTCCATGCAATACCGGCGCCGAAGCGAATCTCCTTGATCGTGCCGCGCGCAATGTTGCTGCGCACCGTGGCGCCATGCCACATGCCCGGCAGTGCAAGGTCATCGATATAACGTGCGCCCCCGGTCACCTTGCCGAAGCCTTCCTTGCGAAGGGCCGGTGTGCCTACGATGCGGGTCGGTGTCGTGTCGCGCATAATGGGAGAACCTCGCTTGCGTGCTCGGGCGGTTTTGGAGTATTGCGTTAGCATATCGTGCGCGCGACAAAAAGCAAACAGTTGTTATCGCTGCCTTCGGGCGTCAATCTTCGCCCTGTGCGGCCGCCACACCTCAGACAGCAAATCGTAAAGCCGTCTCCAGCACAATAGCGACACTGCTCACTAACTGGTAGTAGAAATGATAATTGGCCCGGTCTCACTTTGCAAGCCACTGAATCTAAAGAAAATAACCGCGGAAATTCACTTCCGGGAGGGTTCTGAAGGCCTCCTGTCTCGCAAAAATCGGTCAAAACATTGTCTGCAACATTCTAAAAATAATCAGTCTCATACATAATCCTTGTGGAAAGCAGGCCCTGTAGCTGATTTTTACCCTCTTGTGAATGACTGAGGAATCAGGCTGCAATCTTCAAACTGGGGCGGCCCTCACCACTACTCGCCGCTCATTTCGCTGTACAATCCCAACAGGCCCTGCTCTGCAGGCTTTGCGTCGTAAACTGGCTTCGCGCGTCTAATATACATGGTGTTCCAATGACCGCATCCCGCGAAAAAAACGAAGCGCGCAAGCTGCCCATGATGCCCCTCCGGGACATGGTGATCTTTCCCCACATGATGATGCCCTTCGTGGTGGGCCGCGAGTCCAGCGTGCGCGCTCTCGAGGAGGCGCTCACCGGTGACCGCCAGATATTCCTTGCCACTCAGCATGATGCTTCGGTCGACGAGCCCGTGGCCAAGGAGATTTACCAGGTTGGCTCCATCTGCAACATCGTGCAGAGCGTCAAGATGCCGGATGGGAATATTAAAGTTTTAGTTGAGGGCGTGGAGCGTGCCAAATCCATTGAGGTCAACGATCGCGATGGCTTCTTTGTGGCTACGGTGCGCGTGGGCAAAAGCCAGTTTGAAATGACACCGGCCGTCGAGCAGCTCATGACGCGCGTCACTGGCCTCTTCGAGCAGTACGTCAAGCTTCAGCAGTCGCTCAACTATGAGACCATCATCGCCACGGTGCGCATGGATGAGCCGGCCAAGCTGAGCGACATCATCGCCGCCAACCTGCAACTTGGCGTCGAAGAGAAGCAGGATCTGCTGGCCATCTTCGATCCCGCAACGCGTTTGGCGCGTATCGCCGACGTGCTCGACATCGAGATTGAAAAACTCGACCTCGACCGCAACATCCAGTCGCGGGTGAAGCGGCAGATGGAGCGCGCGCAAAAAGAGTACTACCTCAACGAGAAGATCAAGGCCATTCAAAAAGAATTGGGCCGCGGCGAGAAAAGCGAATTCGACGAACTGCACAAAAAGATCGAAGTCGCAGGAATGCCCAAAGAGGTCCTCGACAAGGCCATTCAGGAACTCAAGAAGCTTGAAGCCATGCCGCCCATGTCGGCCGAGTCTACCGTCAGCCGCAACTACATAGACTGGCTATTGGCCGTGCCATGGAAAAAGCGCTCCAAGGAGACCCGCTCCATCGAGTACGCCGAAAAGGTGTTGAACACGGACCACTATGGCCTTGAAAAAATCAAGGAGCGCATTCTCGAATTCCTCGCCGTGCGCCAGCTAGTCAAAAATCCCAAAGGCTCGATCCTCTGTTTCGCCGGCCCGCCGGGAGTGGGCAAGACCTCGCTGGGCATGTCGATCGCCAAAGCCACCGGCCGCAAGTTTGTGAGGCTCTCGCTGGGAGGTATTCGCGATGAGGCCGAAATTCGCGGCCATCGCCGCACCTACATCGGGGCGCTGCCCGGGCAGATCATCCAGCACATGAAGCGGGCAGGTACCAAGAACCCTGTCTTTCTGCTCGACGAAGTGGACAAGATGGCCTCCGACTTCCGTGGCGATCCGGCATCGGCGCTGCTAGAAGTGCTGGACCCGGAGCAGAACTCCACCTTCCAGGATCACTACCTCGACGTGGACTACGACCTCTCGCAGGTGCTCTTCGTGGCCACTGCAAACGTCATGCACACCGTTCCCCCGGCCCTCCAGGACCGCATGGAGGTGCTGCGCCTGCAGGGCTACACCGAACAGGAAAAGCTGGAGATTGCCCGCCAGTATCTGGTAAAGAAGCAGCGCGAGCAGACCGGCCTGAGCGAGAAAAATCTGGTCTTCAATGACGATGCGATCATCGAGATCATCCGCGGCTACACGCGCGAGGCTGGCGTCAGGAACCTTGAGCGGGAGATCGGCAACATCTGCCGCAAGGTGGCACGCCGCGTGGTCAAGGGCGGCAAGAAGCACAAGGAAGAGATCACTGCCGCCAACATCGGCGAGTTCCTGGGTGTGGCCAAGTTCCGCGACTCCGAGGTGCATGAAAAATCCGAGATTGGCTTGGTCACCGGCCTGGCCTGGACCGAGGTGGGCGGCAGCATTCTTACCACCGAAGTGCAGGTGCTGGACGGCAAAGGCAAGATGACCATCACCGGCCAGTTAGGCGACGTGATGCAGGAGTCGGCGCAGGCCGCGCTGAGTTACATACGCGGGCGCGCGCAGGCCCTCGGCCTTAGCCGCGAGTTCTATCGTAATGTGGACCTGCACCTGCATGTGCCAGAAGGCGCCATCCCTAAGGACGGCCCCTCGGCCGGCATCACCATGGCCACGGCACTCGCCAGCGCGCTGGCCAAGATCCCCGTGCGGCGCGACATCGCCATGACCGGCGAAATCACGCTTCGCGGCAAGGTGCTGGCGATAGGCGGGCTGAAAGAGAAGCTATTAGCCGCGCTCAGGGCCGGCATATTTGAAGTGATCCTGCCCCGCGCCAACGAGAAGGAGATCGCCGAGCTGCCCGACAATATCAAGAGCTCCATGAAGCTCTATTTTGTGGACAATATGGACGAGGTGTTGGCGCTGGCGCTGGAAGGCCCACTACCCACGGCCCTACCCGCCGCCGCCGAAGTGATGTCCGCCGTGCCGCCGCCGGAGATTACGACGAACCTGCCCGCGCCGCAGTAATCATAATGAACGAAAGGTTCGGCGATGTTTGAACGATACACAGAACAGGCCAGACGAGCGATCTTCTTTGCCCGTTATGAAGCCGTCCATCAGCCTGCCAATAAAATATCAACCGCACATCTTCTTATCGGACTTACCCGAGACTCGGGATCAAGAGCAGATGCAGTGGGTTCCCTCAAAGAAAAAACAGCACAGCTTCGCGCAGAGCTTGGGATTCCATATCCGAAATCTACAACTTTACCACTTGTCAGCGAACAAAAAATTCCCTTAAATGACAATTCCAAGATGGTCTTGGCTTACGCGGCCCAAGAAGCCGAACTGGACGAGGAGTATTGGATCGATACAGACCATCTTCTGCGCGGAATCCTGCGCTTCCCCAATGAAGCAACTACCTCGCTTCAATCCATTTCGCTCGATCTCGCCACGGCACGAACCGTATCCAGGCGTCATCGCATCGAATTTCCTCCAAAACCTTCTCCAAATAAAACTATTTACTGTCGACTCTTCGGAAGCCCCTTTCGAGCGCATAGAGACGCACTTGTGAAGTTACTTGCAGTGTTGATCGTTTGCACGTTAACGGCGCTTCTCATTCGCTGGCTCAACTGACATGAATTGGGGCAGAAGCGATCCCTGCTGAATGTTGATGTAGACATTTTGGCCTCATGACGGCCGTTATAGCTGGTCGCAGATTTCGCGAAACTCCCATGCGCCGGATTTGTTTGCGAGCCACTCGGCGGCGCGGACGGCGCCCAGTGCGAAGCCGCGGCGGCTGTGGGCGTCGTGGCGGAGTTCCAGCGTATCAACCTCGCTGGATGCGGTAACCACATGCTCCCCTTTGGCGTCTCCCACGCGGTGAGAGGTGATGGGGATTTCGATGCCCGGTCTCGCCGCCTGGATGATCTCGCGCAGGGTGATTGCCGTGCCGGAGGGAGCGTCGAGCTTGGAGGTGTGGTGGGTTTCGGCGATGGAAAAGTTGTAGCCTTCAAGTTTTGCCAGGTCGGCGGTGAGGCGAAAAAGTTTTTGCACCCCCATGGAGAAGTTGGTTCCGTAGAGCAGCGCGCCGCTCTTTTGCGCCAGGGACTTCATCTCCTCTAAGTGGGCGTACCAGCCGGTTGTGCCGACCACGATGCGGGAGCCGAGAGCCAGCACAGCGCGCATATTTTCCACGGCGGCTTCGGGAGCCGTGAAGTCGATCACCACGTCCACGCCTTGGAGATTGGCGGCGGTGATGGCGGAGGCGTGCTGGTTATCGTTGATGTCCAGCGCGCGCACCGCGTGCCCGCGCTCGCTGGCGACGTCAGCGACCAGGCTGCCGGTTTTTCCCTTGCCTAAAATGAGAAACTGCATTATGACCTCACAATCAATATGACCATTAGTCTGGATAATAAATGACTGGCTCGCGGAAGATCGGGTTACGGCAGAGTTATTCTGTGAATGACCTATGCCCGTCACTGAATCCAGGAATCAATTACCCGCTACTATCGTTACACCTCTCGCTCACCGCCGTAAACGCCGCTGGCCGAGGATTCTGCTCTGGTCTTCCAGCGCCCTGCTGGCGCTTATTCTGTTGGCCGCCGTCGCCGGCGTGTTGTGGCTGCGTTCTGTAGCCAGGGCCGCTCTGCCGGTGCTGGATGGCGATCTGCATCTGGCCGGGCTATCCGCACCGGTCATCGTCCGTAGAGACGCCCACGGAGTGCCCCACATCGAGGCGGCCAACGAGGACGACCTCATCATGGCTCAGGGCTATGTGACCGCGCAGGACCGGCTGTGGCAGATGGACCTT
>JBEKFS010000072.1:0-16462 GCA_050013195.1 Occallatibacter sp.
CCCGTCGCGCCGCCAATCTGCGTCACCTTGCCGTGATACGTTTTGTCCGTCGAGTCCACGTCAATCTCCACAGCCTGCCCGGCGTACATGTGCCGCAGTTGCGTCTCCTTGAAGTTGGCCGTCACCCACAAGCCCTCCAGCGAAACCAGCATCAGCAGATTCTGTCCCGGCGCAACATTCTGGTTGATCTCCACGCTCTTGCGCGTAATAATGCCCGCCGTAGGAGCCACGATCTTTGTGTAGCTCAGGTTGAGCCGGGCCATGTCCAACTGTGCCTGCGCCTGCGCCACCATGGCCTGGGCCTGCCGCGCGCGTGCGCTCTGTGCGGCCACCTGCTGCGGAGCGGTCTGGGCAAACTTCAATCCCGCCAGGGCCTGGGCCTCGCGCTCGCGGGCCACCTTCACCCCGTCTCTGGCAGCCTGCTCGGAGTGGCGGGCGGCGTCGGCGGCGGCCACCGCGGCGTCAAACAGTTGCTTGCTGATCACGTCTTTTTCCACCAGCGGCTTGTAGCGCTCCAGATCGGCCTGCGCCTTGGTGTTGGCGGCCTTGGCGGCCGCCAGTTGCTGTTCAGCCTGTTCCACGGCGGCATGCGAGCCGCTCACATTGGCGTCGGCTGCGTTTAGATTGCTACCCGTGTTGACCGTGGTGATGGGCACATTCACATTGGCCGCCGCGGCGTTGGCCTGCGCGCTGGCCAGAGCGGCTTCCGCGTTCTCCACCGCTACTTTGTAATCGCTGGGGTCCAACTCCGCAATCACGTCGCCCGCTTTGACCACCTGATTCTCATCCACGTAGACCTTGGCCACCTGGCCGGCGACGCGTGAGCTCACCTGGATCAGGTGCCCGTTGACCTGCGCGTCATCGGTGCTTTCGCTATAAGTGGAGCGCCACCAGATTCCGATGGCAACCAGCACAAGAATCGCCACCACGACAAAAATAATGCCCTTGCGGCGGGATTGCGGCTGCGCGCTCTCTATCTCTGCATCCTGCTCAATTGGATCCGGTGTTGGAATAAAATCCGCCACGTCTACTTTCCTCCCAGATAACTTTTGTAATTCTCGCCTGCTCCCAGGGCACGCGCCAGACTGAGCTTGGCCATGTTGTGCCGGTAGAGGCTGGTCACGTATTGATCGTTGGCCTGTGCCACCGACTGCTGCGCCTGGCTCACGGCCAAATTGTCGCTGACCCCGTTCGCATAGCGCTGCTGCGCCTCGCTGAGCGCCTCGCTGGCCAGGGCTACGCTTGATCTGGCCACCTCGACCATCTTCTGCGCCGAGGCAATGTCCAGCAGCGCGTCGCGCACATCGGCGTCCACCTGTGCATTTTTGTCGCTCAGTTGAGCCTGCGCTGTATCCAGTTGCGCCTGCGCCACCTGCGCCTCGCCACGCAATCCATATTCCCTGAACAGCGGAACACTCAGCGTGCCGGCGGCGTCGCCGGTGCCATGCGAGGTCTTCAGATTCACGCCGATGTCGCCGTAGTCGCCATTGAATGTGAGCGTCGGCAAGCGGTCAGCCGTGGCCGCTTTGCGAAGCTGTTCGGCCGCCTGGGCCTGCTCCACCATCGCCGCCAGGTCCTTGCGGTTGGCGTGAGCCTGGTGAATCGCCGCTTCCACGTCGATCTGGTCGAAGACCGCGTAGGGCGCCTTATCGGCCAACGTAAAGCTTTGCGCCAGCGGCAGCCCAATCACCCGCGCCAGCGCTAGCTTGTCTTTTTCCAGGGCGTTCCGGGCCACAATCAACTGCTGCTCCAGAGATTGAGAATCCACCCGGGCGCGCAATTCGTCCAGCAGCGGCGCCGTGCCCGCCTGGTGATTATCAACCGCCTGGTTGAGCGAAACTTTGGCCGTGGCCACCTGTGCTTCCACGCTGGCAATGCGGGTCTCATCGGCCAGCGCCAGCAGGTACGCGTTGCCCACCACCAGCACCACCAGATCGTGCGCGTCTTGTGCCGATAACTGCGCGGCGGCAAAGTTGTGCCGCGCCGCCAGGTAGTTGCGCAGCGAAGCCACATCGATCAGTGACCATGTCAGCGAGGCTCGCAGGTCGGTAAATCCGAACGGGCCAATGATCTTGGGAAAGCCCGGAATGCGCAACCCCTCGGCGGGTAGATCCAACTGCATCACGGTTTCCTTGAGGCTGCCGTCAACCGAGGGCAGCAGCGCCTGCAACTGGCTGAGACGCTCTCCGCGCGCCGCCGCCGTCTGAGCGCCGCTCAGAATGACGCCCAGGTTGGTCTTCAGTCCTCTCTGAATGGCCTCGTCCAGCGTGAGATTGACCGGCTGCGCCGAAACCTCGCCTGTGGCCACGCTGCCCTGAAAGCTGGACGCGGCCTGCGCGGACGAACTACTGGGTTGACTGGGCAATGTCTGCGCACTCAACCCGCACTGAAGCAGCCCCGCCAGCGCCAGCACGTAGGCTATGCGGCGGATCGAGTTGTTGCTTGAATAAATAAAAAAAATCAAGGGCGTTCGACTCTCAGCGAATTGCCGCGGCCCAAAAACGCTCGCGCCTCAATAGACGCGAAAAGCAGGCAGCAGGACTCGTATCTCTAGTGTATCGAATGAACAGGCCGCGCGGCTGGATTCCGTCGCAATCGAATGACTTTATGGGCAAAAATCTGGACGACCTTCCCACCCAATTCCGAAACGGCGCCCAATTTCGAAACGGCAAAGAAAGAGTTCGCGGTGAATCGCCACAGGCATTGTGATTCAAGCGAGGGGTTTGGGATTAGGGGATAGGGGATAGGGGTTAGGGGTTAGGGGTTAGGGGTTAGGGGTTAGGGGTTAGGAATTAGGGATTAGGGATTAGGAATTAGGAATTAGGAAAAAGCCAGGTAATTCTAACCAAGCGGGTGCCCCACCTTCGCCACGTCTTTGTTTTTGTGGCTAAGGTGGGATATCTACAATTTTTATAGCTTTTTATAGTTCTTCCCTATTCCCTATTCCCTATTCCCTAGTCCCTATTCCCTATTCCCTAGTCCCTAGTCCCTAGTCCCTATTCCCTGTTCCCAGTTCTCTGTTCTCTGTTCCCTATTCCCTAGTCCCTAGTCCCTACCCCCTATCTCCCCGCCGAGGCATGAAGCACTTGCGAAGCCAGCGAGCACAGCCCTTGGCGGAAGACCTCGCTCACCGCCTCTGGGGTCCACGTGGCGGCGTGCGGCCCGCCGTGCAACTTGAGCAGCGCGGCCGTCTCGGCGGCGTTGAAGCCGGCCACCGCGCGCAGAGCGAAAACAGTCCGAATCCACGTCGGCAAACTGGCCAGCCACTCCCGCATCTGCTCGCGATCCGCCCCACTCATCATGCTTTCCAGCTCCCCGGTCGAAATGCCCGCCGATGCCAGGTCGTCGCCCTCGATACAGGTGGAGGCCGGCGCTAGTCCCTGTGGCGCGTCCAGACAGCCGGGGCAGCGTCCGGCCAGCAGCTTCAGGGCCGCGACAGCGAGCGCCCTCCGGCTGCACCAGCGCGCCTGTTGCGGATCGGCGCAGGGTGATACCTGCGCTGAAGCGATCGCCTCCACCACCAGCCGCGCGCTATCCTCGCCTTCGCCCACCAGCATCGACGCCAGGCTGTAGAGTCCGGATGCAACCAGCTCGAAGATCTCCTTCAGTCCGGCTGGATCCTGTTCAGGTATCAGCCCATTAAAGGGGCTTGCAGTTTTCTGGGGCATGGGGAATGTTCCTTTCTGGGAAGTAAAGCAAGCCGACCAATCTATATCCTCAACCAGCCGGGCCATGCCGGTCAATGCACAATCGCTTCCACCAGACGTTCCATTCTGTCTTCCTGCTTTTCTATGGATTCGATCAGCTTGAACTGTGTCCGGCAGCGATCCAGGTTTTGTCCCTCGCGCTGCACCTTGTAATACGTGTCGCCCGCCAGGTAGTCGGCCAAAAAACGGATGCCCTGCTCAAACGTAATCAATTTCCCGCTGAAGGCAAGATGCTGCTTCTCTGCTTTCGTCAGGAACCCTCCCGCATATTGCAGGTAACCGCGCACCAGCGCCTCGAACATGGTGAACTGCATCGTCACCCTGGAGAGGTCGCGCTCGTCTTCCATCGCCGGGCTCGTTGTCGTGCGCACCATGTCGCCAAAATCGTAAAGCGCCAGTCCCGGCATCACCGTGTCCAGGTCAACCACGCAGATGCCTTCGCCCGTGGCGTCATCCAGCAACACGTTGCTGAACTTCGTGTCGTTGTGCGTCACGCGCTCCGGCAGCTTTGCATCCAGCAAAACGCTGGCCATGGATTTGCGCGTCAGGGCAAATTCAATCTCCCTGCGTGCCAGGCTTGTGCGCCCGGCAACGTCCGCGGCAATCGCCTCTTCCAATGCCGCAAATCGCTTCGGCGTATTATGAAAATCCGGAATCGTCTCGTGCAGGCGCGGCGCGGGCAGGCTGGCCAGCATCTGCTGAAATCGCCCGAAGGCCTTGGCTGCTTCAAACGCCTGCTCCGCGGATTCCACCGCATCATATGTGCGCGCTCCCTCAATGAAGCGATACGCCCGCCAAAAATTCCCCTCCGCATCCACGTGCCACGCCCGCCCTGCGCGCGCCGGAATCAGCGTGAGAACGCGCCGCCCGCTCTCCGGCTCGCCTGCCATCTGCGCGGCCAAATGCGACGTCACGCGCTGGATGTTTTCCATCAGCGCGGCAGGATTTTTAAAAATTCCGCTATTAATGCGCTGCACGATGAAGCGCGCCTCATCGCCCGCCTGATCGAAAACAATGCAATAGGTGTCGTTGATGTGGCCGCTTCCGTAGCGCGTGGCGGAGCGGAATTCTCCGCCGATTTCGAAGTGGCGCGCCACGCCGCCCACGGCCTGCGCTTCGCTCACGGCCAGAGTCTTTCCGGATAAGCGCCGCCGCGAATCAGCCGGTTGATGTTTTCCACCACAAATGGCCGGTCCTCGCGATAGGTCACGCCAAACCATGAGTCCCGCGTGCGCAAAACCTTCACCCTCGCCTGCCCGCCCGTCACCAGGTCATTCACCACGCGCGGAATGTAGCACTCCGATTTCTCCTCCGTGCCATGCGCTTCAAGAAATTTCTTGAAATGTTCCTCCAGTTGCGGAAAGATGCGCGGCGTAAATCCCCACATGTTCATCGAAACCGCTTCGTTGCCCTCCAGCCTGGTCGTTGCGCCGTTCTCCTCGGTGTTGATCGCATGTGCCCCGTCGCGTTCAATCTTTAGCATTTCCACCACGCTCTCCAGGTAACCGTCGCTGCTCACCCGGCACACGCCGCGCGCCACTGTCCCAAACTCTGAGAGCGTATTGCTCAGCACAAATCCGGCCATGGCATACTCCTCCACGCCGGATTGCAAATGTTGCGCCAGCACGCGATAGCCCTCGGCTCCGTAGAAGTCGTCTGCGTTGATCACGGCAAACGGCGAGTCAATCGCGCCGGCAGCCAGCAGAATTGCCTGTGTCGTGCCCCACGGCTTCGTCCGCCCAGCCGGCACGGTGAATCCCGCCGGAAGCATCTCCAGCTCCTGCAAGACGTAATCCACCGCAATGCGTTTTTCAAATCGCCCGCCGACAATCTCTTTGAACGGCTGCTCAATTTCTTTGCGGATAACAAACACCAGCTTGCCGAATCCGGCGCGCAGCGCGTCGTAGATCGAGTAATCAATGATGGTTTCGCCATTCGGCCCCACCGGGTCAATTTGCTTCAGGCCGCCGTAACGGCTGCCCATGCCCGCAGCCATTATCAGCAGCGTCGGAGATGTTGTCGGCTTCATTCAGTAATCGCTTTCCTCATTGCGGCAACCCGTCGCTGCCGGGTTGCGTTTCGAAATCAGTTTGTAAATCCGATGCCCTCATTCTACATCCGCACCAAAAACTCCCGCGCCGGGCCCACCGCAAATAATTCCTCCGCGTTATCATGGATGTGTATGGCCTTTCCCATCAAAACCTGTGTCGTCTGCGGAGAGGAATTCGAACTCCACCCGGGTAAGCCCGGCTTCGCCAATCGCTGCCCCGCGTGCAGTGAGCCGGAGTCCGCCGAACCCGCCGCCAAAGACCGCCTCGATGCAGACGCCCTCAAGGCTGACAAAGAACTGAACGAAGCCCGCCGTCGCACCATCCGCGACATGCTCTACCGCAAAGAAAGCTGACCGGCTCACGCCGGCATTAACGGCCCTTCGTTCCCTGCCGCACAATTTCCGCGCACTATGGCTTTTGCGCCGCAATCTGTACCGGTAACTGGCCGCGCTGGATGTAAGCGGGATCGAGAACCGCGCGTGCGGCCTTATCGAAAGCGGTGAAGGGGCAGGGCTCGCCGCTGCGGCAGCCGGGAGGCGTAAGTGAAACCTCGACGGGCGGGGCAGCCAGTGTGAGTGCCTGGCCTGTGCGCAACTGATCCAGGGTCTGCGCGCGATAAAACATCCTCACGCTGTATTGTTTCGACTTCGGATTCTGCCACAGTTCAAAGACAATTTGCGAATCCGGCGGCGTGTCGTCGGCCACGCCATCCGCCTCCCAGTGCAGATTGAGCAAGCTGCTGATGTTGACGAGATTGCCATCGTGGCCGCTGATGTAAACCAGGCGCGCGCCTACCGGACCCAGCGCTCCTTGCACCGCCTGGGGAACCGCCTGTGCGTTCTGCGTTTGCGCCGGCTGCGCGGCCTGTTCCAGCGTGTCCAGAATGTGCGCCATCAGGTTGGAGCCGCGAATGTGTGCCGTTAAGGGAGTGCGCACCAGAAGATTGAACGCCTTGACGTGCAGCGGAATCAGACGGCGCAAAGAGGATCTGTCCACGCGTCCCCAGCCAACTTCCGGCATCGGCTTGCCGTCGGTATATTCGAGCAGTAAATCCTCCACCAGCGTTGACCCCGCGGCCAGCGGCCGTGGATCGTCGAGGATGGGCTTCGCGGCAGGATGCGCCGGATCAGGCGCGAGGATATAGTTCAGTTCTTTCAGCTCTGGGTTGCCCGCAAGCGAAAAGAAGAATGAAGGGTTGTTGCCCGTAGCAGCTTGCTCATCTGCCGCAATCGCTGCCGCGGATGGCATCGGGAAGATTTCAGGAACAGGCAGAAACAATGGATCCTTCACGTGCGAGCCGGCAACCATCGTGTGCACGGGCAGCGCATCGCAACCCGGTTCCAGCCCGGCGATGGTGCTGCGCGCGCTCAGAATATTGCGTTCGTCGATATCCGAATAGAAATAGATTTCATTGCTGCCGGGGCAGCCGTCAGCGGGCAACAGGCCCTTGCGGGCAAGGTCCAGACGCATGTAAGCGCCCATCTGCTGAATCGCCGTGCCGCCGTGGTGCGTCAGGAATCCAGGCGGAACCTCCCATTTAGGCCAGGGTGCGGAAGATCGCAGGTCAAGCTCCGAAGCGGAAACTATAGGCGGTCGGATGCCGTGGCGAGACATAATCAGCGTGAAGAGCAGCTTGTCCTTGCTCTGGTTTTTGGTTGCATGGGTCTGTGCCGGAGCCACAGTAGCCGCTATCAGGAGTATCGCAACAATCAGCTTTCGCATATAGAACTATTGTAAAAGGAACCCCGGCAAATTCGCCCTTTGCCATGCCGGGTGCCCCCGGTCCCTCGCATTTGGGGACCGGGGAATCCACGACTCCCATGCGAGCGGATAGCGAGCATTTGGCCCCACCGCCGGGTGCCCCCGGTCCCTCGCATTTGGGGACCGGGGAATCCACGACTCCCATGCGAGCGGATAGCGAGCATTTGGCCCCACCGCAGGTGGCCGGGCTTAGAAGCGGAATAAATACGAAGCCTTGATAAAAATCTGCCGCCCATCGTTCAGCAAATTCTCGGCTCGCGGCGCCACCGTATTATTCGGATCGCACGCCCCTCCCGGCAAACGATTGCACAGCGATCGGTCCAGATTTTGCAGATCGTTGTTGTAGCCGATATAGATTGCCGTGCCCGGATGCGGAAGCCACGTCAACAGCGCCTGCGTTCCCACTTCTTTGGTCCTTTTGAGCGACGTCTCCGCCGGATTGGTCAGCGTCGAATCGTACTCCACAATCATGCGCGCCGATATTGCCCGCGTGAACTGATAATTGATCTTGGTGCGGAAGACCTGGCTCTCATAAACCAGCGCCCCGTTCGTAACCGCGTGATCGCGATCCAGCAGATAAGTGTTATCCGCGGTCAGTTGCCGCAGCGGCTGCAAGGTAAAAAGCGCCTGCACGGTTTCCTGATTCATCAAAAACGGCACGCCGCCCGCCATTGGGTTGTAGTTCACATTGCCGCTGCGGATCGCCTGCAAATTGAAGTTAAACTGCGCGAAAGGAGCGCCGCGCACGACAAACCCGCCGAAATTCTCCGTGAAGTTCTTGTTCTGTGTCAGCAGGTACCCATTCTGCGGGCCCACCGTGTCGGAGTTCTGGCCTCCAATCGGCGCCAGTACAAAGTTGCGCGGCAGCAGCACGAACGGATCAAAGGACGAGTAATGAAAAGCGCGGTTGCCTAAGTGATCGTAGGCGACATTCTGATTGGTTTCCAGTCCATAGCTCTGGATGACCTTGTGCTTCGGATACCACTGATAGGTCATGTGCGTCTGGCCGTTGCGAAAATTCGATGTCTGGATAAAGCCCAGCTGCGTTTGGAAGCCGACGCTCATATCCTGGTAGGTCGACTGTAGGTTGAAGGCGTGGCCGTTATGCTGCAACTGAAAGTTGCTCGCCGGCCCGGCGGCATACGTCGGAGGAGTTCCGCTATCCACCGTGCCTTTGGTCGAGCTCTCCACCATCTGCCCCAGCGCCAACCACTTGTTGGTCATCCGCCAGGTAAAATCCACGCCCCCGATGCGGTTCCATCCCTGGCCGAATTCATAATCCGTATAAATTGCGCCTAGACTCGAACCTTTGCCCAAATCTCGCGACACGCGTCCCACCGCTATTGTCGCGCGTTTGTTGTAGAGCGGATCACCCGGCGCCACCGTCTGCCCCGGCTCACGATCGTCAATAACAAACAAGCCTATGTTGGTGTGGCCTGTCTTTCCCGTTACGCGCCCGCCGTACTCCGGATGAACGATGTTGCGCGTGTAAACCAGATTGATCGGCGTAGCAAAGTAATTCGCATTCTCCAGAAAGAACGGCCGCAGCTCCGGAAAAAACACCGGGTAACGTTGGTCGACGGTAAACTGCGGCTGATCTGACTCCACCGTGCTGAAATCAGGATTGACGGTCGCATCGAACACAATGCGGTCTTTCAGAATGGCCTTCACCTCGCCGCCGGCCGTGCCTTCCTCGTGTCGCGAGCTGAAATAGGGATTCAACGGGTCAATGGTCTTTAACTCGCGCTCGTTCTGCCCCAGCACATACGGATTGATCTGCACATTATGTGAGCCGGTCACGCCAGCAATGCCCTTCAACGTCCCTTCCTGGCTCAGTACGCCGGTGATGTTGGTGGATATGTGCGGCCAGTTGTCCTGTTCGCTATTGCGCGGAAAGTTGCGCTGGAACACTACTCCCCAGTCCGACCCATTCGGCCGGAAGCGCAAACTGCGAAAGGGAATGGCAATCAGCGCCATCCATCCCTCGCGCGTCACCTGCCCTTCGGAATCCCACACCTGGTCATAGCTGAAATCCGTGCCGTTGATCTCGTCCCACGCCGCGTCGGCCTGCACCCCCGCCGGGTTCACCCCGAAGACAACACCCTTGCGTCTGTCCTGGAAGGGGTCCAGAAACACCGCTACATAGTCGTCTTTTAGAATGTTTTCCCGCCGTGCCAGGTGTCCGCGAATCAGCTCCGGATGGCGATCATGGCATATAAATACAAAATAAATGGAGCTCTTGGTATATCCCAGCCAGACCTCGGTCTCTTCCGTCGCAGGCTGCCCGTCGTGCGGCGTGTTCTGAATAAATCCTGATATCTTTAGCAGCTTGTCCTTCAGCTCCGGCTTGGGCGCCATGCCTGCAAAGTCTGAGAGCCGTAATTTTTCTGTAATCAGCGGCGCCTTGTATTCAATGGGCGGCTGCGCCTTGCGCGCCTCAGCGGAATTCATCTCCTGCTTGTTTCTTGGCGCAGCCGAACTCTGCGCTGCAAACGCCGCTATACATGCTATGAGTAGGATGACTTTATGCTTCATACTTCCTGTTTACGCATCACTCTTGTCATCTGTTCCCTGCGCGCGCTCGATAAAGCTCCTAACCTCAAAAATAAAAGCCCATAGAAAGAACGGAGGGAGCAGGGGTCTTTAGACCCCTGAATACAGCAGTTCGATAAGAGGCCTTCAGGCCCGGGTTTTTCCACTTTACCCTACTGCTGCAACACCACCTGGTCGCCTTCCTTCAGCCCGCTTAAAATCTCGGTCACCGAGCCATTGGAAAGTCCCACCTTCACCGCAACCTTGCGCGTGCCGTCCTTCTTGCTTTTATCCGGGAGATCGACCGAGGCATTCTTATCTTTGTCGTAGCTCACCGCGCTTTCCGGCACTGTCAGAACGCCCTTGTGCTCGTCGAGCATAATCTCCGCATTCGCCGTCATCTGCGCTTTCAGTTCCCCGCTCGCATTGTTGATGGAAACCCGCACTTCAAATGTGGTTACGTTGTCCTTCTCCACGCCCATGGGCGAAATCTTGGTCACCTTTCCGTTGAACAGGCGATCGCGAAAGCTCTCCACCTTGATGCGCGCCGGCTGGCCCATATAAACGTGGGCAATGTCCGCCTCGTCCACCTTGCCCTGCACGTAAACCTCGCTGGTGTCGCCCTCGGTCATCACCAGAGTGGCCGTGGAGCCCAGCACCAGAATGGAGCTGACCGCGGCGCCAATCTCCACGTCCCGCGATAGGATTTCCCCGTCCATGGGCGCCACAATCGTGGTGTAACTGAGCTGCTCCTCCAGTTGCTTGAGGCTGGCGTCGGCCTGCAACACCTGTGCCCGTGCCTGCTTCAGCCGTGCCGCATCCACGCCGATCTGCGCCTTGGATGAATCTCTCCGCGTGAGCGCCGCCAGGTAATCCTTGTTGGCGTCGTCCAGCGCCTGCCGGCTCACGATGCCCGCCTTCTGCATCTCCAGATTGCGATCCAGGGTGGCCTTGTACATGGGCAGATCCGGGGCCGCCGCGTTCACCTTGTCCTGCTCGATATTAGCCTCGTACGTAGCCACGTTGGCCTCAGCCGCGGTCAGTTGCGCCCGTTGCGCGTTTACCTGCGCCAGTATCTCTACCTGGTCCAGTTGCGCCAGCTGCTGGCCCTTCTTCACCCGGTCGTTGATGTCCACGTAGAGCTTTTCCACAATTCCGGAAGCTTTGCTCTTCACTTCGACCTTGGTGATGGGCTGAATCTTCCCTGTGGCCACCACTGATCGCGCCACGTCGCCGCGCGTTACCTTGGCCAGCTTGTTGGGATCGATGGACGGTCCCTTCGCCAGCCGCACCAGCGCAAACCCCAGCAGCAGCACTACCACGGCCGCTCCGCTGCCCAGCCAGATCCAGAAACGCTTGTTCTTTCGCGATGCAGCCACAAATCCTCCCGTATATGTAGAAAGCCGCCGCTTTCTCTGATGCATATGAACGGTTTACGCAAGGTATTGCAAAATTAGACGGTGACAGCGCAACACTGTCATCCGATGTTGTATCTTACGCAAGAGCTCACCCGTTGGTTCCGGCCGCCCGGCATCTTTTTCGTACACCACCAGCGTTACCGGTCCGCAGTGCATGAAACTGTAGCGCCGGCCTCCCGGCCGGCTGTAGCGTGGACCTCCCGGTCCACGCTTGTTTCTTCCTGGGGAACCGCAAGTCCAGCCGCCGCGTATCACTCACCAACACCCGCTCTTGGTGTCTAAACGCCATGCAGAGTTTCTCCGACACACTCGGCCAGGTCTTCCGCGCCATCATGGCCAACAAGCTGCGCAGCTTCCTGACCATGTTCGGAATCGCCTGGGGTGTTGGCTCCCTGCTGGTGCTTGTCGGCCTGGGCGAGGGCTTCCGCAGTGGCCAGCACAAGCAGTTGGCCACCTTCGGCAACGACCTGGTGATGATGTGGGGCGGCACCATTCCCGCCCTGGCCAATCAGCATACGGGGATGCGCCCTTACCAGCTCACGCTGGGTGACGCAGCCGCCATACGCGCTCTGCCGCAGGTGCGCGCGGCCACCGCCATTCTCAGCCGTGGCGACCTCTACGAGGTCAGCCAATACGCCAACGCCTCCGGCGCGGTTACAGGCGTGGAACCGAACTACTCTGCTGTGCGCTTTATGCCCCTCGCTGATGGCCGCTTTATCAGCGATCAGGATCTGGCCGAGCGGCGGCGCGTCGTGGTGCTGGGCTCAAAGAGCGTTCAATTGCTGTTTCCCGGACGGCCCATGCTGGGAGAAACCATCACCATCAACGACGTGGCCTTTACCGTAGTGGGCCGCGTGCAGCCCATCAGCCGCGGCAACAACGACTACGACAACCAGAGGCTCTACATCCCGCTCTCCATCATGCAGGAACTCTTCGCCATGAAAGGCGAAAACATTGCCCGCGATGCGCTGACTTCAATTCAGTATCAGCCAACGACCGAGGGCGACGCCACGGCGGCCAAGATCGCTGTACACCAGGTGATTGCCGAGCATCATGGCTTCGACCCCGTGCTTAAAGATGCTTTTCAGGAGTGGGACACCATCGAGGAAGAGAGGATGATCGGGGCCATCTTCAGCGCCATGGATGTCTTTCTGGGTGGCGTGGGCATCGTCACCCTCGGCCTGGGCGCGGTGGGCATCATCAACATCATGCTGGTCTCGGTCTCTGAGCGCACGCGCGAGATCGGCGTGCTGAAGGCCATTGGAGCCACCAAGCGAAGCATCTTGTGGCAGTTCTTCTGGGAGGGGCTGTTGCTGACCGGCATCAGCGGTCTAATCGGCATCCTCGTTTCGGAGGGTTTCATGTGGCTGCTGCAAATTGGGTTCACCGGAAAAATGCCCGGCTGGGATCCGCCGCGACTGGTTCCCTGGTCGGCCGCGCTGGCTCTCGGTTCACTGGTTCTGTGTGGCGTTGCCGCCGGTCTCTACCCGGCCAGCAAAGCCGCCGCGCTGGACCCCATCGAAGCTCTGCGAAGGGAGTGAGAAAGACAGTTCTCAGTTCTCAGTTCTCAGTTCTCAGTTTTCAGTTATGGAACCTCAGATTAGGTCGATGTTTTGAAAGAGCACGACTTTACAGCTTGTGGAAAAATTCATTCGGAGTTGCAAGAAGCGTCAGGGCACGACTTTACAGCTTGCGGAAAAACTCATTCGGAGTTGCAAGAAGCGTCAGGGCACGACTTTAGTCGTGCCACAGACAGGCATAAAAATCGCGGGCTTTAGCCCCTGAGGGAGAGCTCAAAGACGGTAAGCATTCGGTTATGATACAGCTCCTAATAAGTCAGTTGTCGGCTCTTGGAGGTGGTTTATGGGACAAGCATTTCGTAATTTGCAGGTTTGGCAAAGAGCAATCCAATTGACGGTCGTAATCTACCGTCTGACCCAGGGCTTCCCACGCGAGGAAGTCTATGGGATATCCAGTCAAATCAGGCGCTCGGCAGTTTCAATTCCAAGTAATATCGCCGAAGGTCAGGGACGACTCAGCGTGGGTGAATTCAGGCAGTTTTTGGGTACCGCCCGCGGTTCAAATCATGAATTGCAAACCCAGCTGGAAATCGCACGAGCACTCAAGTTTGGCGACTCAAATTTAATCGATGAAGCAGAAAATCTGTCACAAGAGGTTGGAAAAATGATCTACGCGTTGTTGCAATCTCTCCATGAGTCAACTTCGCTGAAATCTGGCAACTAAAAACTGAGAACTGAGAACTGAGAACTGGAACAACCATGCTGAAAGACATTCTCGCCCAGGCCTGGGAAGCGATGCTCTACAACCGCCGCCGCACCACCATCACCATGGTCGGCATGGCCTGGGGCATCGCCACGGTGGTGCTGCTGCTGGCCTACGGCGCAGGCTTCAGCCGCGCCATCGAAAATATCTTTGCCCAGTTTGGCACCAACCTGATCGGCGTCTTTCCCGGCCGCACCAGCGAGCAGGCCGGCGGAGATAAGGCCGGCGTAAAAGTCCGCTTCACGCTCGACGACGTAGACCGCGTCTACAACAGCGTGCCCGGCATCCTCCATATCTCGCCCACGGTCGAAATGGACGTTCCCGTGCAGAACGATCTGCACACCTACACCTGGACCGTCAACGGGGTTCGGACCACCTTTCAGGACATTCTGAAGACAGATATCGATCAGGGCCGATTCTTCAACGGGGCCGAGGACCAGCAACGCGCCCACGTCTGCGTCATAGGCTCGGAGGCTAAAACCAAGCTCTTCAGCGGTGGCTGGGCGCTGGACGAAACCATCCGCCTCAACGGCGTCATCTTCACCATTGTCGGCGTGCTTACCCCCAAGATGCAGGAAAATGGGGACAATAACCGCAACACGCAAATCTACGTGCCCTTCAACACCATGAGCGACATCAAGGACACGCATTACCTCGACGGCATCTGGTTCAACTATCGCGGCGACAACGAGATGACTGAAAAAAGCCTTCGTGAGACCCTGGCCGCCGCCCACCACTTTCGGCCCACGGATAAGCGGGCGATCTTCGTAGCCAACCTGCTCACCCAGCTCAAGCAGTTCCAGATGCTATCGATCGCCTTGCAGGTGCTGCTGTCGCTGGTGGGCGCGCTCACCCTGGGCATCGCCGGCATCGGCCTGATGAACATCATGCTGGTGGCCGTGCAGCAGCGCACCCGCGAAATCGGCATCGAGAAGGCGCTCGGCGCGCGCAAGCGTCACATCCTCACGCAATTTCTGGCCGAGGCCTTCGCCATCTCCGCCGTCGGTGGCGTTGCCGGCATCGCTCTCGCTTACCTGATCTCTGTGCTGGTGGGTCGCATCACCTTTTATAGCGCCATTGCCAAGAACGCCACGGACGCCGACATTCGCCTCATCATCTCGCCCGCTTCGGTCATCATCGCCACCGTGATCCTTGCCGTCGTCGGCCTCATCAGCGGCATGATCCCCGCCATTCGCGCCGCCAATCTCGACCCCATCGAGGCCCTCCGCTACGAGTAGATCGCCATAACAATGCAGGGAGCAGTGAGCTTCAGCCCTATAAACAGGAGCCGGAGGGAGCAGGGGGTTTTACAGGCTGCGGAAAAATGCAAATCGTGGAGCACGAAGCGTCAGGGCACGACTTCAGTCGTGCCGATCAAGACATTAAAATGAGTGGGGTTTACAGCTTGTGAAAAAATGCAAATCGTGGAGCAAGAAGCGTCAGGGCACGACTTCAGTCGTGCCGTAAACGCAACAATACAAATATTGGGCTTTAGCCCCGGAGAGTCTTTCCCTATTCCCTGCCATCAATAATGTCCCGCCTCCGATTTCAATTGCAGTTTCATCTTTCCTTTTTCAGGCAGTGGATAGCTCTCCACATCGGGCAACACTCTCACCGCGGTTGTGAATTTGAAAGGATATTTCCCCTCGCCCGCAAAAGTGGCTTCCACAAAAAACGCCGTCCATCCCTTTTCCGGCTTCTCCACGCGCGCCACATAGACCCCCGGTTTCTCCGCCGTCAGACTGCTGCCGTGATAGGCGCGGCCAATCGCCTCCACGCGAAAATCACGATGCTCCGGATTCGTCGCCTGCCACAGCGTCACCGTCAGCGGCGTTGGCTCCGCCGTCACCCGTATCGCGCCATCCGATGCAAAGCTCCACTTGAAATCCGGCCGCTTGCCGCCGTGCAGCACCGACTGATAAAAGGCCGCAATGCTTTCGTTTACATCCGCCCCCTTGAGCGAGTGATCGGTATTCGCCTCATAGAGCAGATGATTCTCTCCCGGCAAATCATCAAAATAAAACTGCGACGAATCCGGCAAAAAGAACTGGTCCCCCGCGGCGCTGATAATCAGCTTCGGCATGGTCAGCCGATCCCGATATGAATACGGATCTTCAATCTCCATCAGTTGCTCGAACCGCTTGCTGTTCAGTTCGTCCATCAGATGCTCATCGTAATAACTCTTCACCGCCGGCGCCCAAAATCCGTAGCTGCGATAGTGATGTACGAAAGACGGAACCACATGCAGCACATCGATCACCATCGGCGCAATCGCCACTACCCGCCCATCCACCGCCGCCGTGGTCCATGTCGTCCATCCGCGCTTCGATGCGCCCAGCACAAAAAAGCGGTCCACCTGGTGCCTGCCGCCCTTCTTGCTCGCGGCAAATGTCGTCACCGTGTCCATCGCGCGAACCACGGCCTTCGTCATCGGCAAGCGCAGCGGCCACGTTGCGTCTCCGCTGTCCAAATACTTTCTCCACGTGTAAGCAATAATCTGGTCCTCCGTGCGCGGGCCAAAAGAATCGTTGGCAAATGTCAGCGGCTCATTGGGAATATCCAACAACTCGGTGATCACAGATTGAGTCTCTGCCGCAAACCCTCCCAGCTTATCGTCGGGCTCCGGCGGCTTGTCGCCAATCGAGCCTCCGCGAATAGAGAGCATCCCAATCGAACTCGTTACCTTGCGCGGAATATATAGAATCATCCA